>CAZJMW010000094.1:0-4822 GCA_964547375.1 uncultured Dehalococcoidales bacterium | reverse complement strand
CAGTTCTTCCAGTCTTGCTGCCACTTCATCGATAGTGCACTGGTCGGTAGAGGCGCCGGAGGTAACGCCTATGCATTCTTTTCCGTTCAGCCACTCCGGATTGATTTCATCCGCCGTCTCTACAAGGTAGGTAGGTGTTACGGTAGCACACAGTTCAACCAGGTGGCGGCTGTTGGCGCTGGTATGCCCGCCGACAACCAGTACCAGGTCGCATTCCTTAGCCAGTTCGAGCGAATTTTTCTGTCTCTGACGGATATCGTGGCAGATGGTATCCACTATGCGCAGTTCGGCGTCTTTAAAGAGAGGTGATACCAGCAGCTTTTTAATAAATTCGGCAAAGCCGGCAGGTATCTGGGTGGTTTGGGAAAGAATTCCCAACCGGCGCGGTAAGGCATCCTCTTTTATCAGAGAATCAACATCCATTGTCGCAGTTCCCTGTCCTCCGGTTCTACCCAGTATTCCTTTTACTTCCGGGTGGGCAGCATCGCCGAAAACAATGGTATAAAAGCCGTCCTTGGCGAATCTTTCGGCAGTAATCTGGGCACGCTTTACGAAGGGGCAGGTGGTATCGACGGGTTCGATTTTGCGCCTTTTGATTTCTTCGGCAACTTCGGGGCTGACGCCATGGGAGCTGGTGACAAGCACTTTCCCTTTTACGTCCGCGATATCTTTGACCACCGAAACGCCTTTTTCTGCCAGTTTGCGCAGTACCGGCTGGTTGTGGACGATGGCTCCCAGTGTTTCTACATCGCCGCGTTCGGCAGCTACACGCTCGACAATATCGACGGCGCGCCTGACACCGAGGCAGAATCCGATTCCTTCAGCCCGCTTGATTTGCACGTTTTTTCCCTCGTTTTTGATTATCTTTTCTGATTATACCTTGACGAAGACGATATGACAATCACGTCTTTTTAGAAATGAATATCCCTCATCAGTCTTGCTATGCTCGACAGCTTCCCATGGGGGGAAGCCGTTTTTTGTCCCGATATGTCGGGAATGACGGATGAGGGTCGTTAAATATTATTTCTGGTTCCCGATGTGCAGGACTACTAAACAGAATACGGACTATTTCAGCGTCTTTATTCTCGAAATATGTACGGTAACCCCGACTGCAATCAGGACAAGCAGTATCCTGATGACTAAAAGGTCGACTACGAAAATTACCGAAGCCAGTATGGTAATCCAAAGCAGGCTGATAACGAATATCTTTAATTTTAGCGGGATTCCATTTTTTTCGCGGTAGTTTTGAATGTATTTTCCGCAAAAGCGGTTGTTTATCAGCCAGCAGTAGAAACGCCGGGAACTGCGGATATAACAGGCGGCAGCGAGTAGCAGGAAGGGGGTGGTGGGGAGGACGGGGAGTAATATCCCCAAAAAACCGAGAGCGACGGATATAGTTCCGATAGCAATCAGGACATACCTTAACCAGCTTTTAATCTCGCGGCATTCTTTATTGGTAGGGGTCTCATTTTGTTTCTGCATTGTTCAGTCTGAAGTAGGTTCTATGTCGAGGCTGAAATCGAGCGCCTTTGCCGAGTGTGTCAGTGCTCCGATGGCAATGTAATCCACGCCGGTCAATGCCACTTCCCGGATAGTAGCGAGTGTAATACCGCCGGAGGCTTCAAGCTTGACTTTGCCGCCCGACATGGCTACTACAGTCCTCATTTCGTCGATGCTCATATTATCCAGCAGGATGATATCGGCATCTGTTTGAAGAGCCTCGGTTGCTTCTTCCATGCTATCGACTTCGATTTCGATGATGGTATCGTCACTGCTGTTTTGTCTGGCTCTTTTTATAATCTCTGTCAGCGTGATGCCGTCTTTTTGTAATGAGGCGATGTGATTATCTTTAATCAGGATGCCGTCCGCCAGGTGCAGGCGGTGGTTTTGGCCGCCGCCGATGGTTACGGCATACTTTTCCAGCATTCTCATCCCCGGCAGCGTCTTGCGGGTATCCCTGATTACCGCCTTTGTGCCTTTAACCTTTTCGACATACTTTGAGGTCTGTGTGGCAATCCCGCTTAAACGGCTTAAAAAATTCAGCACAGTTCTCTCGGCGCTCAGAATACTTCTGAGCCTGCCGTTTACTTCTGCGATGATATCATTCGCTTTTACTCTTCGTCCTTCTGTTTGTACCAGATTTACTTTTAGAAAATGGTCAACGGTGTGAAAAATGGGGGCTATTATACTTGAACAGGCCAGTATGCCTTCCTCCTTGGCCACGATGAAAGCCGTCCCTTCCAGATTAGGTGAAATCAGGGAGTTGCTGGTGATATCGTTTTCGAATTCATCCTCTGCCAGTGCCAGCCTGATAATGCTCTCGATTTGTTCCTGCGGCAGCCTATACATTGTCTTGCTCCCGGTTTTCTATGGTTGTGATTATGTGCCTCAGCCACTGCTCGGAACGATGCGGGAAATCGGAGCGGGAATGAGCGCCGCGGCTCTCTTCCCTCAGCAGGGCAGCTTCAGCCATCAATCTTCCGGTTATTATCATATTTGCCAGCTCGTGGGTTTGCCGGTTTTTTTGTTCGGGCAGGCAATGCTGCCACGAACCAAGTATATCAACGGCCTCTGCTAATCCTTTGCGGTCGCGTACAATGCCGACATTATCCCAGAGCAGATTTTGCAGCGCATCCAGGTTTAGAAGAGGGGTATTATCTACCGGTGGTCTCATTTTTAACTTATGGTAGATATTGCCGTTGGGCAAATTATCGTTGTATTGCCTTTTGTTTTTCTCACTGGTCCCCTGCTCGATACGTTGAAAAATACGTTTGCCGAAGATAAGCACTTCCAACATCGAGTTGGATGCCAGCCGGTTGGCTCCATGGGCTCCCGTTCCGGCACACTCGCCGGCGGCAAATAGGCCGCAGACCGAGGTCTCCGCCCAGCTGTTGGTTCGTATGCCGCCTATCATATAATGGGCAGCCGGTGCTACCGGTATTAAGCTGCTGGTGATATCCAGCCCGTGGTCGGCACAGAATTGGTAGATGTGCGGGAAGCGCGTCTTGATGCGGTGCGGAGCCAGGTGTGTGACATCCAGAAAAACATTTCCCTGTTGAGTTTTTTTCATTTCGCTCAAGATACTGCGGGCAACTACATCCCGGGGCGCCAGTTCCGCCAGAGGCGTATATTCAGGCATAAAACGTTTGCCGTCCATGTTGCGCAGTATGCCGCCTTCGCCGCGTACCGCTTCTGAAATCAGGAATGGGGCGACGCCCGGCATATGCAGGGCGGTGGGATGGAACTGGAAGAACTCCATATCGATAACTTCTGCGCCCGCTTTTATTGCCAGCGCAATGCCGTCTCCGGTAGCCACTTCAGGATTGGTGGTGTATTTAAAAAGCTGTCCGGCGCCGCCGGTAGCCAGTATCAGGTAGCGGCAGCCGAATTCTTCCATGCTTTCTTTTTCGCAATCGAAAACCCTGACGCCCTTGACACAGTTATTATCGATAATAATATCGGTTGCCAGGTGGTGTTCCAGTACTGGCATATCGATAGCTCTTACAATTCTGCTGAGAGTTACCTCGATATGTTCACCGGTGGCATCGCCTCCGGCATGCAGAATACGGGGAATACTGTGGGCGGCCTCCAGAGTCAGCGCAATTTCACCGTCTACGGTGTCGAAAGGCACACCGAAATTTACCAGGTCGGCGATGCGGTCGGGGCCTTCGTCGGCTAAAATGTGCACGATTTCTTCGCTGCACAAACCGTCACCTGCGGTAATGGTGTCCTGGTAGTGCAGTTCGGGGGAATCGTTGATGCCGATGGCGGCGGCAATTCCACCCTGGGCGTGGCGGGTATTGCAGTCTTCGATGCTGCCCTTGGTTATCATCAGGACGCTGCCATGCTTTTGCGCAAGCAGGGCGCAATACAGACCTGCAATACCGCTGCCGATTATGACGTAATCATAGGTATTAATACAGCCACCTCCAAGTTAAATAATTAAAGTCGGGGGATGGAGCATGGCACGGATATGCTATTTTGCTTCATCGGGTTGTTTGCCGGCGATGGAGCTTTTTGCCATCCTGAGAAGCTCACCGGATTCGACCTTGATAATATAGCTGTCTTCTCTGATGCTTTCGATTCTGCCGTAAATACCGCCGATGGTAATAACCCTGTCTCCGACCTGAAGATTGGACAGGAGATTCTGATGTTCTTTCTGTCTCTTGCTCTGCGGCCTGATAATCAGGAAATAGAAGATAGCGAACAGTACCACCATGAAGAGTATCATGTAGATAGAACTGTTATTCGACTCACCGGTTGCCGGAGCGCAGCTTGAGAGCAATCCAAAACTGGCGATTGTAGTCAGACCTAATAATGACGCCGTGATTTTCTTTACCATTTTTTACTCCTTAATTTAACATCCCTTATCTGTCGATAAGACACCCTGCAACGACCAGGGGCTGGTCTTTTCGATTTCTATATTTACTACCTGACCGAGCAGGTCGTTATTATCATTGAAGAATACCAGTTTACCATTTCGGCTTCTTCCTTGCCACTTTCCCTGCTTCTTTCCCTCAACCAGTACCTCGACGATTTTACCAAGCAGTGCGGCATTGATTTCTGCCGCGATTTCACCCTGTAATTTTTCGACCATGGCGACGCGTTCTTTTTTTACCTCGAGCGGCACGTTATCTTCATATTCCCGCGATGCAATTGTTCCCGTTCTGGCTGAATAGGCGGCAATATGGGTATTGTCGAATCTGAGTTCTCTCAGCATATCTACCGTTGCCTGAAACTGCTGCTCAGTTTCCCCCGGGAAACCTGCTATAACATCCGTGCTGATGCTAATATCGGGTACCTTAGCGCGTATGCGTTTAAC
>CAZJMW010000093.1:0-4957 GCA_964547375.1 uncultured Dehalococcoidales bacterium | reverse complement strand
CATTATGGAAAACGATATTATACTTGCTTACAAGGCAAATGAGATTATCCTCCCGTCTGCACGCGGCTTCCCGTTTCAACTGGTGGCTGAAAGCAAATGGCGATATAAGTGGATAATGTGGGTAACAGAGATAGAGCTATCCAATGATGATGTATACAGGGGTTACTGGGAAAGCAGGGGCTTTGTCATTTCCGGCGACCTTGATAAGCCTTTTTGGGACGGTTCCTATAATGTCTACTATTTCTGGTAATAAACGCTACTAGTGTCAATTTAATCCATTACTGCCAGGCGGTATCTATTGCTGCCTGGCAGTAGCCATTTAGAACACTGTGTTCGTTCTTCTTATCGTTTGTTTGCGTGCGGCGATAGTCTAGAATAAACGAAGGTAAATGATTTTAATATGAAGATACCATAAATAATAATAAAATAAATCCCCGATGTAATTGATTTTTAAAAATGCTGTAGCAAGCCTAATCAAATGCTGGTAAAATAACACAGGGTGATTAAATGGAAATAATAGGAAGAAACAGCCCCTGCCCGTGTGGCAGCGGCAAGAAATACAAGTATTGTTGCAGCCCTGCTTCCATTAATGCGCTTGGTGACGAAATCGGCCTTTTTAAACTTAATCGTGATATTGCCTACGCGGGTCAGGCCGGCATTCTGAGAAATAAACTTTGTAATGATTACATGATAAAGAAACAGGAAATCTTTGCAGAATTGTCAAAAAAACAAAACGAAATCGCTTCCTCCACATCCGGTTCCATTACTTGCAGAAGCGGCTGCAACCACTGCTGCATACTGATGGTTGGGGCTACGATACAGGAGGTTGAATTAATAGTCCATTACCTGTATCAAAATGAAGAACTCTTCAATTACTTCATCGATATATACCCGGGCTGGATATCAAAGTCAAGAGAGGTTGATTATCTTCTTCGGGGACAAAAAAAATGTAAAAATGTGGCTGCCAATAATACATCCGGGAAAAAAGAATCACAGTATCACTGCAATTATTTATTGAGTGCATCTCTTGCCGCTAAGTGGAAAATTAATCTCGATAATCGTCTTATCTTCGTGAAAGAAAAACTATACTGCCCGTTCCTGCGTGAAGGAGCGTGCTCTATATATGAAGTTCGCCCCTATTATTGCGCCGGTTATATAGCGACCACTCCCTGTGAATGGTGTAATCCTCTTTCTACCGCTGATTATTTAAAAAAGAAAGCCTATCAAACCTTTGAATTAAATATGGTTGATGACCTGTCTTTTTATATGGGAAATCTGGAGAAGCCGGTCTGGTCTTTTATGCCGATAATGGTTTACGACATTTTAAAATACGGCTCTGCAGCCTTGGATAAGATGAAGATTATTGAAGGAGGCTCTATGAAAAGCTATACCTCTGGCAAAACGAAGCAGGGTGGCTAACCTCACAATTCATTTTCTTAAATAAATGGCAGCAACCGGAATTGAAGTAATGATTTTGTGATAATATAGTAGCTAAAATACACTCTTAAGTCACGAACAAATTGCGGCAAACCATGATATATTCATCAGGACAAGAGCCTTCAATCCTGATGCCGGGAAAGCATTATTTTAAGGTTTCTGGATATAGGTGACCAGTATTCCAGTAATGACAATTCATCCAGTTTACGAGCTACCGATTCAGTAAGGTCGCTTTCCTGCAACGCTTCAAGCAATGCGTTTGTTTCCTCTTCCAGAAAGACAGAAGTGCTTTCAGATTGTATATCTAAGCCTTTATTTTCGGGGCATACGGTTTGGCATACCACGCATCCGACCAGGCAGTGTTGCCAGGATTCATTAATCCATTGGGGAAAGTCATCCATATTTTCGCTATAATAGGTTAAGCACCTGTCAGAATAAAGCAATAATCGTTTTTCCGTTATTGCCTCGGTTGGGCAGGCTTTCCGGCAGGCTGTACAATCGTTGCATTTGCCCATAAGCTCGGCTTCTTTCCAGCTATCTTGATTAACCGGAAAATCCGTAACGAATGCTTTCAGCCGGTAGTAACTGCCTAAGCCATCACAATAGGTGATGTTGTTCCTTTCATATCTGGACAGCCCGGTTCTGACAGCAGCCAATTTTAAAGGGATGTTTACCGGGAATAACGAGAAACCCAGAGGAATTAATATATTACCGATGATTTCCTCGATTATTGCATCTGTTTTCGTGAAGTAAGTGGGAGGAATGGCATAGTAATGCTCACCATTTTTATAATTGAAAATTATACCCTGTTTTGTTTGCGGTGCTGCCGTTAAAATAAAAGATGCAAGATTTTTCCCGCCGGCGGATGAAGAATAATTTAAATGGGAAAGATACTGTTGGAATAATTTGCTGTTTATTGAACCCTGATGGTACAGGCCTTCTATTTCATTTTTTAACTCTTGAAAATGCTCGATTTTCCCTGCACTCATGTGGAATCCCCGGTTTGAGAGATTAGCCTTGATTCGACCGATTACATTTTCCGATTCCATTGTGTTACTCTTTTAAATGTTACAGTAAATATAGAAAATATTAAAGCAATCACGCCGGATTTTCTAACTGAAAAATATGTATACATAGCTTTAAATGTTTAATTTATCTTCAGCAAATCTATTTTGAATGTTAAATCCTGACCCACAAGGGGATGGTTGGCGTCTATGGTAACGTCGTTATCAGCTATGTTGATGACTTTAACCTGAGAGGTGCTTCCGACGCTGTTCGTTACTGTAAGGTAATCGCCCACTTCTATATCATCCCCGCCCTGTATCTGGCTGCGTTGGATTGTTATTACCAGGTCTTCCCGGCGTTCTCCGTAGGCGTTAGCTACCGGAATAGTAATGGTTTTCGATTCCCCGGCTTTCATTCCCACTACGGCTTCTTCGAAGTCGGCCAGCATGGAGCCTTTTCCGATAACAAACGCAATCGGTTGTTTGCCGACAGTCGTTTGATATACTGTGCCGTCCAACAGGCTTAAAGTGTAATCTACCTGTACGGTATCTCCCTCTTTGGCTATAGCAGAGCCGCAAGCGGATAGCATTACAGCCATCAATAAACAAGTAACCGTTAAGATGCAAATAAGAATAAAGCGGATATTTTTCATTATGAATTGCTTATATATTACTAAAGAATAGTAAGTCTTTTCAATTTGTAGAAGTAGTGGCGACTGGAATTGAACTATTTCCGCTGCTGCTTGTCTTATGCAGATTTCTTATCCAGCTTCAGTGCTGCGTATTCAATGATGACGCCGTATATTATCCCCGCAATGAATCCGATAACGTCTTGAAAGCCGGTGGAGCTGTAAAAAGCAAACGAAACCAGAAAACCCAGAAGGGCTCCGCGCCCGATGGCCTGAATCGTACTAAGCTTAAACGCTGCCAGTCCGATGACGACTCCCAGGAGTAAGCGGTTGAACCAGAAAGCAAAAAGATAAGCAGCTTCGTGTTCGAACCCCGACCTTAACTGTGCACCCACAATACAGACGACACCGAGTAAAGCACCGGCAATAACACATATCAACATTCTTTTTGTAAACATACTTTTAACCGCTCCTTAAGATATATTACCAGTTATATTATCGAGGTTGCTAACGCTTAAGATAAAGAATTGATTATAACTATTATATCACGCCGATTTCCTGCCTGTTTTAGACATTGGACCTACTCCACTTCTCTTTTAACTTGCGTGCGATGATAGTCTCGAGACACGAGAAAGTCAATAGGGGTGTGGGGTGGTTTTGGGATTAAATAAAACATAGAAGGGGCTTGGAATCAGCCCCTTCTCGAACTGGTAAAAAATGAAGTGCTGCTTATTTACTTTTGCCAAGCAATACCAGGATGCCGTATATGATGAGGAAAATACCGATAATCCAGCCAATTACTGACGGAAGGCTCAAGAATGGTAAAATCAGAAAACCCGCTACAATGCAAACAATACCAATCACCAACTTGTTTGAAAAAATGGCCATCTTCTCCTCCTTTTTTAAACTAAGCCGATGATAGCATTGTACTATATAGGTGTCAATACCTTTTTAAGAATTTGAATGATAGAATATTAACTTTATCTTCAAAAAGACGGAAGTGCTATTTGGCAGGTTAAATAAAAAAGTAGCAGCGACTGGAATTAAACCAAAAATATAGAAAAATGGTAATAATTAGTATTATGCAGTGTCAGGCCGGTTATTATATTGATTTATTATATACTCCTTTACCTTACCCCAGTTTTCAGTATTGTTATATTCCTTTTTCGTCGCACGGAAATTGACCATCACCTCAGCTTCCATTAATGACTGGTTGTTATTAATGAAATTAATATCTCCATTGCAAATAGCTTCAATTGCCAGGGGTAATTCACGATGGAATATATGATTTCTTAAACTTGCCCAACCAAAACAAATACCACCACAGACATGACAATAAATCATCAGATACTTATTTTCCTTTTCT
This sequence comes from uncultured Dehalococcoidales bacterium, assembly GCA_964547375.1. GTDB lineage: Bacteria > Chloroflexota > Dehalococcoidia > Dehalococcoidales > UBA5627 > UBA5627. The sequence goes on along the minus strand of CAZJMW010000093.1, from coordinate 521 downwards.
ATTTTCCATTCTGCTAATACTTCATCGCGCATAAATTTTGTATACCAGTTTGAAAGAGTCTTATTGTCATAATCCCTGTCGATAGTAAGGAAGAGGTCACCGGTGTTATCTGAATGGGTTAGTGTATATTTCCGTGGAACAGAAAATCCTGTCCTATTATCTATATTATTCTTAACGTGGAGTTTTTTTAAATCTAAACGACTCATTATTCATCTCACTAATATGTAAGAGATTAACACCATACATACATACTTTCAAGAGGATGGAATATAGAACCAGTAGTTATATAAGACTGGGGAAAAAAGTGGTAGCAGCGACTGGAATTGAACCAGTGACTATGGCTCTTTCAAATCAATCTATAATAATGGCAGAGAAGATTGTAGTATAATAAAAACATGAGGAGACGTGATGGACTGGGATGACGTAATTAGGCTTTTTGTGAGTATTATTATCTGCTTTGTTGCCGGTGACCTTCCCCCCAAAAACAGTATCATCTCGACTTAGAGTTCTGCGGTATAATA
>CAZJMW010000092.1:191-4996 GCA_964547375.1 uncultured Dehalococcoidales bacterium | reverse complement strand
GGGTATTGACAAAATCGTATTTTCGAAATAGCATTTATTCAGAGGTGAGGCATGTTAACAGAAGCTCTTGACAGGGTTTGGGAGAGGTCTGGAGGCAAGTGTGAATGTGCCAGGCAATCTCATAATCATTCCTATATCAGGTGCAATAAAAAGCTCGTCCGCCAGTTGCAGGACAAACCGGTTACCGGGGGTTGGAAGCTCTACCAGCACTTTGCTTACGGCGGAAATGACCCTAGTGCTTATGCCGTTTATTGCTGGGATTGCTACCGGAAAATAACCGGGGTTTGACCTGTTTCTACATCTTCAGAGTCGGAAAATTATTTTTTGCCCGGTTTTTTACCAGCCGGTTTCTTCGGTTTGGGCTCGGGCAATTCATTATAAGTGGCGGAAATCAATACGCTTAAATAATCCCTGTCTTCGAGGTCTTCAATCAGGAAAAAGGGCTTCGAGCCGGGATATGCCGGAGCCTCGATGCTTTCTTTTATAATCTTCCGCCCGGCATCCGTAATCTTTAAAAAGAACTGGTCGTCACAAATTAAACCGATGATCTTTCCGTTCAGGTATATCCCGTATTCGCCGAACATCTTGATATATGTGGCATTGCCGGCCCCGCTTATCTGCGAGCATACATATTCGACAAACCCAATGTCCGAAGCCATTACTTCCCTCTCTTTTACTTTATACTACGGTCTAGCAGGAAACGGTTCCACAAAACCTCAGTCATTTTACGTTTGGCTTTTATGTCCTCGGTTATTCCCTGAGTGAGTCGCCTGATCATAATGAGTACAAACAGGATGATAAATCCGATAACTATCTCCAGCGGTTCGCCCAGCAGCCAGGCGGCAACCGGCAGAATGATAAAGGCCAGCGCTACTCCTATCGGCAGGGAGTTGGAAGTTCCGGCTCCCTTGGTAAAACGGGTACGCGTAGTCTGTCCTTTTAGCCTCAGCAGCTTTACCAGTTTTGTTATCAGCCCGACTAAAGGCGGAATAAGGGCAATTAAAGTCGGCAGGTATGCCAGCGTTACCGCCATGCCCAACCCGACCGTATTTCCCTTTTCCCCGTCGAACCTGGAAAAGACCGGCCACATTTGCCCCGCTACGGCAATCAAACCGCAGGCAACGGTAGCCCACAAATCCAATCCTAAAGCATAGCAAATGAGTATAGTTGCAACGCCTTTCAAAACATCTATCAGTACACCGGTGATGCCCCAGAATGGGCCGGCACCCTGCCAGAGGTTCATATGCAGGTCGCCGCTGGTGTTCAATTTATGGAATTTGCACATGAGGTAAAGTTGAGGGAATGCGCCGATGAAGTAGGAGATGACTATCATGGCTATATTTGTAAACATATTTTACCGCCCTTTTTAGTTTCGGACTTTGATGAATGATACATTATTTAAGCTGTCGATAGCAATAGGTTATTTCCTTGCTGTTGGGGAAGTTTCAGTTCGACTGTAGCGGGTGATGGATGACTATATCGAGTGTCGTTGCGAGTCCCGATTTATCGGGACGAAGCAATCACTACAATGCTTCTTGATTAACCCGTCTGCAATTCATTTCCTTATGTCCATTTTCCCAAATAAATAAAACATACCTCGAATTACATTTAAAGGTAGAGATTGCTTCTTCTGCTCGTGGCGTCCCCTCAATGATATACTTCTCAATTGCTGCAATAACACATCAATGTTATACTTTGAAAGACTTAAATTATATAAAACAGAGAGGGAAAGTAATTAATGATAAAAAGAATTGACGGTCGCGGATACGATGAATTGAGACCGGTCAAAATGACGCTGGGTTACCAGAGCTTTGCCGAAGGCTCAGTGCTTATAGAAATGGGGAAGACCAGGGTGATTTGTGCAGTAAGTGTTGAAGAAAGGGTTCCCGGCTTTTTAAAGGGTAGCGGTACCGGCTGGATTACCGCCGAATATGCCATGCTGCCGCGTGCCACCAATACCAGGTCGCAGCGCGAATCATCGGCAGGCAAGATATCGGGCAGAAGCCAGGAAATCCAGAGGTTAATCGGGCGTTCCCTGCGTGGCATTGCCGAACTGTCGGAACTGGGCGAAAGGTCTCTGCTTATCGACTGTGACGTACTTCAGGCCGATGGCGGGACACGTACGGCAGCCATTACCGGTTCCTATGTGGCGTTGTATCAGGCGATGTATACGCTGGCAAATATGGGCATTATCTCATCGATTCCGCTAAAGTGCGGAGTTGCCGCTACCAGTGTTGGCGTTGTAAATAACAATATTTTACTCGACCTTTGTTATGATGAAGACAGCAAGGCACAGGCGGATTTCAATGTCGTAATGACCAGCAAGGGCGAATTCGTTGAGGTGCAGGGAACGGCAGAAGGCAAACCCTATTCCAAATCCACTTTCGATTCGGTTTTGTCTTTGGCAGAGAAAGGCATCAAACAGCTCTTCGAAATCCAGCAGGAGACCATTGATAAGATAAAAAAGCTGTAATGCTTTCCTCGTTAGTGAGGGTGCTATTTTGATTTATAGGTATGATGGATGAATTTATATTAATCCCTCATTCCCGACAGGTCGGGACTTCCCCCGAGGGAAGCCGTTTATTTGCCTTCCCCTTGGGGAAGGTGTCATCGTGATTTTTCGGGATGACGGATGAGGGTCATTATTTAAATAATCTTACCCTCTTATCTGCCCGTTGCCGAAGATTATCCATTTATACGAGGTAATTTCTTTCAACCCGATGGGGCCTCTGGCATGCATTTTCTGGGTGCTGATGCCAAGCTCTGCACCCATTCCGAACTGGCTGCCATCGGTAAAGCGGGTGCTGGCATTGGCATAAACGCAGGCGGCATCCACTTCGTTCAGGAAACGCATCGCCGAATCGTAGTTTTCGGTGACAATGGCCTCCGAATGCCCTGAACCGTATTTGTCGATGTGTTCAAGGGCTTCATCCAGAGATGAAACTACTTTTATAGCTATTATAAGCGCTAAAAATTCCTTGCCCCAATCGTCATCGGCAGCAGCAACCGGATTCAAATCCTTACCGCAATTGTTGAGAATATCCATTGCTTTTTCGTCGCAGCGGATTTCAACCGATGCTTTGCTCAATTCGTTTACGACTTCCGGCAGATACTTTTCGGCGATATCGGCATGCACCAGCAGTGTATCGAGGGCATTGCAGACGGTAGGTCTCTGCACTTTAGCGTTATATACTATTAAGACTGCCTTTTCGAGATCCGCTTCGGCATCGACATAGGTATGGCAAACACCGATACCTCCTGAAACAACCGGCATAACAGCGTTGTCTTTAACAAATTTTATCAGGCTGGCTCCGCCGCGCGGAACCACCATATCGATATAGTCCGACATTTTCAGCATCTGGTTTACCAGGGAGCGGTCTGTGTTTTCGATAACCTGGACAATCCCGTCGGGGATTCCGGCTCTGGTTATGGCTTCCTGTACCACTTTCGCTAAGGCCATATTGGAGTGTACTGTTTCTTTGCCACCCCTTAAAATACAGCCGTTGCCGGATTTTATACACAGGCTGGCAATATCGACTGTAACGTTAGGTCGGCTCTCGTAAATGGCTCCGATAACACCCAGCGGCACACGTTTTTTTCCTATCATCAGGCCGTTATCCATGGTGTGCATTTCCATCACTTCCCCAATAGGGTCGGGGAGAGCGGCAACGGTTAAAACATCCTTTGCCATACCCTGCAAGCGGTCTTTGGTAAGCAGCAGGCGGTCTAACATGGCAGTATTCATGCCTGAAGCCTCAGCCTCGGTATAGTCGATTTTATTTGCTGCCAGAATTCCATCGCATTTCTCAATTAAATCCGCGGCAATGTTTTTCAAGGCCTGATTTTTAACAGGAGTAGCGATATATGCCATGCGCTTGGAAGCGGCTTTTGCGGCTTTGGCTTTATTTTCCAGCTCTGCGTTTATTGTATCCATTTTATTTCCCTTTTTAGATGTTGAAAGCTCTTTACCCGTTTGAATTGCCACGGTTATTTCTTCTACTGTGTATTCACTGAAGCCGGCGGGAGTATTATTTATAATGACTTTGATATAATCCTTATCCTGCCGGTTCTGTTTACAGGTATTTTTTGAGAGTTCCGATAACCCGTATATTATGCCGGGGAGGCTCAAATTATTAGCCGTTACATCGATGAAAACCGGAAAATCCCCTGCCTTTTTTAAGTTGATGGTTGCTTTTGCTCCCAGTTGTGAAAGCAGGTCGCTGACATTGTGCCAGACCACCGGCTCTACTTCGATAGAGAAAGAATACTCTTCGTTTTGCATTTGGTGTGCCTCCGTGCTTGGGATTATTAATCTTACGGTTTTTCTAATTATATACTTACACAGGCGGTAAAGTGAAGTTAAAACGTTCAATTTATTTTTCTATCCTGTCTGCAAGCCTTTTTCCGCTGCGGCGTCCTCCAGTATGACAACTAAGTTCATCATTTGCCTTCCACTTGAGGAAGGTGTCATCCCGACTGGTCGGGACTTCTCCCGAGGGAAGCCGTTTTTCCACCCCACCCAAGATGCTTCATTCGTCCTTTATTTATACTTAACGACACTAATGTACATATACAGCATGACAATACGTAAAATGTCATCCTGAAGTCACAAGGGGTGACTGAAGGATCTGGAAGGGTGGGGAGAAATAGTAAGCAGGTTGCCCCTGTATCAGGTAGAAAACTCGTAATACCTGCCCCACCCCTGATGTTGAATTTCAACAAGCTGGAATGAAATCCTGATTTATCGGGACTTCATTCGTCCTTTATTTATACTTAACGACACTAATGTACATATACAGCATGAC
>CAZJMW010000092.1:0-91 GCA_964547375.1 uncultured Dehalococcoidales bacterium | reverse complement strand
AAATTAATCCCAGCCCAAGATGCTTCATCCCGACAAGTCGGGACTCCAGTAAGACATCTATTTCAAATCACCGTTGCCGTTAAAGATGTAG
>CAZJMW010000091.1:0-5167 GCA_964547375.1 uncultured Dehalococcoidales bacterium | reverse complement strand
TGAGTGTCTTCAGGAATGGGTTATTTCCCAGGCTTCGCTGACTCCCGAAGTATTTATGAATTCAATAAACGAAGAGACCGGGAACAACAACTAATTTCAGGCAGGTCTGTACTTTGGCGCTTTAAGTCGCTTGTTACAAAAGACCTGCCGTTTTCATTATAAATACCTGTTTGGCAGTTATTTTATATAATTATTTAAAGGAGAAACCGCAAGATGAGTGAAATCCCCGAAATCGGTAAAATATCGGCTGATATTTTCAGTGAAATCATATTCCCCAGGCTGGGAGCCGCCGGGAAAGATGTCCTGGTTGGCCCGATGCACGGGGTCGATGTCGGTATTGCCGAAATCGGTAATAAAGCGGTCTCTTTTACCACCGACCCGGTATTTATCGTCCCCGAATACGGCTGGGAGCGCGCCGCCTGGTTTGCCATCAATATCCTGGCTTCCGATTCGGTCACCTGCGGGTTGCCTCCGCGCTATCTATCGATTGATATGAATCTCCCCATGTCGATGACCAAACAGCAGATGGATGTTACATGGAAAGTAATACACTCGGAATGCGAGAGGATGGGGATAAATATCATTACCGGCCACACCGGCAGGTATGAGAACTGCAATTACCCGATGGTTGGCGGCGGTACAATAATCGGGGTTGGCGAACTTGACCAGTACGTTTCGCCGCGTTTCATCGCTGCCGGGGATAAAATAATCGTTACCAAGGGGCCGGCCATCGAGGCGACCGGCATCTTTGCCGCCATGCTGCCGCGCCTTTTGGAAGAAAAATTTGGAAAAGAATTCAGCATAAGGGCGCAGGATATTTTCTACAAAATGTCGGTGGTGGATGATGCTATGACTGCGGTAAGCGTCGGCGTCAGGGAAAACGGCATTACGGCTATGCATGATGCCACCGAATGCGGCATCTGGGGCGGTCTTTATGAAGTGGCACAGGCAGCCGGTTTGGGTGTAAAAGTGGAACAGGAAAAAATCGTAGCCACGGATTGCGTACTGGATATCTGCCGCTTATTCGAGATAGACCCGTATGCCTCTATAAGCGAAGGCACTTTAATTATTGCCTGCAAGGCGCATAAAGCGGATGCGGTAGTAAAAGTCCTGGCCGAAAAGGGGATAATTTCCTCTGTAATCGGTGAATTTACGGAAAAAGAGAGCGGCATGGTGCTGGTAAAAGAAGGAAAAGAAACCGAACTGAAGCATCCCATTGTCGACCCTTTCTGGAATGCTTTTTACAGGTCTCTGGAAAAATATAAGGCTTATCTTTAGTCCGGCAGAGGGGTAAATATCAGGTGGAACCAAACGAGCTGGTAAAACGAATACAGGAATTAAAGAGGGAAAGGAATGCCGTCATACTGGCTCACAATTACCAGCCGGCGGATGTCCAGGATATAGCCGATTTTGTCGGCGATTCGCTGGAACTCTCACAGAAGGCCGCCTCTACGGATGCCGATGTAATTGTTTTTTGCGGGGTTCATTTCATGGCGGAAACGGCCTCCATACTCTCACCGGATAAAAAAGTGCTGCTTCCCGAATCCACGGCCGGCTGCCCGATGGCGGATATGGTTACCGCCGATAAACTGCGCGAAAAGAAAAAAGAGTTTCCCGATGCAGCAGTGGTTACCTATATCAATTCCACCGCGGCTGTAAAAGCCGAATCCGATATCTGCTGCACCTCTGCCAATGCCCCGAAAGTTGTTGCCAGCCTCCCTGATGAAGAGATTTTGTTCGTCCCCGATAAATTCCTGGGGCAATATGTGGCAACGCAGGTTCCGGGTAAAACATATCATTTCTGGCCCGGTTTTTGCCCGGTTCACGAGGGGATAAAAGCCGATTCCGTTAAAAAACTGAAAGAGGAATATCCATCGGCAAAAGTGGTGGTACATCCTGAGTGCCGGCCCGAAGTAATCGAGCTTGCCGACGAGGTTTTAAGTACCAGCGGTATGTGCCGCTATGCCAAAAGCCCGGATGTTTGCCAGATGATTGTGGTTACCGAAACCGGCATTATCCATCGCATGCAGAAAGAGAATCCGGGGAAACACTTCATACCTGTATCCGATAACGCCATATGCCGTACCATGAAATCGATTACCCTCGAAAAGGTACTCCATTCCCTGGAGACGTTAACTCCTGAAGTTAAAGTTACCGAAGATATCAGGCTGAAAGCTATCGGTGCAGTTAACAGAATGCTGCAGATAACCTGATATCATGAGTGGAGGCGTTAATGCCAAACTCCGAATACATAGTTGTCTTCATTACCGCCAAAGCCGGTGAGGAAGCCGCTCTCATCTCGAAAATTCTGCTGGAACAAAGAAAAGCCGCCTGTATCAATATCATCGAAGGGGCAAACTCCATCTACCGCTGGGAAGGCAATATCGAGTCCGCCTCTGAAAACCTGCTGATTATAAAAACCAGGGCGGCTCTTTTAGACGAAATCATCCGCATTGTAAAAGAGATTCACTCCGATGATGTGCCCGAAATAATTGCACTTCCCATTATCGGCGGTAGCCGGGATTACCTGGACTGGGTTGGTAAAGAAACCTTATAAGTGTATAATCAAGTAGATGTGCAAGCGTATTAAAGAGGATATAAGAACTGTTTTTAAAGGCGACCCGGCCGCAAGAAGCGTGCTTGAGGTTTTGACGTGCTACCCCGGGTTGCATGCTATCTGGGCGCACCGCATATCCCACTTTCTATGGCATCACCACATGCGTTACCTCGCCCGTCTGCTGTCCCACTGGACGCGTTTCTTCACTGCCATCGAAATACACCCGGGGGCAACCATCGGCCGGCGCTTCTTTATCGACCACGGTTCCGGTGTGGTAATCGGCGAAACGGCGGAAATAGGTGAAGATGTCCTGATTTACCAGGGCGTCGTTCTGGGTGGCACCAGTTTGAACAAAGGCAAGCGCCATCCCACCATCGGAAACAAGGTAGTCATCGGAACGGGGGCGGTCGTTTTAGGTGCCATCAAAATAGGTGACGGGGCGAAAATCGGTTCCGGTTCTGTGGTAATCAAACCGGTTCCCGACGGGGCAACCGTAGTAGGCATCCCCGGCAGGGTGGTAGATGAACACCATAAACCGCTACTCGATCTGGAACACGGCAATCTGCCTGACCCGGTAGCGGATGTCATCAAGCTGGTTTTAAACGAGCAATCGAAGCTGGAGGAACGCCTTAAGAAGATTGAAGCTACTTCCGGTATTGAAGTTCCCCGTGATGAATTAAAACAGAAAATCAGGGAAGTCATGAAGGAGTTCGAACAGGAAGGGTAAAATGGCTGCTGTAAAAAAGAGAATCGTCTTCATTATTCCCCCGGAAATGTTACTGGAACCTATTCTGTATACCATTAGCCAGCAGTACGATTTAAAATTAAGCCTCTATAACTCCGATATGAGCGGAAACGAGGGCATAATGAGGCTGGAGCTCGAGGGCGAAGAAAAACAAATCGAGGAAGGGCTAGCCTGGGCAATGGAAAGGGGTATCCGTGTCGATACCTCCGCCTGAAAAATCGTAAAACTATGATTTAAATCACTTCCAACAGCGTTTTATCTCGTTTATAATAAGTATATAAGAAAAAAACGGGAGGGACTTTGCTATGAGCGTAGAAAAACACTTCACTGCGCAGGAAGCCAGGGAAATCGGCCAGGAACTCGGTATCGACTGGAAGAGCTTCGACGTCGAACAGTTCAGGATGGGGCTGGATGTAGAATTGGAACACGGCCTGGTTGACCCGCAAACCAATGTTACCGATGACGACCCTATTTTAACCGGTAAAATTGCGCTGGCGCACTTAAACGAATTCTCCGATTATTACACCCGCCTTTACGAAATGGAAGAAGAGGCTGAGAGCGAAATGTAAGTACGGGGGAGTGACGCTCCCCCGTTACACTTTTTGCGCTATTATTCCGGCCACTGCCTTATTATCTATGATTCCTTCGTGATAACGCAGGCAGCGCAAACCGCCAAACGTCTCCAACAGTTCATTATAACCAAGTAAAAAATCCGGGTTGGAGGGTTTACCGAATTGTACCTGGTCAACGGTATAAGTCTGATATACCACCACCCCGCCCGTTTTCAATCCGTCCTGTATGTGAGGCATCAGCGGACGGTGCAGGTAGTTGAAGCAGATTATGACATCATAAGCGTATGATTCAATGATATATTCCCCGGCTTCGATATCGGCAACAACGGCATTGATATTTACGCCAACCGATTTTGCTCTGTCCAGTGCGGTCTTGACTGCATGTTCGGAAATATCTACTCCTTCGGCATCGAATCCCGTTTTTGCCAGGTAAATGGTGTTACGCCCGTTTCCCATAGCGATATCGAGTGCCCTGCCTCGCGGCAGCAGGCTTATATTCTCTAACAGAAACGGAGACGGCTCCCATGAGTCGTGACTGTTCATCAGTATTCGAGTTCTCTCTTTTCGAGTTCGAAGACGATTGGATTGTCCGGGTCCGGGCAGGCGACGGTTGTTTTTGTGGGGTCTTTTTCCCAGGGGAAACTGCCGCCGAATTGCAGTACTTCGGCAAAGGGGAAAAGGGTATAAAAAGCCCAGGAACACATGCCCGGGGGAGTGCTCTGCCCGATAACGAATTCATCCCCTACCCTGTGCCCGGCTTCGCAGGTGCCTTTTTGTGAGATCACTTTTGCCACTACCTTATGCATTTTAACCTCCCGTACTTACAATGTCCTATATTTTGAAGACAAATATTATTATTATGTAGGCCACAAAGAATACCAGGCCGAAACAAAGCGTATACCAGTTCAATTTGTTAAAGCGGATGCACAGGTAAAGCATCAGGGAGATTACGGTTGTGGCGATAACGCTGAGCAGGATATGGATATCGTACGACCACGAAATTAAAAACAGCGCCAGCGCCGGGTAGAAAGTAGAATAGAGGATTTTCTCTCCTACCAATGAACCGAGGCTGAGGGTGTCTCTGCCTTTAAAACCCCATATCAGGGCAGTCGAGGTTTCCGGGATGGCGGTAGCCGCCGGCACGATAATTAAAGCTAAAGCCAGTGCGCTCAAGCCTATCCCTGCCGAAAGGGTTTCTACAGTGCCGACCATTTTTTCAGAACCGATGTAAAAAAGCCCGATGGCAACCAGCAATTGTAAGACCGCTAAAGCCATCCTGCCTTTTGTAGCTTT
>CAZJMW010000090.1:0-5222 GCA_964547375.1 uncultured Dehalococcoidales bacterium | reverse complement strand
TGTGCCGCACTGCCTGAGAACATACTCGAGAGTGAATTATTCGGACATGAAAAAGGTTCGTTTACCGGTGCACACATACAGAGAAAAGGGAAGTTTGAAATCGCTGATAAGGGAACCCTTTTTATGGATGAAATCGGCGATATGAGCGCCAATATCCAGGTACACCTGCTGAGGGTTCTGGAGGAAAAGGAATTTAGTCGGGTGGGGGGGAATGAAGTCGTTACGGTAGATGTAAGACTAATATCCGCTACCAATAAGGATATGAAACAGGAAGTCTCCCGTGGGAACTTCAGGGAGGATTTATATTACAGGCTAAATGTTGTAAATATCGAGCTGCCGCCTTTAAGGGACAGAAAAGAAGATATTTCTTTACTTGCAGGGCATTTTTTAAGAAAGTTTGCCATGGAAAATCAAAAAGACATTAACCGTTTTGAGAATGAGGCAATGGATGTTTTATTGAAATATGATTGGCCGGGTAATGTCAGGGAACTGGAAAATACTATTGAACGGGCTGTAATCCTGTCGAAGGATAACCTGATAAAGAAAACGGACCTGCTATTGGAAGGGATTGGAGCGACCGATAATAAAAAATGTTTGGACAGCATAACGGAAATTGAAAAGAAACATATACGGAATGTTCTGGAAGAATGCGGTGGAAATTGCAGTAAAGCCGCGGCAATTTTAGGTATTTCCCGCATGACTCTTTACAATAAGCTTAAAATCTACGGTATTAAAATAAGAAATATCAGGGAATAAATGGGGATAAATATTTGTTTGGCAAGGAAATTGCACTTATATCTAAATAGGGAATAATATATATTTGGGAGGGAACTATGAACACTGGTGAGCACTTAACTGTTAATCCGAAGGATGTTCCGGAACATTTGAAAAACGGGCAGGATAATTACAATAATGCTAAATATGACGATGCCATAAAAGAGTTTAGTTCTATACTAAATGCTGTTCCTGATAATATCGATGCCAGAATATGGCTTAAAAAAGCCCAGGAAGCATCGGAAAAAGAAAAAGGTCTCACTTTCCAAAAGGTTGCCAACCCTAAAATAAAGGAGTTAAAGGAACGGCCCGGTGCACAAAGGTACTGCCTTTATTGCATGAAAGGTGATGTTTCTAACAGGGTGTGCAGCCGTCTCTTCCAGTGCAAGAGCTGTGAATTCGGGCAGGGTATGGTGGATGCTCAAAAAGCAAAACTTGCTGCTAAACGCAGTTAAGATACCGGTTAGCAGTTATTAATATATCCCGGGTATTCTTTGAATATCCGGTAATGTGTTGTAAATAAATGTAAGGGGATGTGCAATATGAATGAGAGTTCTGTGCTTGTAATTGAGAGCGATCCCATCGTTAGAGACGCCCTGTGCGACTGGTTGAAAAGCACCGGATTTGATGTCACTTCCGCACAGAGCGGAGAGGAAATTGTTAAAATTGTTGAAAAACGTGATTTTAACATTGTTGTTATGGACGTCAGGCTGCACGCTGAAACTCAGCTGGCGACACTGCGTGAAATGAAAGCTATCCGTCCGTGGATTAAGTCGATAATAATTACCGCTTATCCACAGGAAGAAACGGTTTTGGAAGCCAAGAAAATCGGTATTGTAGATTACATGGTTAAACCGATAGATATGGATGACCTGCAAAGAATAATACAGGGGACAATAGAATCTATATACCGGGATAATATCAATGCCCTGAACCAGGAGAGTACTTTTGAGGCAACAACCGATGAATTAATATTGGGTATAAAAAAATCCTTTGCCATATCAAGGGATAATCTGGCCTTAATGGTGGAGAATTTACTGAAAGAAACCGAGGTTGTCGGTGTGAAGGCCAGGCAGGGGAAATATGTATATGACAGGATTTCCGGTTTCTATGAGCTTAGCCTCGATTATGATGTTACGGTCTCTCCGCCTACGCGCTATATTTTCCCTGAAAGGGAAACCCTTTTAAAATTCAAAACGGGAAACAGTCATCAAATTGAACCGGTAATAAAATATACACCCAGGGTGATTATCGGGGTACATCCCTATGATATCAAAGCTATCGAATTACTCGATGAAGTCTTTATGACTCATAATCCCGACCCGAACTACATCGCAAGGCGGGAAAACACGGTTATAATCGGGGTGGACTGTCTGCATCCGTCCCCCCGCAGCTTCGCCCCCAGCATGGGCACCAACTGGACTGAAACCGGTTTCGACCTGCTTCTAACCGATATCGGCAACAGCTATATCGTTAAAATCGGCACTGAACGCGGCGCTGAAATCCTGGCAAAACATACTAAATACAGGGCGCCTACAGGTGATGAAATTGTCAGGCAGAAAAAGGTCAGGGCGGAAGCCTTAAACAGGTACAAACTGGCGCTGGATACCCCTAAGGATAGAATCCCTAAAATACTTGAGGATAGTTATGATGACCCTTATTGGGAGACCAGGAGTGCCTCCTGTTTAAGCTGCGGTTCGTGTGTTATGGTTTGTCCCACATGTTACTGTTTCGATGTCAGGGATGACATTGCGCTGAATTTAAAGGATGGTGAACGCTTCAGGCGCTGGGACGGCTGTATGCTGGTTGATTTTGCCAAGGTAGCTTCCGGGGAGAACTTCCGCCGTGATAAAGCCAGCCGTTTTCGTCACAGGATGTTTCGAAAAGGAAAATATATACTGGAAAGATACGGAAAAGTCGGTTGTGTAGGATGCGGAAGGTGTTCCAGCGCCTGTCTGGCGGGGATTGCCAGTCCTCTGGAAGCTTTCAACTCCCTGGCAGAGAATATCCGCCTAAAGGAAGCAGCTACCAGCGTAGTGCAGCCTGCCAAGCAGGAACAGGAAATTTACACTCCCGAAGTGGCAGAGATACTGTCGGTAAGGCAGTTGACGGAAAAAGAAAAGGTTTTCGAATTTAAATTGAAGAGCGGAAAAAAACTGGGGCATTATCCCGGACAGTTTGTTACATTATCGATAATGGGAGTCGGAGAGGCTCCGCTTTCCATATCGTCATCACCGTTGAGAGGGAAGAATTTCCAGCTGGCGGTGCGAAATATGGGCGACTTAACCTCTGCTCTGCATTCATTGACAATCGGGGCTACGGTAGGTGTAAGAGGACCTTTCGGTAACGGCTTCCCGCTGAAAGCGCTGGAAGGTAAAGACCTGTTGCTGATAGCCGGCGGAATCGGTATTTTCCCGTTGAGGTCGTTGATACAATATGTTATGGATAGGCGCTATGATTACGGGAAAGTCAGCCTGCTTTACGGTTGCCGTACTCCCGCTGAGCGAGTTTTTACCGATGAACTTGAATTATGGCAGAACAGCAAGGAAATTGATTTTCATGAAACAGTTGACCGGCCCTGCGAGGGGTGGACTGGTAACGTAGGGGTTATCACCAATTTAATTGATAAAGTAGAAATTGATCCTAAAAAGACAATGGTCGCTGTTGTCGGGCCTCCCATAATGTATAAATTTGTTATTGAAAAATTAAAGAAAAGAGATTTACCCGATGCCCATGTTTATCTCTCGCTGGAGAGAAAAATGAAGTGCGGAGTAGGGAAGTGCGGGCACTGCCAGATTAACGGGGTTTATACCTGTCAGGAAGGCCCGGTGTTTTCACTTACCCAGTTGAGAAGTTTGAGAGAGGCGGTGCTGTAATGAAACCAAAAGTAGCATTTTTCGATTTTACCGGCTGTGAAGGTTGCCAGTTGGACGCTTTAAACCTGGATGCCGAAGACTTAATCGACCTGCTCAGCGGTGTCGATATCGTTAATTTCAGGGAAGTTATGACGGAAAGGGCGGATAATTACGATATAGCTTTTGTCGAAGGTAGTATAACTACCGAGGGCGAAATAGAACGTGTTAAGAAAATCAGGGAACAGGCCAAGATAGTCGTTGCACTGGGCGCCTGCGCCTGTATCGGCGGAATCAACTGTCTTAAAAATCATGTTCCAATGGAAGAAGCTCTAAAAATCGTATATGGAAAAGACGCCCATTACTATAATACCATTCCTGCCAGACCGGCAGATGCAGTCATCAAGGTCGATTACTATGTCAGAGGCTGCCCGCCTTCGACTGCTGAACTGGTAAAAGTAATTAAAGCGCTGCTACTCAATAAAAAACCGGATATTCCGAATTATCCGGTTTGCGTTGAATGCAAAATGGCGGGTAATATCTGTGCCTATGAAAAAGGTCAAACATGCCTGGGGCCGGTCACAAGAGCGGGCTGCAATGCAATCTGTATAACCAGCGGGCGGTATTGCTGGGGGTGTCGCGGGCTGGTCGATGAGCCGAATATCCAATCACAAAAGGATATTCTGGAGAAATACGGTTTGACAGCAGAACAGGTGATAGAAAAGTTTAAAATATACGATACATTCAGCGAGGTGTTAAAATGACACAGGTTAACATAAATGTTCATCATTTAACCCGTGTCGAAGGACATGGCAATATCATTCTGGATGTAAATGAAGGCAAAATAGAAGAACTGAAATGGATTGTCACTGAATCACCCCGTTTTTTCGAAGTGATGATGCGCGACAGGTATTACGAAGATGTTAATCACATCGCTTCCAGAATTTGTGGTATCTGTTCTATTTCACATTCAACGGTTTCTTTGCAGGCAACCGAGAAAGCCTTCGGAGTCAAACCGTCCGAACAGACAATTCTGTTAAGAAAGTTATTGTTCAATGCCGAAGTAATGGAAAGCCATATACTGCATATCATGTTTCTGGCTGCCCCTGATTTTCTTGGTGTAGGCAGTGTTTTTCCTCTGGTAAATACTCATAAAGATATCGTAGTTATGTCTTTAAGGTTGAAGCGGTTATCTTATAACCTGGCGGAAGCGCTGGCAGGAAGAAAGACTCATCCTATCTCATGTATCGTAGGAGGTTTTGCCAAATTGCCTCAACCCAGCGAACTTGAAGACCTGCGCAAAAGACTGGAAGATGCGCTGGTTGACCTTGCGTCCATTGTCGACCTTTTCAAGACTCTGAAAATACCGGATTTCAAAAGGGAAACGGAATATATTGCACTCAAGGATGAAAACGAATATGCCTTTATCAGTGGGCAAATAGCTTCATCCGATACCGGTTTGACTGCGGTAGAAAATTACTTAAAGGTCACAAATGAATTTTGTGTTCCGCAATCCACTGCCAAATATACCAAAAATGCCAGGGATTCCTATATGGTGGGGGCACTTGCTCGATTTAATATAAATCATGAACAACT
>CAZJMW010000089.1:0-5256 GCA_964547375.1 uncultured Dehalococcoidales bacterium | reverse complement strand
AAGTTCCGAATATCCAGCTTATTGCGCCGCCGCAGAATATCGACCTTTCCATGTTCGTTGACAATATCGAGAATATTATGCCGGGATTCATTGTGCCCGATAAATCGATTTACAGGATAGCTGTAAACAGGAGCAAAAAATCGGATTCGGATAAGAAAGTGGTTGTGACCGACCTGGACGGTACGCTGCTGGATTCCCAGAATTATTCATATACCCTGGCGCTGGATGCCATCAGGAAATTGCAGGGCATGGATATACCGATTGTATTTTGTTCTTCAAAGACACGCTTTGAGCAGGAAGTATACCGTGAAGAGCTGGAGATAAAAGCTCCGTTCATTGTAGAAAATGGAGGCGCTATATACATTCCCAAGGATTATTTCAGGCTGCCGTTTTCATATGACAAGGTTGTATCAGATTATATGGTAGTCGAGTTTGGCATCTCCTACCAGGAACTGCGCCATAAATTAAAGGAAGCATTGGAGTCGGCTTACCGCTTAATCGAGGCTAACAACCTTGGGGAAATATTTGTTAACGGTTTCGGAGATATGTCAGTCGAGGATGTTGCTAAAGAGACGGGGCTGGGGTTAAAAATGGCGGCTCTTGCCAGGCAGCGTGAGTACAGCGAAACACTGACAATGAAAGGCAGTAAAAGAGCCATGGAAGCAGTATTCGACGAAATCAAGAAAGCCGGCCTGTTATGTATGTTCGGCGGCAGGTTCTATGAAGTGACCGGGGGCAACGACAAGGGCAAAGCGGTAAAAGTCCTGCTTGAGCTCTATAAGATGAACTATGGAAATGTGATGTCATTCGGAATCGGGAACAATATAAATGATTTACCGCTTCTTTCGCAGACGGACTTCCGTATGCTGGTTCAGGGTTCTGACAGGAGGTGGAGCCGCATGAACATTTCGGATATTTATAAAGTGAGGGGAATCGGCCCGGACGGATGGAGTAAAGCCATAGAAATGTTAGTGGCAAAGACATAGATAAAACGAAAAACAATCTTTGTAGCCTTTATTATAAAGCTAATATAAAACGCCGCCATGAAATAAACATAAGCGGCGTTTTTGTATCCAGTCGTAATTGTTGATGTTAAAGGCAGGGACGATACTTATAAAATAAGCGTCTTAGCCGTTTCTTCCGATAAATGCAGCCAGGTCTGCCAGTCGGCAACAGTAGCCCCACTCGTTGTCGTACCATGAAAGCACCTTGACCATATTGCCTTCCATTACCATCGTATTGGGTGCGTCGACAATTGAACTGAGGGGATTTCCCTTGAAATCCAAACTGACCAGCGGTTCCTCACAGTACCCGAGGATTCCTTTCAGTTTTCCCTCTGAAGCCGCTTTAAAGGCATTATTAACATCTTCCACACTGGCTTGCTTCCCGATTTCACAAACCAGGTCTACCAGCGAAACGGTAGGGGTAGGCACTCTTAAAGCCAAACCGTGCAGTTTGCCTTTTAGCTCCGGTAAAACCAGGGAGATAGCCTTGGCAGCGCCGGTGGTGGTGGGTACCATGTTCTCGGCGGCAGCGCGGGCGCGTCTCAAATCCTTGTGATACATGTCCTGCAATCTCTGGTCATTGGTATATGAGTGAATGGTAGTCATCAATCCTTTAACAATGCCGAATTCCCCGTTAAGCACTTTGGCAACCGGAGCCAGACAGTTGGTGGTGCATGACGCATTCGATATGATATGGTGTTTATCAGCCTGGTATTTATCCTCGTTGACACCCAGCACAATGGTGATATCCTCGTTTTTAGCGGGGGCTGATATAATAACCTTTTTAACGCTGCCCTGTTTGTGAGCGGCCGCTTTTTCGGCGTCGGTAAAAATGCCGGTGGATTCGATGACAATATCCACACCGTAATCAGACCAGGGAATCTGGGCAGGGTCTCTTTGTGACAGTACTTTTATATTTTTACCGTCGACGGATATAACATCGTTTTCGGCATTAACATCACCGTTATATTCTCCGTATGTGCTGTCCCATTTAAAAAGGTGGGCGTTCGTTTTGGCATCCGTCAGGTCATTGATAGCTACTACTTCCAGGTCATCGCGGTGATATTCGTTGATGGTCCTTAAAACAAGTCTGCCGATTCTGCCGAATCCGTTTATTCCTATCCTGGTCATTTTTTTACCCCCTTTTTATTATTAGTTGAAAATACTATCTGTCAGGATTACGTTTTAGCATATCGATAAAGGCTTCGATACGGGTTCTGACGTGCTGGTCGAGGTAAAAATTATCGTTGCCCTCCAGTGTCAGCATCGGTAATTTTAAAACATCCTTGAATATAATACCACCAATGCCCCGGTAACAGAAAGCCTGAACGTAATGGATGATGCCGTCTATTTTTCTCTTTTCAAGTTCTCTCTGAATATCATCTATCCTGTGTTTAATGGAATACGGGTAGGTGTAGATACAGTATTGCTCAGCCAACGATTTTACCGGCTGCGTCATGGCAAATTGACGTTGTATTTCGTTGTAAACCACCCTGGCTTCATTGCTTTCCGTGAAGCGATAGAGTTCTTTGCCGTAAACAGACGGCACTCCGATATAAGCCAGCCGGATGCTGTTTTCCGGAAACGATTGGCGTTTTTCAGCTTTATCAATCACGCTGCTCAGTTCTTTTTCATATTGCTTATGGTCGCGATTGAAATCAGAAGCCGATACCAGCCACAGGTGGTTTTCGAAACCGCTTACTTTGTTATCTTTCCACGTCAGCGTGTCCAATCTATCGGCCAGTTTGCGGCAGGGTTCTAATTCTTCTCTTATTTTCTCAGCCGCTTCAAGCGTCGTGCCTAGCTCCGCAGCCAGTTTTTGAAGGGTCTTCTGCATCTCGGCACTCTCCGGCTGTTCGGGATAGGCAAAAGGAATGGTTTTTAATCCTTTGTGTTTTAAAACCTCCATCAGCATGACGGTATTGGAGCAATCACCGTTGGTCACGCACATGACGGTATCGATATCGTATTCCATGCAGACGCCGTAAATGCCCTTTATCCAGCCGCAACAATTGATAGGGAAGCCGTCTTTTTCGGCAATGTTTATCAGGCGTTCCGGGTCGGGGTCACTGATAAAAATATTGTTAAGGTCAACCGGCTGAAATCCTGCTGCCAGCAGTACCTCTATGGGGACATTGGTGGTGATACCGATTTTCTTCATACGGATTACTCTTTGGTGTTATTACCGAACAGTTCGCAGGGCAGGTATCTCGGCTTGTTCCAGATATTATCCAGCTCTTTTCTACGATTTAGGGTATCGCTTGCCCAGATTATGTGATAGACGGGAGGGTTGGAATAGTGCGCCGGTTGCAGGTCATCGACATACTTATAATTCAGTTCCTTCAGCCCTTTTTTAAAAAGGTTGATTAAAGCTTTACCGGCCTCGCAGTGGTCTATTTTATCATCCAGCCTGTCCTGCCTGATATCCTTCCAGCCGCTATTGCCGTAAAGCCTGTCAATCGATGTCTCGCAATCCGGTCTGGTCAGATTCCTGAGCAGAGCCATTTCCAGCGGGAAGAATACCAATAGTTCTGTTTTATGTCCCTTCCAATCCTCTCCGTGAGCAGCCAGTTTTTTAACGGTTGTCCAGCGCAATTTGGTGTATCCAACCGGGTCAACCAGCGCCAGTGATGATTTTGAACGCGGAATCAGGTCGAAAGCCTGTTGCATTACAGTATCGTTAATACAATTTCCGGTAATTACATTTATCCTCTTCTCGTATTTCTTCGTCGATTCGACGAGCAAACCGGATTCCTCGGGATTATTTACAATAAAAATGCACTTCTGAAACTTGTTCTTCAGCGCACTTATTTCAGTGCTATCGATAGTACAGTTGTTTATTTTACAGGGGTAAAACCCGCTACCGGCAAAGATATCCAGGTAGTAATAGCCGCTGTTTTTGTCGGCATACATTTTTATAAACTCAGCGAAGCACTGCAGCTTGTGGCAGAGCCATTTGGGCGGTGGCCGGGGAGTCTGTTTCAATCCCTCATTCATTCAATCTCTTTTTAAAGCTTTGAAAATGCCTGTTTACCTGCAAAGATAGCTTTATTTCCCAGTTCGGCTTCTATTTTAAGCAGACGGTTATACTTGGCGTTGCGCTCCGAACGGCAGGGCGCACCGGTCTTGATTTGCCCGGTACAAAGTCCGGCTGCAAGGTCGGCAATGGTGGTATCCTCTGTTTCGCCCGAGCGGTGGCTGACTACGGCTGTCCATCCGGCGTTGTGCGCCATCTCGATAGCCGCAATGGTTTCGGTAAGCGTACCGATCTGGTTCAGCTTTATCAGGATGGAATTGGAAGCCTTCGTTTCAATTCCTTTTGCCAGTCTCTTAATATTGGTGACATAGAGGTCGTCGCCCACCAGTTGAACGCGGTCGCCGATTTTCTTTGTCAATAGCTGCCATCCTTCCCAGTCGTCTTCCGCCATGCCGTCTTCAATGCTTATAATAGGGTAGGTGTTAATCCAGTTTACATAAAAGTCCACCATTTCGCTGCTGGTTAATATCTTTCCTTCACGCGCCAGGTGGTATTTGCCATCCTCGTATAATTCGCTGGAGGCCGGGTCGAGGGCGATAAAACAATCCTTTCCGGGTTTATATCCGGCTTTCTCTATGGCTTCGATTATCAGCTCTACTGCCTGATTGTTCGATGACAGGGAGGGGGCAAAACCGCCTTCGTCGCCGACATTGGTATTCAATCCCTTGCTTTTTAGTACCGATTTAAGGCTGTGGTACACTTCGGCGCCCATCTGGAGGGCAGTAGCAAAGCTATTCGCTCCGGCGGGCACCACCATGAATTCCTGTAAATCGGTGGAATTGGAGGCATGCTTGCCGCCGTTCAAGATATTCAACATGGGAACCGGTATTTTGTAGGTATCTTCATTACCGAGATATTGATACAACGGGGTTTTCAGGTAAGCGGCTGCCGCATGAGCAACTGCCAGCGATACACCCAGAATGGCATTAGCTCCCAGTTTCGATTTATTATCAGTACCATCCAGCTCGATTAATTTGTTATCGATTTCTTTTTGATTGGGAGCAGGCATACCGGCCAGCGCCGGGGCGATGATGTCGTTTACATTGGAAACCGCCTTTAAAACTCCCATCCCCTTGTATCTGGATTTATCTCCGTCGCGCAATTCTACCGCTTCGTATTTGCCGGTGCTGGCGCCGGATGGCACAGCAGCGCAAGCGATAGTACCATCGGCAAGTTTGGCTTCGACTTCAAGGGTAGGGTTTCCCCTGGAATCGA
>CAZJMW010000088.1:0-5297 GCA_964547375.1 uncultured Dehalococcoidales bacterium | reverse complement strand
CATATCAAGGGAAAAAAGTTTCGCTTCTTTTCGATGGTATTTTTCAAAAAAGTACCGTTTATGTCAACGGACAGCTACTCGGTTTCAATCCGTATGGATTCGGAAACATTGAGTTGGATTTGACTCCTCATCTGAAAGCTTCCGGAACAAATACAATAGCGGTGCGTGTTGACAACAGCGGAAACATTCCCGAATACTATACCGGTTCCGGTATTTACCGCCACGCCTGGCTTCAAGCTGTTGATCCCGTACACATTAAAACGCACGGAACTTACGTTACCACTCCGAATATAACCTCGGCGCGTGCCGATATAAAAATGACAAGTGCGATTGTAAATACAGGGAACACCGACAAAACAGTTGCGATATCGCAATATGTGTTGGACGCAAGCGGAAATGAAGTCGCCCGAAACGACAAAGAGAATGTAGTTTTGCCTGCTAACGACACGTTGGATGTTTTTCAGGAGTTTTCACTTGCCAATCCGCAACTTTGGTCGCTCGAAACGCCCAATATGTACACGGTGAAAACAACCGTTAAAATCAATGGAGAAACAGTCGATATATATAAAACGCCATTCGGTATCCGCACCATCGAATTTAATGCAAACAGAGGTTTTTTATTGAATGGGCAATCGGTAAAATTGAAAGGTGTATGTTTGCGTCAGGACGCGGGTGTGTTGGGAACCGCTCTCCCCGATCGTGTTTTCGAATATCGTTTGAAAGCTTTAAAAGAATACGGATGTAATGCCATCAGAACAGGATATTGCCCCCCATCTCCCGAATTTTTGAATTATTGCGACCAATTAGGACTCTTGGTCATTGACGAAACATTGGAAAAATGGGGGTCGGGATATTATTCGGATTACTTCAATGCCAATTGGAAAAAAGATATGGAAAATATCATTCTTCGCGACCGCAACCACCCATCGGTTATTCTTTGGGGAGTCGGCAACGAAGTGAAAGAAGCAACTGAATCAACGGGAGTTGCGTTGGCTACCGAAATTAAAAACCATGTACAAAGTTTAGACCCGACACGGAAAGCGATGATTGCGTTACAATATGGATTTAATGAAAGTTTTGCCGATGTTTTCGATGTTGTCGGATACAATTACATGGAAGATAAACTTGTTGCGGACAAAGCGACAAAACCGAACCGTTTGTATTTGGTTTCGGAAACATCCCCTTTCTTCAGCCGTACCGGTGGAAATCCGTTGAGCTACAATCAAAACAATCCTTGGCATGTTATTGCGAAACATGATTATATCGCGGGTGGTTTTATTTGGGCAGGGGTCGATTATTTGGGAAATGCCGAATGGCCGGGGAAAGGATTTCCTAATGGTTTGTTCGATGTATGCATGCATGAAAAATCTCGTTCGGCTTATCATCGCTCCGTATGGTCGGGCAAACCGGTTGTCCGTATCGAAGCTGTAAACAACACATTGGATATTTTCCAGGGGCAAGGTATTTGGCAATCTGTAAAAACGGCAGCTCATTGGACTTTTCCCGAACGCCAATATCATGTGTTGCCGTTGCGTACTATTACCAATTGCGAAAAAGTAGAATTATACCACGGCCCGTCAAAAACCGATTTGACGAAGATGGGAGAAGCGCAACTTACGGATTTTGTCAACAATACCATTCCCTGGCATTTGAAATGGGAAGGGGATAAAAATGTCATTGAAGCAAGAGGATTTATCGGAGGACAACTTGTGGCCACACATACAATCGGAAAAACAGGCAGTGTTTCGTCTGTAAGTTTGTCGCCCGACCGCGTTTTGTTAAAAGCCGATGGACAGGATTTGTCTTTTATTACCGTGGAGTTACTTGATGAGTCGGGCTTTGTGGCACAGACGGATGATCGTGAAATAACCGTAACTGTAACCGGCGAAGGAAAATTGATTGGCATTGATAACGGAAATTTACTCAGGGATGTTTCTTTTTCATCCAACAAACTGAAATCTTATTTGGGAAAAGCATTGATTCTTGTACAATCCACTCGTGAATCGGGAAATATAAATGTAGCGGTAAGTGTGAATGGCGTTAGCAGAACGTCTGTTGTCAATCTCTATACAGGGAAGCTGGGAGTATCGGAAACGTCAATAGAAGGGATGAGCTATACGGAAGATGACGGTCCATCGAATATTCGACAATTTACGTTTCAAGGCAACCGACTAACAAATGAGGTTCGGATAAAAGTATCCAAAGGTTTTGAAGTTTCACTGGATGGCGCCGGATTTAGCTCAACAGTTACCGTGCCAGCCATTGAAGGTTCCGTACCTGTAACTACTGTTTATGTCCGCATGTCAGAAGGATTTATAGCGGGGACTCATAGGGGTGAAATTGCTATCGCTTCACAAGGAGAAGAAACTATAATAATTAGTTTGGTTGGAAAAGTAGAGTCTAAACAGTTGAGTTTGATTTATGATTTTTCCCCCGATATTCCCGGACGAAATGCCCAAACACCTCCGGCTCAAAATATGACAATAGGAAATGGAAATTCCGCTACTGCCGGCGTAGTTTCATATACTGATGCGAATGGATTGACCAGCAATGTATTTAAGCCTTATGGGGGCGGATCGCAAAGTAATGGTACCGCGGCAATCAATCTTGATTTATTTACAAAAGAAAGCACCGACTATTCCGTTACATGGAAGCAATATATAACAAGTAGCGCTGATTACAAAATCGGAATCCTGCTTCGGGGAGATACAGCCAATATCGGAACATCTTCAACCGGATATGCCTTAGGTATGATGTACGGCTATCTTTTTATCGCCTACAACAATGCCGGCAGCAACAAAACAGAATTTCGTATATATAAATCGACATCGAGCACCTCAATGTCGTGGCTCTCGAATGTTTCTGTAGATGCTCTTTTCCCTGCCATCAGAAAGCCGATGTGGTACCGTGCTTCTGTCTCTGGAAGCGCCCCTGTAGTATTAAAGTTTGAATATTCGACCGATAATGCTACGACATGGAAAACTGCGACATCCTATTCGGATGGTGATGCTTCGTTCTTGTCCGGAGCTACTCAAATCATATGGGGGTTGGGATCAAGCTCAACGGGCTTTTATCTGGATGATATCAAGTTTGAAGGAAAAACTTTTGCCGGAGAAAACACTTCATCGACAATAGATACCGGAACTGGAATACCTGTGGTAACCGGCAATGCGATCACGGTGGTTTCGGAAGAATATTATACGATAATGGGGTCCAAAGTGAGTTCGGACAGCCGTCGTCTGAAAGGCTTGTATATTGTAAGATATATAATGTCTGATGGAAGTGCAAAATCTAAAAAAATTTATATCAAATAGTTTTAAAAAGTTTAATTATTAAAAATTGTTTGTCATGAAAAAGAAATTGAGTTTTATCATACTTTTTATATTGCCGGTAATTACAGCTCTGGCAGCTACAGTAAATTTTGACCTTTCAAACACTAGCACCTATTCACTTACGAGTAATCTTACAGCCAGCTACGATGGGAGTACCGGTACCTTGTGGCTAACACATTCAAATGACGGACAGCCCGGAGTATTTACTTTAGAGGCTGTGGCAGATGTCGCCACTTTTAGTTCTTTTACTTTTGGTTATAATCAAACAGGGCAAAATGGAAAAGTAATATATCAAGCAGGGGATGGAACAAGATATTATCCGTATAATACTGTAACAAGTACTGCTATTACTATTCCGGGCGCAGGTTCTCCTGCTTCTACCATAGGAAGCGGTAAATTTACAATCACAATACAATCGGGACTAACAATGCAAGAAGGGTATAGCGGACATGTCGGCATTTATAATTTTTCGGGCATGGAAAAAGAAATTCTGCCGGAAGGGTATGTTTCAATCGGCGATTTGCCTTTTTACAGTGGAGTTGACAGCGACGGAAACCCGATAGCAACAACTGCTGCTGTGGCTGCTTCAGCCCAAACAAAAGGAAATGCAACATTGGCGGGTAGCGGTACCGATGCTGTAACTACATATTATGATTTGGAAAACTATACCGACATTCAAATAAAGCTGACTTGTGCTGAGGAACATATTGGAAAAGCAGTTTCCCTTCGCTACTTTTTTATAAAAGCGGATGCCACTACACCAAGCTCAATAATAACCAAAAATGGGATATTTGAAACGAATACATTGACAATTGACCTTGATGTAGATAATGAATATGCAAATAATAACATTGGCACTCGAAAATTAATCGGAATTAAAACACAAGGCAGTTGGTCTACAGTTATTCCGGAAGATTTTCCTTTTAACATTAGTTATGTGATGGTTAAAGGCATTCCGGTATCTGTAGAAAGTATTGTTCTAAATAAAGCAACGACCAAAATTGAAATAGGAAGCACTCAAGAACTTATTTATACCATAAATCCTGCTAATGCGACCAATAAAAAAGTAGTTTGGGAGAGTGATAATGAAACAGTAGCTTCAGTTGTTAATGGTGTCGTTACAGCTAATAGTATAGGAACAGCAACTATTACCGTTAGAACCGAAGATGGAGGCTATGAGGCAACATGCGGAGTAACAGTTACTCCCCCTGCTGTTCCGGCAACCGGAATTAGTCTGAACAAAGATGAAATTGAGCTGAATGTCGGTGATGGAGAACAGTTGATTTTTACAATTACACCCTCCGATGCAACGAATCAGGACGTAATATGGAACAGCACCAACGAAGCTGTTGCCACAGTTGACAAGGGTCTTGTTACTGCTATTGGTCAAGGTACTGCTTATATTGTGGTTACAACAACAGACATAGGTGAAAATTATGTCGCAACATGCAAAGTTACAGTCCTTGATAACGGAACTGGAATACCTGTGGTAACCGGCAATGCGATCACGGTGGTTTCGGAAGAATATTATACGATAATGGGGTCCAAAGTGAGTTCGGACAGCCATCATCTGAAAGGCTTGTATATTGTAAGATATATAATGTCTGATGGAAGTATAAAATCTGAAAAAATATTAAATGGTATTAAATATTAAAAATTGTTTATCATGAAAAAGAATTTGAGTTTTATCGCACTTTTTATGCTGCCGCTAATTACAGTTTTGGCAGATAAAGTAAATTTTGACCTTTCTGACACTGGCGCCTATTCACTTACGAGTAATCTTACAGCCAGCTACGATGGGAGTACCGGTACCTTGTGGCTAACACATTCAAATGATGGGCAGCCCGGAGTATTTACGTTGGAGACTGTGGCAAATGTCGCCACTTTTAGTTCTTTTACTTTTGGTTATAATCAAACAGGACAAGGTGGACAGGTAAAATACCAGGCAGGGAATGGAACAGCATT
>CAZJMW010000087.1:0-5477 GCA_964547375.1 uncultured Dehalococcoidales bacterium | reverse complement strand
GTAATCGGCATCGATATGGGCGCATTCGTCCAAAACCATAATAATATCCGCCCCCAGCTTCTCCTGGTACAGTGTGGCACTCTCGGGGGTTATAAAATGGCGGCTGCCGTCCAGGTGCGAACGAAATACCGCGCCTTCGTCCGACAGTTCGATTAAAGGGGAAAGACTGAAAATCTGGTAGCCGCCGCTGTCGGTCAGAATCGCCCCGTCCCATTTCATAAAACGGTGCAACCCGCCCAGTTCTTCAACTGTCTCGATTCCCGGGCGCAGGTAGAGATGATAGTTATTGCACAGAATCATTTTGAAACCGAGGCTTTTTACTTCATCAGCTGTCATCGTTTTAACCGTAGCCTGGCTGCCGACCGGGCAGAATACCGGAGTAGGCACGATTGCGTGCCCGGTTACCAATTCCCCGGCGCGCGCCGAAGTATAATCACATGTTTTAATTAAGTTCAGAATACTCAAATTTCTTACCCTTGTTCTAGTTAATTAAATCCTTTAACCACGGTTTAAGCAATCTTTTTGCCAGAGACAAAAAAACGGCAAATAACACCACGAATACTACCACCTGCCATGTGAACCCGTTGGCAACAATCCCCATCGCAGTAGCTGCCGCCGGCGGATGCTCGGTATTGGTGATTGTCATTATAAAAAGCGATAAAGCCACCGATAAAGCATAGGCAAACCAGATGACGATGTCATAACTCTCGGCTGCATCCTGTAATAATCCGCCGTTAAATATATAATAACACACTAAACCGCATAAAATACCGACAATATGCCCGCCTATTAATCTTCTTGGAGTAGCCGACCTGGAAGCGGGGGTGGCAAAAACTATAAATGTACTGGCGGCCAAAGCAAATACAATCGCAGTATGCGTCAATACCTCCACAAATGTGAGGATTATCAGCATGGCAAACAGCGCCAGCAGGCTTTGCAGTATGTAATTTTTCGGGTTCTTTAAAAAGTTTTCGTCCAGAATTTTAATTGAAATAATTTTCCTTGAAAGTAGAATATGGATATATGCTAATGGAGAGATTTTACACTAGCGGTTGCTCATTCTATTGCTTCCGGCTCCTCTATGTGAGCAAAGTAGTTTTCGTCTAAAAAGTGTTGCAGTATGAAAGCTGCTGCGATGGCATCATCCCTGGTGTGACGGCGCACTTTTTTCGATTTCGTCTGCAGCATCAGCTTCCTGGCAGAATCGGTGGAGAAACTCTCATCCCTGAACACAAGGGGGATATCGATACTTTCCTTTAACTTTTGCGTAAAACGATTTACTTTTTCAGCCTGCATACCGGCGCCGCCGTCAGCGGCCAGCGGCAGACCGACGATGACTTGTCCGATGTCGTTACTCCTGATAATATCGGTAATAGCCTCTATATCGGCGGCATCGTATCTGCGCTCGATTATGGTAAGAGGGCTGGCAACGATGCCCGACGGGTCGCTCATCGCCACCCCGATTCTCTTGTCCCCTACATCAAGACCCAGCGAACGCATGCCGATATCTCCCGTCTATAAGAAAATTAATTTCTATAATATCCCCTTAACAGAATTGATAGCTTCATCCAGTTTGTCTATATCCCTGCCGCCGCCCTGCGCCATATCCGGCTTGCCGCCGCCACCGCCGCCGGCAACAGAGGAAATATGTTTTACCAGCTTGCCGGCCTGATAGCCCTTCTTGACCAAATCGGGCGTAACCGCCACGATAAATGACGGTTTATCTTCAAAGACCGCACCCAAAACGACAATGCCACTGCCCAGTTTTGCCCGCAGGGCATCCGCCATATCGCGCATCATATCTACATCGGTAGCCTCGATACGGCTTACCAGCAGCTTGACTTCATTAACAGTTTCGACTTTATCGAGCAATGAATCGGCCTGCTGCTTGGCCTGTCCGCGCTGCAATGCGGCTACCTGGCGGCGTTCTTTATCCAGTTCGGACTGAACCGCCACTATTTCATTCTTAAAATTGATAATGTTACTCTTTACCGCCTGCTCCGCCCCCCTGCCGGTAACCGCTTCGATACGGCGTATACCGCCGCCGATGCTGGATTCCGAAACAATCTGGAAAAATCCGATTTCACCGGTGGCAGAAACGTGCGTACCTCCGCACAGCTCGGCAGAAATAAGCGGATTGCCGATTTTCAGTACCCTGACCTCATCACCGTATTTCTCATCGAAAAGCGCGATGGCGCCTTCTTTGACAGCCTGCTTGTAAGGCATTGTAACCGGGCAGACGCAATGATTGCGGCGGATTTCAATATTTACTATGGATTGTACCTTTTCGATTTCCTCTTCGGTCATGGCAGACATATGCGAAAAATCGAATCTCAAGCGGTCGGGAGTTACCAGCGAACCGCGCTGCTGAACGTGCTCACCCAGCACTTTTCGCAGGGCATACTGTAAAAGATGAGTCGCCGTATGGTTGCGCGCAATATCCAGCCTGCGCTCGACATCTACTTCTGCAATTACTTCTTCACCGGCTTTAAAGAATCCCTGCACCACGTATCCCTTGTGCGCCACGATTTTATCGCTTATTTTGACAGTATCTTTAACCAGGAATTTTCCAATGGAGCCGACTATCTCGCCGGTATCGCCCACCTGTCCGCCCTTCTCGGCATAGAACGGTGTTTTATCCAGCATAATGGCAGCTTCCTGCCCTTTGGTGATTTCATCGACGTTTCTGTTCTCAGCTAAAAGACCGCTAATTACAGATTTATCCGCCAGCTTTTCATATCCGGTAAAGACACATGTACCGTAGCCGTTGATAACCTCGACATCGGCAGCCAGCGACAGGCTCTTTTTGAAGCGGTTGGCTGACTTGGCTTTTTCGCGCTGCTTTTCCATCTCAGCCTCGAAACCCGCCATATCAACCGTAAAGCCCTGTTTTGAGGCCACTTCCTGCGTTAAATCGACGGGGAAACCGAAGGTATCATAGAGCTTGAATGCCTGCTCTCCGGTGATTTCCTTTTTACCCTCGCCGGATAATTCACCCATCATGCCTTCCAGCATCTGCGTACCCGTCTTTAAAGTATCGCGGAAGCGGGCTTCTTCTTCCTGTATTACCTTGAGGATGAATTTCTTCTTCTGCCCCAGCTCGGGGTACTCGTGCTTCATCTTTTCGATAGTGACTTTGGCTACCTCTTCCAAAAAAGACTTGCCGGCAACCAGTTTCTCCCCGAAAAATACGGCGCGGCGCATCAAGCGTCTTAAAACATAGCTCTGTTTCTCATTGCCGGGTAGTACGCCGTCGGCAATTAAAAAGGTAGTTGCCCTGCCGTGCTCGGCAACTACTCTCATATTGTTATCTATAGCACTGTCGGAACCGTACTTGATGCCCGAAAGTTCGGAAATGGCATCCAGCAAGGGAGTAAATAAATCGGTTTCATAGACCGAGTTCCTGTTCTGCATAATCACGGTCATTCGCTCCAGCCCCATGCCGGTATCGATATGGCCTTTGACTAAAGGAACGCGCTTGCCTGTTTTATCCTGATTATATTGAACAAAGACAAGGTTCCAGATTTCTGAAAAACGCTCGCATGTGCAGGCCGGGGAGCAATCAGCTTTACGGCAGCCGACGTCCTCGCCGAAATCGTAGTGCAATTCACTGCACGGGCCGCAGGGGCCGGAATCACCGGCAGGCCCCCAGAAGTTTTCTTTTTCACCGCAGCGCACGATGCGCTCAGCCGGAACACCGATTTTTTTATTCCAGATTTCAAAAGCCTCGTCATCATCCTTATAAACGGTTATCCAGATGCGTTCCTTCGGCAGTTTCAGTCGTTCCGTTACATATTCCCAGGCGAAATCGATAGCCCCTTCCTTGAAATAATCCCCGATGCTGAAGTTTCCCAGCATCTCAAAAAAAGTGAGGTGCTTGGTATCCCCTACCGAATCTATATCGGTAACGCGGAAACACTTCTGGCAGGAAGTCATACGGGTGGCCGGCGGTTTCTCGCCTAAAAAGTAGGGTTTGAACTGCACCATGCCGGCGCTGGTTAGTAAAAGTGTCGGGTCGCCGTGGGGCACAAGTGAGGAACTGGGCATGATTTTATGCCCCTTCTCCTCGAAGTAACGTAAAAAGCTTTCCCTGATGTTATCGCCTGTCATACTCATAATAGAATATGATTGTAATTTAAGGAATGGTTTCTGTCAATTTAGGATATGAATACAATCCGACTGAAAAAGGTTGGATGTTAACGGGGCAAGTTTGTTATTTATCCGGAGATTTGGATTTATTCAGCACATTCCCTATCACGATAAATATTAATCCTAAGACTATAATAAAATAGAATAAAATATTAGAACCGAGAGGAGTAGAATGAACACGTATATCAGAAGTGAGCGATGTAATTATAGATATTACAACATACGATATAGGAAGCAATAAAATTAAAGAACCCGATATTTTAAAAAATCTACCAAAAAATGCTCTCATATTATTTCCCCCTGTATTCGGTTACTCAATTCAAGGGTTGATGGCATTATATGTCCGATATTCACACAAGTCAATAGAGTGCAAACAGAACAATGCTGACCCTCATCCGTCATCCACATTTATCAGGATGCCATCCCGACAAGTCGGGACATATTTCAGGCTTCCCTTGGGGGAAGCTGTCGAACGCAGTGAGACTGATGAGGGAAAAAGAAATACGGACAGTTTTCTATCCCGTCCTGGTCGAGCACATCTCGGCGATGAGGATATTGAGAGCCAGTTCGTCATTATATTTTCCGGTCTTGATGGCAATATCGGTATCCAGTAACTTATGATACAGTTCCTTCAGCCTGTCAAAGGAATACATATTGGTCTGCTCCAGCGTTTTTGACCAGACGAATTCATTAAATAATCCCAGCTTCTGCTGCATTTCCGCTTGCGGCCTTTTTTCTTTCAGCATTGCTTTAACCTGTATCATCAGCCGCACCTGGCGCGATATCATGAAAAGAATTTGCGGAGGAGCCATGCCTTCAAACATCAATTGCTGCAGCATCTGCTGGCCCGCCCCCGCTTTAAAACCGAGCACGGCATCCACCATATTGAAGATATTGGCTTGACGGGTATAACCAACCAGCTTTTTAACATCCTCTTCCCCGATTTGCCGTCCCAGCGCGTAGGTTGCCAGCTTGGCGACTTCCCCTGACATTACCCATAAATCGCCGCCGACCTGTTTTTCAAGCAGCCTGACCGCCTCGGGTGAGATTTTTCCGCCTTCCTTTGCCACCCGCTTCTTTATCCACCCGACTAACTTCTCACCCTTTAACAGGGGGAATGAACTGACTTTTGCTTTCGGTGAGACAGCCTCCAGCAGTGCATTATTTTTGCCTGTTTCACCATCGATAAGAACCATTACCGTGCTTTCCGGAAGATTGGTGAGTATATTAACAAAAGACTCGATATCGCTTTGCTTGGCAGACGTCCGCGTAGTTTTCTTGCCCCTGCTTTTGGGGGCATCGGAGCTGAATCTTTCCAGCAATCCTTC
>CAZJMW010000086.1:0-5490 GCA_964547375.1 uncultured Dehalococcoidales bacterium | reverse complement strand
TAATCACAGTTTTTGGCCCTTAAGACTGCCGGAGACTCCGGGGTATAGCTTTGCGGTGTGGCTACATAGGTCGGACAATAAATGCATTTACCGGGGCATCCCTGGGGCGAAGTCATTACGGCAACAGGTGTTACTCCCGATATTGTCCTGGATTCCTTCTTCATCTGCTCTCTCAAATTTTTTTAATAAATGTTATAATCAGTCTACCAGTTTTAAAAGTCAGCCACAACTTGAGTATTATTTAAATAAATTACAGGTATAAATCTTGGATAATGAATTAAAAGAGGTTTTCGACCATATTGCTCCTTCCTGGTATAACTTCAGGCACCGTACCATTTTCAAAACGGAACTGGAAAAACTGGCGGACAAATGGAAATACGGAAAACTAATCAATCTAGGCTGCGGGCATGGAGCGGACTTTCTGCCGTTTAAGGACAATTTTGAACTTTATGGAGTAGATTTTTCCTCCGGCATGTTAAAACAGGCACATAAATATGCCTCTAAGTTTAAATACACTGTTTCTTTGGTACAGGCGGATATCAGCAGCCTGCCTTTTGCCGATAATGCATTCGATTGGGCAATATCTGCTGCCACCTACCATCATATAAAAGGAAAACAAGAACGTTTAAAGGCGCTTGTCGAATTAAAAAGAGTATTAAAACCGGGAGCCGAGGTTTTTCTAACGGTATGGAATAAATGGCAGCCCGCTTTCTGGTTTAAGACAAAAGATGTTAAAATACCGTGGAAAGAGAAAAACACTACCCGCTTGAGATACTACCACCTGTTCTCTTATAATGAAATCAATAAATTGTCGGGTAAAGCCGGGTTTAAGGTTGTTGCCATATTCCCTGAAAAAAGGTATAAATTTCCCGTAAAATATTTTTCGAGGAATATCTGCCTGCTGTTAAAAAAGGAAAGCTAAAGCGGTTTGCCTATAATTTATTAAGCTGTTAATATTAAAAAGGAGGAAAAATAACCATGGCAATTAAAATTAAATGCCCCTCATGTGACACCGAGGGCAGTATTTCCCTATTGGATAAGGAGTTTTCAGGTCCTTACCGCTGCTGGAAATGCCGCTCGCTTTATACCATTAATATTCATGAGGGCGCAGTAGTAGCAATCGAACCATTAAGCGAGGAAGCACTGGAAAAATTAAAACAACTCGAGGAATTAAAGAAAAAATTCATGCGCCAGTAAGGCCTGTTCTTACCGCTGAATCTAAGGGGAGTTAGAAATGCCTGTAATCATCGTAGAGATGTGGCAGGGACGAACCCTGGAACAAAAAAAACAACTGGCAGAGGGGATAACCGCCGAATTTGTAAAAATCGGAGTCCCGGCTGAACTGGTGGAAATAATCTTTAAGGAAAATCCGAAACAAAACTGGGCGGTCGGCGGGAAGTTATGCGAGGGATAAGCAAAATCCTGTAATTATAATCAGGACAAAGGAGCAGTCAGGTTAATTTCTACTGCTCCTCTTTTTTTCTGATAGTCACTTTTTAATTTCTTAAAAGCTTCTTTAAAAGTTCTGTCATTGATATTATCAACAGTCATTATTACACCGTCTTCATGGTTATCCGTATAATATCCCTGCCGTATTCCCCTGACAGTAAAGCCGTATTTTTGATACAACTTTTGCGCTGTAACATTGGACGCCCTCACTTCAAGGGTTATCATATTGCAGAACATGCTTAACGCCAGTTCTATCAAGGCTATCAGCAGCAATTCACCTATGCCCTGACCACGGTAATCGGGGCTTACAGCAATATTAACCACATGTGCTTCCCCGACCATTATCCATAAACCGGCATACCCTGTGATATTCTGTAACCTGTAATCAGGCTGTGACTTATCTTTGCAGGCTACAATATAATGAGCCAGGCAATTCTTGAATTCGTTCTGAAAGTTAGTGGGCATTTTCATACCGGGGAATACTTCACGGTCTATTACCGAAACCCGTGGTATATCATCTTCAGTCATAAGCCGTATACAATATGACAAATCACTTACCCCCATATTACAGGCAGACTAATTTTAACACATTATCCGGAAGATAACGTTTACATTTATGAAGCTGCTAGGCCCCGGCAAGACGTATTGAGGTTTTTTTACTGTTACCAGTGGAACTAATCTATCGTTTTGTTGGTATATCGCTCCCATTCGGAATAAACACAGCCGCAATACTGCTGGCGGTACAGGTCCATCGGTTTAGTGATATGACGGCTATCGGAATAACGCTTTCGCAGGTCGGCATACAGGAAATTAACCCCGCTGGTTTGGGCAAGTTTTTCCCCGATTTCCTTCAGTAAATCATGTTTTTGCTGGTGGCTTATCAGAAGTGTAGAAGTAAAATTACCGATTCCCAGTTGTGTGGCAGTTTCGGCCGTTTTTTGAAGTCTCATGTCAAAACAAATACCGCACCTGTCAGCTTCGCTTCCCACCACCCGCCTGAAATATTCGACGAAGTCATATCCCTCGGTTACTATCAGATTAAAACCCATATTTTCCGAAAGTGTGTTCATCGCCTCGAGCCGGTTCTGATGTTCCATATAGGGATGAATGTTGGGATTGTGCCAGAAAGCGGTTACGTCATACCCCTGCTCCTGCCAGTATTTTAGGGTATAGGCGGCGCAATGGGCGCAACAACAGTGAACCAATATGGATTTGCTGTTCATATTAAAACAAAGTCTGCTGCGGCGGTTTTTCCCTGTTATTAAAAGGCATTCCGAGATGCTGGTAAGCCAGCGGGGTTGCCAGCCTGCCGCGCGGCGTCCTCTCTAAAAATCCCAGTTGCATAAGGTAGGGTTCATAAACATCCATAATAGTATCCGCTTCCTCACTGATTGAAGCGGCGATTGTTTCAACCCCGACCGGCCCGCCGTTGAATTTCTTGATAATGGTGTATAAAACCTTGTTATCTACTTCGTCCAGCCCCATACTGTCAACTTCCAATTTGGATAATGCTTCTATTGCCATCTCGGAGGTTGCTGTTCCGTCGCCTTTTACCTGCGCATAGTCCCTGACCCTTTTTAAAAGGCGATTCGCCACGCGCGGTGTTCCCCGCGAACGGCAGGCAATTTCACGCAAGCCGTCTGCATCTGCATTTACTCCGAGAATTTTTGCCGAACGTTTCAGTATTTCCTCAATATCACTATTATCATAAAAATCGAGACGATAAACGGCTCCGAACCTGTCTCTTAATGGTGAACTCAACTGGGCATAACGCGTCGTAGCTCCGATTAAAGTGAATGCGGGTAAATTCAAACGCAGACTCTTGGCGCCGGGCCCCTTGCCTATCATTATGTCAAGCGCTCGGTCTTCCATAGCCGGATAGAGAATTTCCTCCACAACCCTGCTGAGACGATGGATTTCATCGATAAAAAGGATATCCTGGCTGTGAATATTGGTCAGGATGGCTGCCAGGTCTCCGGTGCGCTCTATGGCCGGACCGGAGGTTATCCTGAGGTTAACACCCATCTCAACGGCTATGATGTTTGCCAGCGTAGTTTTTCCGAGGCCGGGAGGTCCGTAAAGCAGGATATGGTCCAGTGCTTCGCCCCTTCCTTTGGCGGCCTCTATAGAAATAGCAAGATTTTCCCTTACCCTGGCTTGACCGATAAAATCGTTGAAATACCTCGGCCTTAAGCTGCTATCCAGCGGCGAATCTTCATCATTGGGTTTTCCGGATATAATGCGTTCTATTTCTATCCCCCTGCCTGTTATTGGGTTATTATACCACACATTAGACAACTGTCCGTAAACTAAATAACCGCCCCATTTTGTGAGGCGGTTATTCTTCAAATCATGTTTTGATAAAAACTAAAACTCCGGTTTCTCTTCCCCGTCATCGTCGAACAAGAAGGCCGGAAACTCTTCTTCTTTATCGTCCTTTAAAAACGATTCGCTGACTGCTTCAACACTTGCATCTTCATTAGAAGAACGCCCTGTTTCCTCTTCACCAAAATCTGCCAGCATGCGCGGGGTTTCTTTCTGAGCCAGCTTGTGTTCCATCTCCTCGGAAGCCTCTTTAGATGCCTTGCAGCGGGCCGGAATCAATTTACCTATAATAACATTTTCTTTCAAACCGGATAGCCTGTCCAGCTTACCGCACACAGCAGCCTCGGTAAGGACCCTGGTTGTCTCCTGGAACGATGCTGCCGCCAACCAGCTATCTGTGCTTAAGGATGCCCTGGTGATACCCATCAGTACGGCATGCGCCGTTGCCGGCTCTCCGCCTTCTGCCAGTACCTTAGCGTTAATTTCTTCATAGCGGAATCTGTCTACCAGTTCACGCGGAACAATGTCGTAGTCACCCGGGGAATCGATGCGTACCTTTGACAGCATCTGCCTGACAATTACCTCGACGTGCTTGTCATTGATATGCACACCCTGTGAACAGTAAACCTTTTGTACTTCGTCCACCAGGTATCTCTGCACAGCCTCTTTACCGAGTACCATCAAGATATCATGAGGATTGATGGAACCATCCGTAAGCTGCTGGCCTGCTTTTACCATATCTCCATCCTGTATACGGATATGAATTGCAGCAGGAACAACATATTCTCTTTCTTCTTTTTCTTCGAACTTGATGGAAAGCTTGCCATCCTGAATAATCACTTCTCCGGAAACACGGGCAGTCAGGTTGTTGACTACAAGTTCTGCCAGTGTTTGCGTACTGTCCTGAGGCGCTGCAGCGATAACATTACCGGCATCCACCCATTGACCGTGGCTGACCAGCAACTGCCATCCTTCGGGTAATTTATACTCGTCATTGAACACATCGTAGCTTACTACTTTAATGCGCTTGCCTTCTTCATTGTTGATAACTTCAGCCACACCGTCGATTTCAGAGATTATGGCCTGGGTCTTGGGAGGACGTGCTTCGAAAAGCTCCTCTACCCTGGGAAGACCGGTTGTGATATCAAGACCCACCACACCGCCGGTGTGGAAGGTTCTGAGTGTAAGCTGAGTACCCGGCTCGCCGATACTCTGGGCGGCAATAATACCGACTGCCGTGCTGAGCTCGACCATACGGCCGCGTGCCAAATCTCTGCCGTAGCATAACTGGCAGACACCCTGTTTAAGCTGGCAGCTCAAGGGAGACCTGATATATACGCTCTTTATACCGGCTTCGACAATCGCCCTGGCAATTATTTCGTCGATTTCCTGGTTGCGGTCGATGATTATTTCACCGGTTTGCGGATTGACCACCTGGGTAGCAGCCATTCTGCCGGTCATTCTCTCGGCGAAGGGAGGCAGAACGTCTTTTTCTTCCGGTTCGGTTATCCATACGCCATCGGTTGTTTCACAATCGTATTCCCTGACGATAACATCCTGGGTTACATCCACCAGTCGCCTGGTTAAATAACCGCTTCCGGATGTACGCAGAGCTGTATCTGCCAGACCTTTGCGCGCGCCGTGAGTAGAGATGAAGTATTCGATGGCGCTCAAACCCTCGCGCAGGCTGGATTTAATCGGGAAGTCGATGATTCT
>CAZJMW010000085.1:0-5572 GCA_964547375.1 uncultured Dehalococcoidales bacterium | reverse complement strand
TCGAGGCCGCGATCGGAGCTCACGCGGCGAACAACATATTCCTGTGCATCATGGTCACGCATAAGTCGTCGGCTCTGCAAACCGATGCGGTGTTTGAGCAGCTTAAGCTCTATCCCATGATCGAATTAGCCGGGTTGATTATTACCGGGCTGATTTTTATACTTATAATGAAGAAGGTTTTGAAGTGGGGATCATGGTCGCTGCTCACGTCCCGTGTTGAACCGCCTGCCGTGATCGATCAGACTCCGTATACCGATGTCCTGTCGTCGCTGCGGTAGCTGCCCCAGCGTAAGCTTATCTCATTTATTATTTCCCTAATCTCTTCAGGTTCGAGGCTTGTAAGAAGTTTCAGCCTTGTATCCCTGAAGTGGGGCAGGCCCTTGAAATAATTTGAGAGGTGTCTCCTCATCTCGAAGATAGCCCTTTTTCCTTCCTTGAATTCTATGGATTTGTCGAGATGAAGCAGTGCCAGTTTTGCCTTTTGAGATACGGTCGGTTCGGGAAGGAGTTCTCCGGTGCTGAGGTAGTGCCTTATATCCCTGAATATCCAGGGCCGGCCAACCGTTGCCCTTCCTATCATGATACCGTCGACGCCGTACCTGTTGAACATCTCCCTGGCTTTTTCCGGACTGTCAATATCGCCGTTTCCGATTACCGGGATTTTCATCCTGGGATTGTTTTTTACCTCGCCGATAAGGGTCCAGTCGGCAACGCCTTTGTAAAGCTGTGACCTTGTTCTTCCGTGAATGGTAAGTGCGCTTATGCCTGTATCCTGAAGTCTCTCGGCCACTTCCACTATGTTTTTGCTTTCCTCATCCCATCCCAGCCGGGTTTTTACCGTTACGGGAAGTTTAACTGCCTTTACTATGGCTTCGGTCATTGAGATCATCAGGGGGATATTGCGAAGAATCCCCGCACCGGCTCCCCTGTTGGCGATTTTTTTCACAGGGCATCCGAAATTGATGTCAATAAGTTCGGGTGCTGCAGTTTCGGCTATGACCGCGGCCTCCACCATGGCTTCGGTAAGATGTCCGTACAGTTGTATGCCAATGGGTCTCTCGAAGTCGTAAATATCAAGTTTTCTGACACTTTTTTCCCCGTCCCTTATAAGCCCGTCGGATGATATGAATTCGGTGTACATGAAATCCGCACCGTTCATCTTGCATAAATACCTGAACGATGGATCAGTGATATCCTCCATTGGAGCAAGGAACAAAGGATATTCTCCGAGCTGTATATTACCTATGTTCAAGAACTTATTTGTTAGGGCCGGATTTAGCTTTGGGCTTTTGCAGCCGATTCTGCCTTGTTTAGTTCACCTTTTCTGTAGAAATAGACTATGCCGTAATTCTCGCTTGCCGGCAGTCTTTGGTCCTCGGGCAGTGTACTGTGGGTATTTTCGATCTCATTCCAGACCTGCAGTATAAGATCGTCGGCTTCTTTTCTCAGTTCGTAGTTCTTTTCCGTATAATCAAGGGTTCTTTTCGCGAGTGTCTTCTGAAAATGATGTGCATCGAGGAAGTTCTGGTATCTTACCTTCACCACGGCAATGGTGGGATTTGTAATAGGAGTTCCGCCCTTCCTGATCCGGAATTCCTCTCCTTCAATAATTCTTTTTCCCCAGCTTATAAGCTCGTTTTCGGTATTCATCGACGGTACTGTCGATTCATTGGTAGCCAGTCCGTAGAAAGCCCTCGTTTCCGGGGGGAGTTCAGCCCTGAAAATCGCCATGTTCATCACCCTTATGAAATGAGTGATGTAAAGCCTTGCTTTTCTGACAGTCTCGGCGTAATCCTTGCTTTTATTGTTCTGGGAAGCATAAGACTGGCGTTGCAATGTTATCATGTTCTCAAACTGTGGAAGGAATCTCTGCAGCTTGACGATCAGTTTCGGCGAATAGGCCATTTGGTTTGGAGGAACCTCACGGCCTCTTTCGAGCGCGATTCTCATCGCCCTGATGCGTGCGGCATCAGTATTCGGCAATCTACGGTAAGGCATACGATCGGGTGGTGTTAATAAAGTGTTGATAACTTTGCTGCGAATATAATAACGTTTTGTTAATATCCAATAGTATTCGCATAACAAAATATTTGATAACAACGTGTTCCGCTTACAGAATTAAGGCATTTTCCGTTAATATTTATATTCTGCCTGATTTTAACTGTCTGAAAAATGGGATTTTCCATCCGGGGATATTAACTTAGCTGCATTGTCGGATCAGTAAAAAAAAGATATGTTCAAGAAAGAAGTTTATTCTAACAGGAGGGCAAGGCTTCATGGTATTATGAAATCGGGACTCGCCCTTTTTCCGGGGAATGTGGATTCTCCAATGAATTATCCTGCCAACCAGTATCATTTCAGGCAGGACAGTGATTTTCTCTATTATTTTGGTCTTGATCTTCCCGGATTTGCCGGGCTTATGGATTTTGACACCGGGCAGGACTGGATATTCGGGAATGATGTTGACATTGACGATATCATCTGGATGGGTCCTCAGCCTACTGTAAAGGAGCTGGCACAGAGATGCGGCGTGGTCAATACCGCCCCTCCGGCGAAACTTGAAAGCCTGATAGGGGATGCCCTTTCAAAAAAACGGAAAATTCATTTTCTTCCTCCCTACAGGGCTGAAAACAAGATGATGCTGGGAACTCTTCTCGGGGAGAATCCCTGCCGGATTAAGACAAAGGCATCGGTTGAACTGATAAAGGCTGTTGTTTCCATGCGTTCAATAAAGGAACAGGTCGAGATTGATGAAATAGAAAAGGCTGTGGGCATAGCTTACGAGATGCATACAACCGCGATGAAGATGTGCAAGCCCGGCGTGAAGGAGCAGGAGATTTTCGGAACTATCGAAGGCATTGCATTGTCGCGCGGAGGCGGATCTGCATTTCCTATTATTCTGAGCATCAATGGACAGACGCTTCACAATCATAATCACGATAATATCCTGGTAAAGGGCAGGATGATGGTTACTGATGCCGGAGCCGAATCGAACATGCACTACAGTTCCGATATCACCCGTACTACTCCGGTTGGAGGGAAATTCAACCCCAGGCAGAAGGATATTTACGAGATTGTGCTGAAGGCAAACACGGAGTCGATCAGGCTTGCAAAGCCGGGAATCTCAAACCTCGATCTTCACATGAATGCATGTACCATCATTGCCTCATCCCTGAAGGAGCTTGGACTGATGAAGGGTGATCCTGCCGAAGCTGTGGAGCAGGGAGCCCATGCCCTCTTCATGCCTCACGGGCTTGGCCATATGATGGGACTGGATGTTCACGACATGGAAGGTCTTGGAGAAGATTATGTAGGTTACAATGACGAGGTAAAGAGAAGCCGGCAATTCGGGCTGGCCTTTCTGCGTTTTGCCCTTCCTTACAAACCAGGTCATGTTTTCACAGTTGAACCGGGAATTTATTTCATTCCCGAGCTAATAAGCAAATGGGAGGCAGAAGGGAAGTTCAGGGATTTCATCAATTTCGAAAAGCTGGCCGACTGGATGGATATAGGCGGAATAAGGATTGAGGATGATGTACTTATCACTGAGAATGGGAATAAGCTTCTTGGCAAACCGATACCAAAAACCGTTGCCGGGATAGAGGAATTATGTTCATAGGGAAACAGCCGGCCGGTTCATCTTTTTGCCGGCGGGGATAATTGCCTGAATCGTCCTGTCAGTATGCTTTGTAGTATTCCCTGTTGAGGCGGGCTATGTTTACCAGTTTGACCTGTTTGGGGCATTCGGCTTCGCAGGCTCCGGTATTCGAGCAGTTGCCGAATCCTAGTTCATCCATCTTCTCGACCATGGCTCTTACTCTTTCCTTTGCCTCAAGTCTTCCCTGTGGCAGGAGAGCATACTGTGAGATTCTGGCTGAAACGAAAAGCATGGCCGAGGCATTTTTGCATGCAGCCACGCAGGCCCCGCATCCTATGCATGCTGCAGCGTCGAATGCTTCCTCGGCGTTTTTCTTCGGAACAAGTATCGAGTTGGCGTCGGGTGCGGCTCCGGTATTAACTGAAATATAGCCTCCGGCTACCTGTATTTTATCCATCGCGCTTCTGTCGACTATAAGATCCCTGATAACCGGGAATGGTTTGGCTCTCCACGGTTCAACGGTTATGGTGTCGCCATCGCTGAAGTACCTCATCGACAGCAGGCAGGTGGTCACAGCCGGAACAGGACCATGTGGATGGCCGTTTATATACATTCCGCACGATCCGCAAATCCCTTCCCTGCAGTCGTGTTCGAAGGCCACCGGATCGCCGCCTGATTCCACAAGCTTTTTGTTAAGGGCGTCGAGCATCTCCAGGAACGACATCTCGGGCGATACATCAGCCATTTTGTATGTCACAAATTTCCCCTTTGACTTTGCATCTTTCTGTCTCCAGATTTTCAGTGTAAGATTCATGATATCCTGATTAAACTCGTTTCATTTATAGCTTCTGACCTTCATCTCCACCTCTTCAAACTTAAGCTCTTCCCGGTGGAGTATTGGAGCTTTCTCTTCGCCGGCATATTCCCATGCCGCCACGCAGGTATATTCAGCGTCATTTCTCAGCGTCTCACCGTCGGCAGTCTGGTATTCCTCCCTGAAATGGGCTCCGCACGATTCCTTTCTGAAGAGGGCATCAGCGATGAGCAGGTCGGCCAGTTCGAGGAAATCGGCTATTCTGGCTGCTTTTTCAAGTTCCTGGTTCAGTTCCTTAAGCGAACCCGGCACTCTCAGGTCCTTCCAGAACTCTTCCCTCAGGTTTTTTACCAGGTCGAGCGCTTTCAGCAGTCCTTTTTCGTTTCTCGACATCCCGCAGTAGTCCCACATGATCTTGCCCAGGCGTTTGTGGAAGCTGGTGGCGCTTTGTTTGCCTCCAATGGAAACAAGTTTTTCAAGCCTTTCTTTAACCGATTTTTCTGCTTCATCAAATTCCCTGCCTTCGACCGGTATGGAGGGAACTTTTATCTGCCCGGCCAGGTAGTTATTTATGGTCACTGGAAGTATGAAATAGCCGTCGGCCGCTATCTGCATCAGTGAGCTTGCCCCGAGGCGGTTGGCGCCATGATCGGAAAAGTTGGCTTCGCCGATGGCATATAGTCCGGGGATGGTTGTCATAAGCTCATAGTCGACCCACAGGCCTCCCATTGTATAATGTCCTGCCGGATAGATCCTCATCGGTTCCGTATAGGGATCGGTGCCGGTTATCGTTTTGTACATATCGAAGAGGTTGCCGTATTTCTCTTCTATGGCTTTTTTACCCTGTTTGTTTAATGCATCCCTGAAATCGAGGTACACGGAAAGCCCGGTAGTACCGACTCCGTAACCGGCATCGCATCTTTCCTTTGCTGCTCTTGATGCGATATCCCTTGGCACGAGGTTACCGAAGGCAGGGTAGCGTCTTTCGAGATAATAATCCCGTTCATTCTCCGGTATGTCATTGGGCGGTCGTTTATCGCCTTTTTCCTTTGGAACCCAGATTCTTCCGTCGTTTCTCAGCGACTCCGACATAAGAGTCAGCTTTGCCTGGAATTCGTTCATCTGGGGTATTGAGGTGGGGTGAATCTGGACGAAGCTGG
>CAZJMW010000084.1:0-5603 GCA_964547375.1 uncultured Dehalococcoidales bacterium | reverse complement strand
CCGTAGAGCCATACCAGCCATTCCTGGGATGTCATCTGCATCGGTATGGAGCTGAAAAGCTCGAAACTGTCTTCTTTATCTGTCCAGTAACCGCACCAGCTATGACCCATTTCAACCGTGCCATCGCTGACAGCATCGAAAACTTCCATCGCACCCGCGATTTCACCGGCAGGATAGGCTTCGATAATAAGCCTGCCGCCACTCAGTTCCTTGACCCTTTTGCAGATTACCTCAGCTGCCTGTGTGTAGAAGATATTGTCGGCAGTCCAACTGGTTGCCATTCGCCAGGTGAATGTTTCGTTGGAGGATTTACATGATAATGAACTTATCAAAAGCGTCATCGCCAGCAAACAGCATATCACTGTGAATAATTTTTTCTTCATGGATACCCCCATATCAAACCAGGATATTTAATACGCATATGAAGCGATTATATTCCTGCCTGAAAATTATTTCAATCAGTTTTTATATAAGGGTTACGCATTATCTCCGGTATCTACTTGATATATATCCGATGTGTTGTTAAAGTTTATATGCTGATTGTTATTAAACGGAGGGTTACCATGAAAGCGACGGAAGGAAAAATCGGACGGGTATTTATTTTAAGGCTGGAAGACGGGGACATGCTCCCGATGTGCATCGAGAAATTTGCCCGGGATAAACATATTTCGGTTGGTCAGGTAATAATGGTCGGCGGCATAGGAGGGGGGCAGGTTGTGGTGGGGCCGCGCAAGTCCGATGAAATGCCGCCGGAAGCGATGCTTTTACCGCTGGACGGTGCGCACGAGGTAGTCAGCGCAGGTTCGATTTTCCCCGATGAAAACGGGAACCCTGCCGTTCATATGCATGCCGCACTGGGGCGGGCCGGAAAAACGACTACGGGTTGTTTGAGGCCGGGTGTAAATACCTGGCTGGTCGGTGAAGTGTTCATCTATGAAATACTGGGAACGACGGCAGTGCGCGCTATGGATAAGAAATCCGGTTTCGAATTGCTGGATGTGTAAGCTGTCGATAACATAGAATATCGACAAACCTCATCCGCAGCTAACAATCAATGTATATCCCGCTATCAGAGGAAGTATGTTAACGACTAATAGCAGCTTATTGTATCTACTTCAAAAACTACTTCAATATTTTCATCTTCTTTGCATTATAGGGCTGATAGCGGATGGGGATGTCAAAGAGCGTACCCTTTTTACGATGCTCTTGTAATGCG
The DNA here is from genome assembly GCA_964547375.1 of uncultured Dehalococcoidales bacterium. GTDB lineage: Bacteria > Chloroflexota > Dehalococcoidia > Dehalococcoidales > UBA5627 > UBA5627. The sequence continues at coordinate 4,387 of CAZJMW010000084.1, read as the reverse complement.
AAAATGTATCGAATCCGTATTTCCCGTGATACGACCCGTGTCCGCTTTCACCAACCCCGCTGAACCCCATCCGGTTGGTTGACAAACGAACAGTATATTTGTGGCATAAAGTATACTATGCTAGAATTAAACTAGAGTAACGAAGTCTAGAAAAGATTGTTAAAGGCGCTTGTATTGATATTCGATAGTTACAGATACTCCTTAAGCCTTTTCGATTATATCTCAATTATTACCCCCAATCCCGTCTTGAATCCCCCCTCCGTTTTTTAGATTGGTCGTTGGTCAATAAAATAAGGAGAAATCATTTGCAGATTGTAACAGATAGCGGCACCGATGTTTCCCTGTCCAGCGAAGAAATGAAGGAGTTAAAAGTAAGCGTAGTTCCACTGAGCATAACGCTTGACGGCAAAACCTATCTTGACGGGGTGGATATTAAACCTGAGGAGTTTTATCCGCTCCTGATGAGTACTAAAAGTCTGCCCAAGACCTCACAGCCTTCACCGGGCGATTTCGTAAATATCTACCGGGAACTGGCGAAGGAAGACCCTGATATTCTATCCATACACATGAGTTCCGGTTTAAGTGGGACGCTTAACGCAGCGCAGGTAGCTGCCAGGATGGTTCCCGAAGCCAATATTACCCACGTCGATACCAAAACACTTTCGGTTGCTTCCGGTTGGCAGGTTGAAGCAGCAGCCAGGGCAATAAAAAAGGGCTGGCCGAAGGAAAAGATTTTAGATTTATTGAAGCGTATCGGCGACGCTACCGAAATCATCTATACGCTAAAAGAACTGAAATACCTTATTCACGGCGGCCGTATCAGCCATATCAAGGGATTGATAGCCTCGGTATTGAATATAAAACCGTTTATAGGTGTCGAAAAGGAAAAGGGAACCTACATCCAGCTCGGACAGGCTATTACCTTTGAAAGAGCTATTGCTGGGGTAGTTGATTTAATCACCAAACAGCATCAACCCGGCAGCGCGTTACGGGTGCAGGTAATGCATTCCTTTAATCCCGAAAGCGCCAATCTATTACACGATATGATTGATAAAATATTTAAATGCATTTGGCTTCCGATGGGGAGCATCTCGGTAGCTCTCGGGGCGCACCCCGGCCCCAGTATGATCGGTGTGGTTTATGCCCCGGCAGCGGTATTCGACGAGCTATCCCTATAATCCAATTATATCTTTAGGCTTCTTTTTGATTTTGTTGTATCATAATATAATAAAGTCGAAAGTCAGGTGTGTTCAATTTATTCTGCCGCAAACGGTGAGTTCCATTCGATTATAAGAGGTTAATCCGATGTCAAAAGAAACAAAAGTAATTTTAATCGGTTTATTTGCAGTACTGGCTATGGTGGTATGTTTTCAGGCCGGTTTTTATGTAGGATTGGGTAAGCAGCCGGTAACGGAAACAGGCGACCCCTATCTGGCCAGCATTGAAGCAGCCTGGAATAATATCAATACGCACTATGTTGAGAAAGACAACATAGATTATGAATTACTCAGCCAGTATGCCATAGAAGGTATGCTGGAATATCTTGATGATAATCATTCAGCTTATCTCGACCCTGAAGCATTTGCCGAGGACGCGGAAGACACTGCCGGTAGTTATAGCGGCATCGGAATACAGGCATCTGTTATCGAAGAAAAATTTGTAGTAGTCAGAGTATACGAAGGTTCGCCTTCGGAAGCAGCCGGGATACTGGCCGGTGATATTATAACGGCTGTCGATGGGGTTACCACCGAGGGAATGTCGTTTGCCGAATTGATTGCAAGGGTACGCGGAGAGGAAGGCACCGCGGTAGTGCTCGGTATTATGCATCAGGACGCCTCAGTGGCGGATGTTAATATTATCAGGGCTGAAATAGATGTCCCCAGCGTGCACTCTGAAATGATCGGGACTGTCGCCTATATTCTGGTCGACCAGTTTGCCGAGGATACCGACGAAGAATTCAGCAAGGTTTTAAAAAATGTTTCCGATGCCGGCGCCACCGGGATTGTGCTTGATTTACGTGACAATCTCGGCGGACTATTAGAGACTTTAATTAATGTTGCCAGTTGCTTTTACTCCGAAGGCAATATTCTTACGGTAAAAGAAAACGATGGCAGCACCAGGAAATATGATGTTAAAAAGGTGAGTGTTACCACCGACCTGCCGGTGGTTGTACTTGTTAACCGATTCAGTGCCAGCGCCAGCGAGGCATTATCGGGTGCACTGCAGGACCTTGACAGGGCGCTTATCGCCGGAACAACCACCTATGGCAAAGGCAGTGTCAATGTGATGTATGAACTGCCAAACGGAGCCGGATTGTATCTCACGACTGCCAGGTGGTTTACTCCCGACGGTAATATGATTGAAGGAGTCGGGATAACTCCCGATTTTGTGACCGATTTAACCGGAGATGAACTTTTGCAGTGGGCGGTCGATTATCTTAACGATAATATCGACTAGATAATAATTTACGTACATTTCTAATCCCCTTATATTTGAATTGTAAGGGGATTCTTTTTTACCGGTTTCCTGCGCCTGATTTCTCTATAGAATTACGCGGAATTGATATTATCGGGATATAACTATAAAATAGGGGTAATATCATGAGCAGCATTCAAGAGTTATATCAATTACAGGAAGTGGAAGTTGAAATCGAGTCTTACATAAAGACTTTAAATGCCTGTCTCAAAAAGCTGGGAGAAAACGAAAAATTATCGGCGGCGCGCTCCAGGCTGATTTCTATTCATAATAAGCTGGAAGAACTGAAAAAGAAGCAGCAGGGAATCGAGTGGTCAATAGACGATATGGCCGTAAAGCTGAAAAAATCCACAGACGATTTATACAGCGGTCGTATCAACAATCCCAAAGAACTTACCACTTTGCAGCAGGAAGTAAATACTCTGGAATCCCGGCGCAAAGAGCTGGAAGAAGAAGAGCTGGAAGTCATGGCTCAAATTGAAACAGCTACGGCAGAGCAGTCGGCGCAGGCAATTTGTTTTAAGGCAATAGAATCCGAATGGCGCAGCGAACACGCCGCTCTGATTGACGAGGCAAAGCAATTGAAAGCATCGATTGCGGAGTTAAAAAGTAAACGGGAAGCAATTGCGGCCGGCATCGAACCCCGGACGCTGGAATACTATAACCAGCTGAAAGCGAAAAAGGGTTTGGCGATTGCAAGAATAGAACAGGGCATGTGCCGCGGTTGCCGGATATCCCTGTCAACGGCTGAGTTGCAAAGGGTGCGCACCGGTCAGCTGGTCGAGTGCAGCAGCTGTCATCGCATCCTTTACCTGGCTTAATCTTGATTAAGGACGGTTTAAAGCTATAAATAAAGTGATTATTCATACGGACGGTGCTTCGCGCGGTAACCCCGGGCAGTCGGCTATCGGTGTAACCATTAAAGATGAAAAAGGTAATTTGTTAAAGTCTGTTTCACAGGCAATCGGTATTACCACCAACAATCAGGCCGAGTATAAGGCAATCATTGTCGCTCTCGAACAGGCAATAAGGCTGGGAGCAAAACAGGTGGAACTGAATTCCGATTCCGAACTGGTGGTTTTTCAACTCACCGGCAGATACCGCGTAAAAAAAGATACGCTGATACCGCTTTTTCAAAAGGTCAAAGAACTAATTGCGCACTTCGAATCATTTAAAGTAAAAAATATTCCCCGCGAGCAGAACAGCGAGGCGGATGCCCTGGCGAATAAGGCGTACGGATAAGGTCTGATTTACCAGGAGGCATATGAGGTACTTTCCCTCTTTGGAAAAGAGGGAGTGAGGGTGTAAAGTCCAGACCTCGGTAACACTTTGTACCGGGAGATTTGATGCATATTGCACTATTAATTTGGATAACCTGCCAAAATCCCTCTTAATCTCCCTTTGCTAAAGTGAGAGAACTGCGGAGTGGTATTTCCTGCCTTTATTTACAACTCTCGTTGCGAGGACGCCGCAGGCGGACGAAGTCCCTACCACGAATTCAGCATGACAATTTTCCGTCTGCCCCGGATGTTGAGTTTCGGCAAGCCGGAATGAAATCGCGATTGTTCGGGACTTCATTCGACCACCATTTATACTTAGCGCAGCTAACGTACGAACTCAGCATGACAATTTTCCGGCTGCCTCGGATGTTGAGTTTTGGTAAGCCGGAGCGAAATCCCGATTTATAGAGACTTTATTCGTCCTTTATTTATACTTAGCGCAGCTAACGTACGAATTCAGCATGACAGTACTAAAATGTCATCCTGAAGACACAAGGGGTGCCTGAAGGATCTGGGGGGATGGGGGAAACAGCACATCAGATTACATCTGCATTAGGCGGAATAACAGCCCTCATCCGTCATTTACTTCGTAAATGCCACCTTCCCCCGAGGGAAGGCTAAATTTACCCCAT
>CAZJMW010000083.1:0-5605 GCA_964547375.1 uncultured Dehalococcoidales bacterium | reverse complement strand
AGCGGGCCTTTATTCTTATCCATTTCCGCTTCTATTACGACACCCTTGGCAGGCAACGACGGGTCTGCCCTGAGATTTTCCATCTCTGCTACCAGCAGCAGGTTTTCTAAAAGTTCCTGAATACCTTTCTTGGCTTTAGCCGATGTTCCTACGGCAATCACATCGCCACCCCACTCTTCCACCACCAGTCCGGCTTCGGCCAGCTGCTGTTTTACAAAATCCGGATTGGCTTCCGGTTTATCTATTTTATTTATCGCTACCACTATAGGTACACCGGCAGCTTTGGCATGGCTGATAGCCTCCAGTGTTTGCGGTTGTACGCCATCATCGGCAGCCACTACCAGTACGGTAATATCTGTTACCTGTGCCCCCCTGGCTCTCATCGCCGTAAAGGCTTCATGACCGGGGGTATCGAGGAAGGTGATTTTCTGCTCGTTAATTTCAACCTGGTAAGCGCCGATATGCTGCGTAATACCTCCGGCTTCGGAATCCATAACATTAGTCTGCCTGATGGCATCCAGCAAGCGTGTCTTTCCGTGGTCGACATGCCCCATGATGGTGATTACCGGCGGACGCGGCTTTAAATTGGTTTCCGAAGTTAAGAGCTGTTGCTGTTTTTTTATTTCGCTGATGACACTGGCGGATTTACGTGCAGTCTGCGCTTTTAACTGCGCCTTATATCCGTAATAAGCAACTACTTTCTCCGCCACCTCGAAATCGATAACCTGATTGATATTCGCCATGATGCCGTTGCGCATCAATTGCTTGATAATATCGACAACAGTTACCTTGAGCATTTCTGACAGCTGTCGAACACTTACATTATGGGGTATCTCTAAAACCTTTTCGACGGCTTCTTTAGTATTACCCGTATTATTGACGCTCCTGGTATTTTCACTCTGTTTCTTTATTTCAGCCACTATTCAATCCTCAGTAGTTATTTCCCTGTTCAAGCAATTGCGCTCTATTCTCAGGGGTAAGAGTCATGCGTAAAACACGCTCCAGGTGTCCGGGGGTTAATCCTTTTACCCAGCATTCCCTGGACGGGCATAAATAAGCACCCCTCCCGTTTTTTTTACCATCCGTATCAACTTCCACACAACCGCTTTCAACGTGCACCAGGCGGATCAACTCACGCTTGGGTTTCACCACGTGACAGGCAGCGCATGTCCGCATCGCAATATGTTTAGAAGAACTCTTCATCATCCTGATACATGTTATATCCGCGTTTCTTCTTTTTCAATTTAATCCCGTCTTCGGCGCTTACCTTGCCGTGAACATCCTTCTTCTTCTTTTTCTGCTGTGTCTTGGATTGCGGTTTCGGTTCCGCCGGAGGTAGTATATCCTCGGCAAAGCGTATCTCAGGCTTACGCGATACTCTGCGGCTTACGGCAGCAACAGGCTCAACCGGAACTTGTGATTGTTCGGTTTCCGCAACTGCAACCTCTTCCTCCGGCTCCTCTGAAACCTCTTCTTCTAAAATCTCTTCAGCTGCCGGTTCGATTTTCTCTTCCTCGGCTAAAGCCTCAGGTTCAGGTTCGGGTTTGGACTTCTCTTCCTCAATGAAGGATGTTTCACTCTTGATATCTATACGCCAGCCGGTCAGTTTTACCGCCAACCGGACGTTTTGCCCTTCCTTGCCTATTGCCAGCGATAGTTGTTTATCGGGTATAATGACCACGGCCGAATTATCATCTGCGTTCAGGCGCACACCGGCTACCTGTGCCGGGCTGATGGCGTTGGTTATAAACTTGGCCGGGTCGGCACTCCAGTTAACAACATCGATTTTCTCGCCGTTAAGCTCATTTACAATATTCTGAATCCTGATACCGCGAAGACCCACACAGCAGCCGACGGCATCAATGCCCTCCTGGCGTGCCGTAACAGCTATCTTGCTGCGAAAACCGGCTTCCCTGGCTACGGATTTAATCTCAACAGTGCCGTTATATATTTCCGGCACTTCAATCTCTATTATACGCCTTAACAGGTTCGGGTGTGAACGGGACACAATTAACAAAGGCCCCCGGGCTGATTGTGCCACCTCTACCAGGTAGACTTTTAATCTTTGCCCTACCCTGTATCTTTCATTGGCAGACTGCTCAGTGGAAGGCATTACCGCTTCCGCCCTGCCCAGATCTATGAAAACCTGCTTGGGCTCGATGCGCCTTACCACACCGGTAATTACCTCTCCCTGCTTATCGGCAAATTCCTCGAAAATAGCGCTGTGCTCCGCCTCATGGAGACGCTGCAGAATCACCTGCTTGGCAGTTTGGGCTGCAATACGTCCGGCATTACTCGGAGTAGCTTCTACAACGATTTCCTCTCCGACGGTTATGCCCTTTTTTAGTCTTTTTGCTTCATCTACCGATATTTCGCATCGCGGGTCGGAGACTTGTTCCACCACCGTTTTCTTTGCCCAAACGGTTACCCTGCCGTTATTCGGATCGATTCTTACAGTGATATCCTGATTTTGAGCAAAATTATCTTTCCTGTATGCCGATACAAGTGCCGACTCTACGGCACCCAGCACCACCTCCTTGGATAAATTCTTCTCCGCCGAAAGCTGAGTAATAGCGAGTAAAAAATCGCTCTTCATCCCGGGATCAGTCCTCCAATATTTCCTTTATTAAGATTACCCCTGTTGCTAACAACAAAAAAGTGGGTTTCAACCCACTTCCTACGTTTAATCTCAATTACGTTTAGTATAGCACAATACCTTAGCGTATGCAATAGATTTAATAAGCCGGAGTTAACAAAAATAAACATCCGGACTTATACAGGATAACAATTGAAATGCGAACCGATAGCACATCGCGGTACTCATGTAAACCAAAAAGCTTGCCTGTTTTTGACAATTGACACGCAGCGTGCTTTCACGTAACATATTGTCAATGCTTGCAACAATTTACAGCTGCGCCCTGATTGGACTGGAAGGGACAATGGTCGAAGTTGAAGTCGATATTTCCCCCGGTTTGCCCTTTTTTGCTATCGTGGGGTTGCCGGATGCCGCAGTCTCCGAATCAAAGGAACGCGTTCGTTCAGCTGTGCGCAACTCGGGCTTCATCTTTCCGATGAAACATATCTGCGCTAATTTGGCGCCGGCTGATTTGAAAAAGGCCGGGCCGGCTTACGACCTGCCCATTGCCATCGGGATGTTATTAAGCTCTCACCAGATACATTGCGAGGTTTCGAATACCGTTTTCCTGGGGGAACTGTCTTTAGACGGAAACCTGAGACACACCAACGGAATATTATCCATGGTAGCTTTAGCCTGCCAAAACGGATTTAAAAATATCGTCGTTCCCGAAGCCGATGCTAGAGAAGCAGCTCTGGTGGAAGGAGCAAACATCCTTCCCTTTTCCACGCTTTCCCAACTGGTGAGTTATCTACTGGGCGAAATACCCGCTCCTGATTTTGACAAGATTGAAACAGCCGCCGCAGAGTCAGCCGAAAACACAAACTCAATAGTTGATTTTTGCCATATTAAGGGACAGGAACATGTAAAACGGGCCATGGAGGTTGCAGCCGCCGGCGGTCATAACATAGTGATGTTCGGGCCTCCCGGGAGCGGAAAAACACTGCTGGCACGTTCGCTGCCGGGCATCCTGCCCCCGATGACCAATGAAGAAGCGCTCGAGGTTACCCGTATATACAGTGCCAGCGGTTTGTTGCCGCCGGATACTCCACTGATACGCAACCGCCCCTTCCGCGCACCTCATCACACCATTTCCGATGCCGGGCTGGTGGGGGGAGGGCACTTCCCCAAACCGGGTGAAATCAGCTTAAGCCACCGCGGCGTGCTCTTCCTGGATGAACTGCCGGAATTCGGTCAGTCGCTGCTGGAAGTTTTAAGACAGCCGCTGGAGGATAAAATCGTTACCATCAGCCGCGCCAGGGGCAGCCTGACATTCCCTGCCAACTTTATGCTGGTGGGCGCCATGAACCCCTGCCCCTGCGGTTATTACGGTGACCCCTACCATCCCTGCACCTGCAACCCGGGGCTGGTATCCCGCTACCAGAAGCGCATCAGCGGCCCTTTCCTTGACAGGATAGATATTTTTATTGAAGTCCCCCACATCGATTATGAAAAGCTTTCGGATGAAAGACTGGGCGAAAAATCGGAGCAGGTGCAACAAAGGGTCGCCGAAGCCAGGTTGGTTCAGCGTCAACGCTTTAAGGATTCTTCTCTGGCAGCCAACAGTGAAATGACACCGGTAGAGGTCAGGGACTTTTGCCAGACAGACGAATCGGCGCAAAGCCTGTTAAAAGCAGCCATGAAACAGATGAGCCTCTCGGCGCGCGCATTCCATCGCATATTAAAACTTTCAAGAACCATAGCGGATCTCGAAAAAAGTGATATAATAAGAGCTAACCACATCGCCGAGGCGATACAATACCGGCCAAGGCGCAGTGTATGAGATTGGAAGTGCGATTTTATGTCAAAAAAGAAAGAGAGCCGCGGTCATTGGCTGGTAAGAAACCTGAGAAACAATTTTCTGGCCGGTTTCCTGGTTGTTATACCTCTCGCCGTAGCTATATATGTAATTATATGGCTTTTTATTAAAATCGACGGCATCCTGCAGCCGGTAATAACCTCTATCATAACCTATTTCAGCCCGGGTTATTCTGAAATCACCGGGCTTGGATTTGTTGCCGCAATCTTTATTGTTTATATAGTGGGCGTTATCACCAGTAATTACCTGGGCAAGAAAATAGTCAATTTCTCCGAGAACCTGATTAACCGCGTCCCCATTTTTAAACAGCTATATAACGGCGTCAAACAGGTAATTGAAGGGCTTTCCGGTGCCGGCATGAATAAAGCGGCCTTCCGGGAAGTAGTCTTCGTTGAATTCCCCAGGAAGGGAATGCTGGCGCCCGGCTTTGTAACCAATGAATTCAAAGGGGCTTCGGGTGAGAAATTATTCGGTGTCTATATACCGACATCACCTATTCCTACATCCGGATATTTTGAGATTGTTTACGAAAACGATATTATTCATACCGATTTGAAAATAGATGATTGCATCAAAATGGTTGTTTCCGGAGGAATGATTATTCCGGATTCGGTTCTGTGCGGTAAAACACTTTTGAAAGCCCCTGAGGGGCTGGCCGAGGTTTTCGATTCAGCCAAGAATCCAGATAACAAGGCCCATAACCAGAAGGAATAATCCTATTACAATAGCTACAATACCGCCGACTTTGAATCCCCATGCCTGTATACTGTCGGATTTGTGTTCCAGGTATTTTCTGACATCGACCTGATTGGATACCGTGCGACAGTAATCCTTTTCTTCTCTAATCCCGAGAACTAAAAGGATTATGCCGGCAACCATAAAGACAGCACCTATAATCATTAAAGGTACATAGTCGGTTAAGAACATCAGCCTTTCCCTCCCGCTTACACTTAACCTGTGCCCGCATTATACATTCTTTCAGAAAGCGTTTCAAGACTGTAAGTTAAAAAGCAAATGACCGCCGGACAACGCGCATCCGGGCGGTCATTATTACAGTCTATTTATTTTTAACGCTTAATACTAGCTGACTTCGACAGTAGCGCCGACTTCTTCCAGTTTAGCCTTGGCTGAAGCAGCTTCTTCCTTGCTGA
>CAZJMW010000082.1:0-5621 GCA_964547375.1 uncultured Dehalococcoidales bacterium | reverse complement strand
ATCCACCACGAGATTAAAGGACAGGGCATCTACGCTTTCGTTACCTTGAAGCACGGCGAAAAACCGAGCAAGGCTATGGAAAAAGAGCTGAAAGACCATGTCAGGAAAGTCATCGGCCCGATTGCCAGCCCGGATAAAATCCAGTTTGCCGAGGGTTTGCCCAAGACACGCAGCGGCAAGATTATGCGACGCATACTGGTAAAAATCGCCAACGGCGATATCAGCAATCTTGGTGATATCACCACTCTGGCAGACCCGGGTGTCGTTGAAACACTGGTTAACGAAAGGGTTTAAAACCGTAAGAAGCTTTATCAAGCTAGAAATAAATGAGAGGCTGGGATTGCATCCCAGCCTCTTTGCTATTCCCTCACAATTTAGGATTGAGCTATAATCTATTCATAGCTGCCCCTATATTCTGCGGATTAATATGGTTACTATCAACCCGCCCGCCAGCAGCCCGGTTACCGCAATGATAATAATCAAAGGCACATCAACGCCTACCTCGGTGACTGTTAAAGTGGTTGTCGCCGTATCGGTAACCGTTTGCGGAAAAGTAACTGTAAATGTCAGCGACTGCGTATCGGTGCTGGTTACCGATTGCGTAGATGTACTGGTTTGCGTATCGATAGTTGTTACCGATTGCGTTTCGGTTAATGTGGTCGGGTTTAAAAGTGTTACCGTAGACGTATCAGTAGTAGTCGAGGTGCTCGTTTCGGTCAGAGTGACTGCCACTGTACCAATCATCATTTCAGTAGTGGTTTCAGTGGTTGTAAAAACGGTTGTATTTGTTGTAGTCGAGGTAGTGGTAGTTGCGGATGTCGTAACGACGAAGGCAACCGGTATGGTATTGGTGACTTCAGACGCCAGCGGCGAAGCTGAATTTACAGGATTGCTGCCGCCGGTATCAGACGTATTTCCGTCCCAGTAGTTATAGGTAGCATCGAGTGTTCCAGAACCATCATTATAAACCCCTAGCGCGTTATTCGTAATATTGTTGTTTTTAAAATATACCAGGGGGGCGTTAATATTTGTATTTAAAATACGCATTCCGTAATTATTGGAATCCAGCGTATTGTAAAGGAAAGCGTTGCTTAAAAATAAATCAAATTCATCAGAGGCAACCAGATGAATTCCATCGTTACTATTCATGGAGCATGTATTTGCCGTAAAGATATTATCTACACTATCACAAATATAAATACCAAAATCGAAAACACCGAAGCTGTTGCCGGCAAACGTATTCCCGTCTGACTGGTAGACAAGAAGACCGTACCCTTGTTCATTCCCTGTACAGGTGTTGTTTGTAATAATATTGCCATGGGAGTTCTCTAAATACAGCGTATAAACACCGGTATTGCCGGTACAGGTATTTCCCAGTATGACATTCGTATTTGCGGATGTTAACTTGATTGATATGAGGCTGCATTCATCAAACGTATTGCCGGTGATTGTGCAGGAAGAAACGCTATTCAGATGTATTCCGTCAGTGGCCTGCGTTATGGTAAAACCGTCTATGGTAACCCCGTTGGCTGTTACACTGAAGCCGATGCCGGCAATAGTAATTTCCGGGGTTTCGCCGCTTTTCGCCCTTATTTCCAGGCTCTTGTTTACGCTTACCGTTTCCGCATATGTGCCGCCGGCTACAATAATCGTATCGCCAGCCGAAGCCGCGATAACGGCTTCTGTAATAGTGTTAAAAGGATGCGCCTGAGTGCCGTCTTCCGCACCTGCATTGCTGTCATCGACATACCAGGTGGCCGCCGCCATTACATGTAATGAAGCCGTCAGGCACAGGCTTAAAACCAATGCCAGTGATATTAAAATACCGCTTATTTTTCTATACAACGCTCACCTCGTTTTAATTCCCATATATTGTATAAACCAATATTAACCCGGTTTATTTACCATCTTCTTTTTCTGCCGTTGAATATTTATACAGCTATTTCTCTAAACTTTCCTGATTATTATCGTTACTAGCAGACCCCCCGCCAGCAGCCCGGCTACCGCAATAATTATAACCAAAGGGACGTCAACCCCATCTTCAGTTGCCGTTAATGTCATTGTCGCCGTATCGGTAAACGTTTGCGGGACGGTAACCGTGTAAGTAAGCGACTGCGTATCGGTGCTTGTTAACTGCTGTATCGTAGTACTGATTTGTGTATCTGTAGACGTGACCGACCGGGTCTCGGTCAGGGTGGTCGGATTTAAAAGGGTTACCGTATCTGTTTCCGTCACAATCGAAGTACTCGTTTCGATTAGCGTCAAAACCTGCGTTCCTATCTCTATTTCGGTTGCAGTCACAACAGTACTATCCGTTGTAATAGAAGTGGCGGTAGATGTAGAGGTGGTGATTGATGTCGTAACCACAGCTGGCTCCGGCATGGTATTGGTGACCGGGGCAGCCAGATCGGGATCGGTGTCTACGTTACCAACGATATCAGTTGTGTTACCTTCCCAGTAGTTATAGGTAGCATTGAGTGTTTGCGTATCGTTATTGTGAACTCCTGTGGTGTTATTGGTAATATTGTTGTTTTTGAAATATACCAGGGGTGCGTTTATATTTACATCCGAAATATACATTCCGCAACCATTATCATCCAGCGTATTGTACATGAAAGAGTTGCAGGAATTTAAATCTACTGCATCAACTGCAGCCAGAAAAATGCCGTAATGTGAGTTTTGTGAGCATGTATTAGCCGTGACGATATTGTCTTTACTTTTTTCGATATAAATGCCACATCTAAAGCCGGAGCAGTTGTTGCCGGCAACGGTATTCTCGTCCGAATTGTAAACAAAGATGCCGTAACCGTTACCATCCCCGGTACAGGTATTATTGGCAACAATGTTACCATAGCAGTAAACGATATATAAGTTATAAATACCTGCATTGCCGGTGCAGGTGTTTCCCAGTATTACATTCGTATTTGCCTCGTTAAATAAAGCAATTGAATGAATACTACAGTCAACTAACGAATTGTTGGTGATTGTACAGGAAGAAGCACCATTCAGGAATGTTCCGATACCGGCTTCCGTTATGGTAAAGCCATGTATGGTTACCCCATTGGCGGTGATAATAAATCCTTCATTACCTGCCCCCGGATTGACAGTTGCCGTTTCCCCGCTTTTCGCCCTAATTTCAAGGGTCTTACCTACGGCTACCGTTTCTGCATATGTACCGCCGGCTACGATAATCGTATCGCCGGCAGAGGCAGCATTTACGGCTTCTGTGATGGTATTGTATGGATGAGCCTGAGTACCGTCTTCCGCACCTGCATTGCTGTCATCGACATACCAGGTGGCCGCCGCCATTACATTTAAAGAAGATGTCAGGCACAGGCTTAATACCAATGCTATTGTTATTAATATCCCGCTTATTTTCCGGTTCATCAGATACCTCTTGTCAGATATTTTATATACAATATTCGCAAAATATAAAAATTGATTAATATTATGACAAAGAAAATTTAAAGTCAAAATTTTTCAGCCTAAATTGCCTCTATATTCAGGTTTTCGTCATCGCATAAATCCATAATAGTACTATTATAATTATGAGGCTATAAATTGATCCCCCGAACCTTTTTACAGGTTCGGGGGATCAATTTAATCCTGACTAAGTCGGATTATTTTTCGGATTCTTTTTCTGCCGTTGAATATTTATACAGCTATTTCTCTAAACTTTCCTGATTATTATCGTTACTAGCAGACCGCCCGCCAGCAGCCCGGCTACCGCAATTGTGACGATAACGGTTACATCAACCCCTTCCCCTGCTACCGTCAATGTGGCTGTCGCCGTATCGGTAACCGTTTGCGGAACGATAACTGTGTAAGTCAGCGACTGCGTATCAGTGCTTGTTAACTGCTGCGTTATGGTACTGGTTTCAGTCCGGGTATCTGTAGAAGTCACCGATTGCGTTTCTGTCAGAGTGGTCGGATTAAAAAGTGTTACAGTATCTGTTTCTGTCATGGTAGAAGTGCTCGTTTCGGTCAGTGTTACTGCCTGTATACCGCCTACCGTTTGGGTAGTGGTTTGAACCGCAGTGGTTGTTTCGGTTTCCACCTCAGTAATCGTTGAGGTTGTGGTGGAAGTAGTTGTTGCGGTAGTTGTAGAGGTGGTAATAGAAGTCGTAACCACAGATACTACCGGCATCGTATAGGTAACCGGGGCAGCCAGAGGACTGCTAGCATCTACATCGCTGCCGATTTGGACATCAAGCGTGTTTCCGTTCCAGTAGTTGGCTGTAGCATCGAGCTGGTTGATTGCATCATTTGATACTCCTACTCCATTACCGGTTATATTATTCCACTTGAAAAACACATCGGTTGCATCTAAACTGACGCCAATAATACTAATACCCACATTGATATTGGCATCGATCGTATTGTATATTAAGATGCAACTAAAATCACCGGAACCTGATATGTAAATACCCCTCAATGAGTTGCCGGAAAATACATTTGCTACAATGAGATTATCTGTGCTGTCCGAGTTAATTAGACCGATGTAAAACAGAGAGAAGCTGTTGCCGGCAACCTCGTTCCCAAACGAATCTTCGAGACGTAAGCCATTCCTATCTTCCTGACTGACACCCGTACAGGTGTTGTTTGTAATAATATTGCCATGGGAGTTATATAAACTCATGGTAGAAGAAACTGTATTGTTCGTGCAAGTGTTTCCCAGGATGACATTTGTATTTGCATCTTTTAGCCTGATTGCATAACCGGAATATCCGTCCAACAACGTGTTGCCGGTTATCTTACAGGAAGAAGCACCCTCCAGATATATTCCGGTACCGGCTTGCATTATAGTAAAACCGTCTATGATAACCCCATCGGCGGTTACATGAAATCCAACGCCGTACTGACGGTTTATAGTAGGCGTTTCCCCGTTTTGGGCTTTTATTGTCAAGCTCTTTTGTACTGACACATCTTCGACATATGTTCCACCTGCAACAATAATGGTATCGCCGGCGGAGGCAGCGGTTACTGCTTCTCCAATGGTATTGTATGGATTAGCCTGAGTGCCGTCTTCAGTTCCTGATGTATTGCTGTCATCTACATACCAGGTTTGCGTGCCCGCCATTACATTTAGGGAAGCTGTCACGCACAGGCTTAACACCAACAACAGGGTTATTAGTATCGCATATAATTTTCTCTTCATAATGCACCTCTTTTTAATCCCCGCATTTATCCTATTAGATGGATCAAAAAAAATTTCTTAATTTTAAGATAGGAAAGATTGAAAGTCAATACTTTATATTGCGAATAAACATTTTTATAAAAATACCCCGAACCTTGTTACAGATTCGGGGTATCAAGTGAATCATAACTAATTCAGATTATTTTTCGGATTCTTTTTCTGCCTTTTTAGCTGCCTTTTTTTCGGCGATGGACTTGATGATGTTTTCGCCCATCGATTTGATGAAATCAGCTTCGTAATCCTCTACCCTGCCCTCATCACACAGTTTTGCCAGGTTCGGGTCGACCGGAATCTGAGCCAGTAGCGGCGCACCGGCAGCCTTAACCATCATATCAGCCTGGCTGGCTCCGAACAGTTCTACCTTCTGGTTTAATTCGGGGATATAGATGTAGCTCATATTTTCAACGACGCCGAGAACCGGTTT
>CAZJMW010000081.1:0-5675 GCA_964547375.1 uncultured Dehalococcoidales bacterium | reverse complement strand
GGGGAATAGCACAGGTACGGGATATAAATCCCGTTTTCAAGCGCCGCTTCCAGCACCGTCATGCCGGGGCTGGCCTTGATTATCCGTCCATCGATATTAATGCTGATTTCGTTCACTAATGACTATTCCTTTAATTACCATGTTTACAGGTATCTTTACTTATTAACTTATTCAAGACCGCTCACCCTGAGCCTGTCGAAGGGTAGAGCAGACTACATTACCCCCGCTCATACCGATTTATCCCGGATAATCGGGATTTCCTTGTCCTGATTAATACTGCTCCAGGTCGCATCTTAAACAGCGGCCTGCTTCCGCTTCCGCTATTTCCTTATCATAACCCATTTCCACCTGGGAAAAATTATTTATCCTGCTTGCCGCCGGCATTACCGGCGAAACCTGTCTCGGCAAATCGGATGGGTCGCAAAGCACCGAATTGTCTTCCGGAGATGCCAGCACTTCATCAATTACACCGCTGCCTCCCAGGTAAATATCGATTGATTTGGCTGCCTGCCTGCCGTGAGCTATGGCTTCAATAACGGAAGAAGGACCCAATACGGCATCGCCTCCGGCAAAAACCCCAGGCTTACCGGTTCCCAGTGTAAAATTATCCACCGCTATAAATCCGTCTTCGGCTGTATCAAGCCCGAATCTGTCGGAGATACGCAGACGCTGCCCGATGGAGGCAATGACGCTGTCCAGTTTAATAGTGAACTCACCGCCTTCTACCGGAACCGAGCGGTACCTGCCTGAGGAATCGATATCACCCCTTGCCATGCGGATACACTCCAGCGTTATACCGTCATCTTCATTGATGACCTGCCCGGGCATCGCCATTTCCAGGATATGAATACCCTCCGCTACAGCTTTCTCAATTTCCTCGCGCCCGGCCGGCATATCCTCACGGCTGCGGCGGTAAATAATGGTAACATCCTTTGCACCCAGCCTCCTGGCGGTACGCGCCACATCTATAGCGGCATGTCCTCCACCGATTACCCCCACCCTGTCACCGGGTGACACCCTTTTACCCGTATTAGCGTCCCTCAAAAAAGCCAGGCGGTCGATAAAACGATGGTCTTCCTCCCCGCTGATACCCATTTTCAGGTCGTTTTGCGCACCGATTGCCACAAAAACAGCGTTAAAGCCGTATTCGAATAGCCCCTCCACGTTATAGATTTCACTATTCGTTGTGATCGTCACACCGGCATTTTTTATTTCATCTATATCGGCGTCAAGAATGTCCTTCGGCAGACGGTAGTCCGGAATCGCCATCCGCAGCATCCCTCCCGCCTGTGGTTGCGCCTCATAAACCGTTACGGCATGACCCAGCCTGGCCAGATAATAAGCGGCAGTAAGCCCGGCCGGACCCGAACCGATAACAGCCACCCGTTTACCGGATGGAGTAACTTTTTTCAAGCGGCTCCTCCACAGGTCGCCGCCATATTCAACTGCATAGCGTTTCAGTTCGCGTATAGAAACCGCCTCATCCAGCTGTGCCCGCCGGCATCTCGATTCACAGGGATGAAAACATACCAGCCCGCAAACTGCCGAGAAGGGAATCTTCTCGCGGATTACCGCTAACGCTTCCTGCGGCCGCCCTTTCTGTATGAAACGGATATAACGCGGCACATCGATTTCGGCCGGGCAGGTATGAATACATGGCGCCTTTACCAGCCCGCGGCAAACTGCGGCACGGCAACGGTGTTTTAAGATATGCTCCTCATATTCTTCGCGGAAATAACGCAGGGTGGTTAAAACGGTATTCGGAGCCGAACGCCCAAACCCGCAAAGAGAACCCTGTTTCACCGTTTTTGCCAGTTTCAAAAGCAGGTCGAGGTCTGCCATCCTGCCTTCACCGCGGCAGATGCGTTCCAGTATTTCAAGCATTTGCTTCGTGCCGAGACGACAGGGTGCACACTTGCCGCACGATTCGGATTCGATAAAAGACAGAAAGTAACGCGCAATATCCACCATGCAGGTGTCTTCATCCATTATCACCATGCCGCCGGAACCCAGATTGGCGCCCACTTTATGCAATGAATCGAAATCAACCGGCGTATTTAATAAACTCACCGGCAGGCAGGCTTCCCCGGGACCTCCAATCTGAACTGCTTTGAAATGCCTGCCGTTGGCCACGCCCCCGCCGATATCGAAGATAATCTCACGCAGCGAAGTACCCATGGGAACTTCAATCAGACCGGTATTTACAACCTTTCCGGAAAGTGCCAGGACTACCGTCCCGCTGTTATTTTTGGTACCTGTCTGAGAAAAGCGAGCAGCCCCCTGGGTGATAATCACAGGTACATTTGCCAGTGTTTTTACATTGTTGATAACAGTTGGTTTGCCCCACAGACCGGACTGCGCCGGATAGGGGGGGCGGGAATGCGGAACACCACGCCGGCCTTCGATGGAGGCCATAAGAGCCGTCTCTTCACCGCAGATAAATGCCCCCATCCCCTCGTTGATTAGAATATTAAAATTAAAATTCGAACCGAGTATACTTTCACCGAGATAGCCTTTTTCCTCGGCTGCTTTTATAGCTATCCTGAGACGTTTAACCGCCAGCAGGTATTCAGTCCTTATATAGATATAACCATGCGATGCGCCGACAGCGTAGGCAGCTATGATGAGTCCCTCGATTACGGAATGCGGGTCGGCCTCTAGAATACTGCGGTCCATAAAAGCGCCCGGGTCTCCCTCATCGGCGTTGCAGATTACGTATTTGGGGCTGCCGGATGCATTCCGGCAGTATTCCCATTTCACAGCGGTCGGAAACCCGCCGCCGCTCCTGCCACGCAGCCCGGCACTCTTTACTTCATCGATAACCTGTAGCGGGGTCATTTCCGCAAGCACCTTGCGCAATGCCTGGTAACCGCCGGCTGATTCGTAATCCTCGATTTTTTCCGGATTAATCTGCCCGCAGTTGCGCATGATAACGCGCTTCTGTTTTTTATAGATTTCGATATCCCGGTAACAGGGAACCGCCGCCCCGCTTACTGGGTCCCTGTAAAATAATGCCGAAACAGGCTCTCCCTGCTTTAGGTGAGATTCAATTATCTCGGGGACATACTCCAGAGTTACATGGGTGTACAATATACCTTCGGGTTCGATAACCACAACCGGCCCCTGCGCGCAGAATCCGTGGCAGCCGGTAAAATCGACTTTTACGTCTTTAATACCCTGTTCGAAAATCCCGCGTTCAAAGGCTTCCCTGATTTTAACCGCTTTTAGAGATACACATCCGGTACCCTGGCAGATTAAAACCGTGCGGCCGGTAGCTTTTTTACTCGTCACCCAGTACCTCTGAAACCTTATTGGGCGTCATTTGCCCGTGTATTTCATCCTCTACCATTACAGCCGGAGCCAGGACACAGGCGCCCATGCAGGATACCGTCTCAAGGGTATACTCCATATCCCGGGTGGTCTGGCCTGCTTTGATACCCAGCCTTTTTTCTATTTCACGCAGTACACGCCCGCCTCCGCGCACATGGCAGGCAGTTCCCCTGCAGGCACAAATCACCTTTTTACCGGAGGGAACAAATTTAAAGCGCGGGTAAAAGCTGGCAATACTGTAAACGGTTGCCGGCGATATGTGTAAATAATCTGCCACGCTGATTATGACATCTTCAGGAAGATAGCCAAGCTCACGCTGATATTGCTGTAAAATCGAAACCAGGTTGCTTTTATCACTGCTATAACCAGACAGGATATCCATCATTTTATTAAAACCTGCCCTTACTGAAATTTCCGGCTAAAATACGGGTTTGAACTTGATAACAAACCGGAATACCGGCTGTCAGAATGCATTGGGTAAATGGTGAGTCTATAATTTATATCTTAAAATTATATTATATAAATCTGCCCCGTACAAGTTTTGTTTGCCCCTAAACATACGGTATGTTATTATTATTCATAACTATTCGTATCCTGTAACTGATAAAGATTTTTATATTTAAAGAAGTAAATCTTCCGCTTTAAAAGGAAAGGACTATCATGAATAAGAATCCGTTAAAAATAACAGATGTAACACTGCGCGACGGGCACCAGTCACTGCTTGCGACCCGCATGCGAACTGAGGATATGCTCCCGATTGCCGCGGAGATGGATAAAGCCGGTTTTTATTCCCTGGAAGTATGGGGAGGAGCCACCTTCGACGTCCCTACCAGGTATTTAAACGAGGACCCGTGGGAAAGGCTTTCAGCCATCAAGTGGCTGGCTCCCAAAACCCCTCTCCAGATGCTTTTAAGAGGCCAGAACCTGGTGGGATACCGAAATTATGCCGATGATGTGGTGGTTGCCTTTGTAAAGCACGCCGCCAAAACCGGCATCGATATCTTCCGGGTTTTCGATGCACTAAATGACGAGCGCAACTTCGAGGTACCGCTGCAGGCTATTAAAGAAAGCGGTAAGCACGCCCAGTTATCGCTCTGCTATTCATTGACGGAACCCAAAATGGGTGGCCCGGTTTACAACCTGGATTACTATATCAACAAAGCTGTTAAGCTGGAAGAAATGGGAGCCGATACACTGTGCATCAAAGATATGGCAGGCCTTATTCGCCCCGATGATGCTTATACACTGATATCGGCGCTGAAAAAAGCAATAAAGATACCGGTACACCTGCACACCCATTACACCAGCGGTATGGCTTCAATGAGTATATTAAAAGCTATTGAAGCCGGAGTAGATATTATCGATACCGCGCTGGCTCCGTTTGCCCTGCGTACCTCGCACCCGGCAATAGAACCTTTCGTAGCCGCTCTTTCCGGCACCGACCGGGAAACCGGCATCGATATGCAGCACCTTATTAAACTGGGGGCTTATTTCGAATCCATCGCTCCCAAGTACCGTGATTTCATGGCAACCAACAAGATGGCTGTCATCGATACTGAGGTTTTAGTTCACCAGGTTCCGGGAGGTATGATATCCAACCTGGTAACCCAGCTTAAGGAAGCCAATGCTTTAGATAGAATCGGCGAGGTTTATGCCGAAATACCCAAGGTCAGAAAAGAACTGGGCTACCCCCCGCTGGTCACACCCACCAGCCAGATAGTCGGTATCCAGGCAGTACAGAATGTCCTCTTCGGGCGTTATAAAGTAATCTCGGCACAGGTCAAGGACCTGGTTTACGGGCTTTACGGACAGACCCCGGTTCCAATTGCCCCGGATATCCAGAAACTGGTTTTAAAGGGCTACGAGAGGGGTGAAACACCGATTACCTCAAGACCGGGAGACATCCTGGAACCCGAGATGGAAAAAGCCTACGAAGATACGGCGCATATCGCACGCAACCTGGGCGATGTGCTGACATATGCGCTCTACCCGACCACCGGCATGCGTTTCCTGAAATGGAAATACGGCCTTGAAACTCCTCCCCCCGAAACCAAAGCCAAAAAGATGGAGGATATCAAGAAAGAAGACGAGCTGATAGCCAAGGCTAAAGCGGGCAAGCTGGTAGACCCGGCCAGCATCGTTATTCCTCCCGCGCCACCGGTTGCCCTGCCTGCACCCGTAGCAGCCGCACCTGCACAGGTAGCGGCAGCCCCGGCAGCCCCAGCGGCGGCAGCACCTGCATCCGCGCCTGCACCTGCGGCAACACCCGTTAACGGCACAGCAATTGCGGCACCGATGCCCGGACTGGTCATTCGCTATATGGTCGGTGTCGGAGACGATGTTAA
>CAZJMW010000080.1:0-5945 GCA_964547375.1 uncultured Dehalococcoidales bacterium | reverse complement strand
GGCACAGCATGCGGCTCGGTGCGCCTGAGAGTTATGGGACCGTGGAAGACTGTCTCAAAGAATGCGAAATGGTTGTATTCTGGTCGAGCGACCCTGAAGCAACCAGCGGGGTGTATGCGGCATTCGAAGGCACTATCCGGCGCCAATGGCTAAAGGAACTTGGTATTACGATGGTCCACATAGACCCCTACTACAACCACACTGCCGCGATGTTCGGCGGCAAGTGGCTTGCGCCGCGGCCGGCAACGGGTAATTCACTTGCTCTGGCCATCGCCTATGTCTGGATTAAAGAGGGCCTTTATGATAAAGACTACGTTGCCGCGCATACTGTCGGATTCGACAATTGGAAGGAGTATCTCCTGGGTCGAGAAGACGGGGTGCCCAAGACACCGGAATGGCAGGAACAGGAAGCGGGTATTCCGGCGGAACGTGTCCGCGCTCTGGCCAGGGAATGGGGAAGCAAAAAAACGTATCTCGCAGCCGGCGGGCTATCCGGTTTCGGCAGCGCGTGCCGGGATGCTACCGGTAACGAATGGGCCCGCTCGATGGTCTGCCTGATGGCAATGCAGGGTCTCGGAAAACCCGGTATAAATATGGGCAGTATGCAGCAGGGAACCCCTGTAGATACCGGTTTTTATTTCCCCGGTTATGCCGAGGGAGGCATGTCAGGCGATCTTCAGGGTACGGCAATCGGAGTTCACCTCTATCCACGTTTCCCTCAATTACCAACGGTAAATACCGTGCACCAGCAGGTACCAAGACTGAATATACCCGAGGCAATCCTGGACGGGCATACATCCGGGTATCAGAATGACTCCAAAACAATCGAAGGTCAATTTCTCAAGTACGATTATCCCGCTCCCGGTTACTCTCCGGTAAAAATGTATTACAAATACGGCGGTTCGCATATCGGGACAATGGCCGAAACGAACAGATATGTGAAAGCTTACCAGTCCGATAATCTGGAGTTTGTTGTCAACCAGTCCATTTGGATGGAAGGAGAAGCCAAATTTGCCGATATCATTCTTCCTGCCTGCACCAGCTTCGAAAGGTGGGATATCAGCGAATTTGCCAATTGCGGCGGCTATATTCAACACAGTTTCAACCAGTGTAACCATCGTGTTGTAACCATGCAGCATAAATGTATCGAACCGCTGGGCGAATCGAAATCGGATTTCCAGATATTCCTGGAGCTTTCCAAAAGACTGGGCTTTTCCACCATGTTTTCCGAGGGTGTGACCGAGTTCGACTGGTGTAAACGATTATTTGACGCCACAGACCTGCCCAAAGCTATATCCTGGGAAAAATTCCTGAAGAAAGGGTATTACGTTGTCCCTGCTCCGAAAGAGGAAGCAAGACATGCCACTTCTTACCGGTGGTTTGCCGAAGGACGGGACAAGGACACTCCTGAAATAGCGCCTCTTCCGGGCGATTACAGTGATAAAGTATTCAGAGGGCTTCAGACGCAATCGGGGAAGCTGGAATTCGTATCTTCCAGCCTTAGCCGCTACGACCCGGATGATCCGGAGAGGCCGGTAATGACCAAATATATCCCTTCATGGGAGGGACATCATACGACCGAGCTTTATCGTAAATACCCTCTGCAACTGATTACCCCCCACCCGAGATACAGTTTTCATACGATGGGCGATGGTAAAGACGCCTGGACCAACGACATTCAGGACCACAGGGTCCTTATAGACGGCTATTATTACTGGGTTTTACGAATCCACCCGGAGAACGCCGGTGAACGAGGTATCGGAATGAACGATCTGGTTCGGGTTTTCAATGACAGGGGAGCGGTCATATGCGCGGCTCAGATAACTGAAAGAATACGCCCCGGAACAGTCCACTCATATGAATCATCGGCCATATATGACCCAATCGGAGTGCCGGGAAAATCACCGGACAGGGGCGGATGCATGAACATACTGACTCCGAGCCGGCCGATAATCAAGAAATCCCATAGCTTTGCAGCAAATTCCTGCCTTGTACAGATAGAAAAATGGAACGGGACAGGCCGGCAGCAATGAAGAACTGGTATTTGATAATCGATGTAGAGAAATGCGAAAACTGCAATAATTGTTTCCTGGCATGCAAGGACGAGCACGTCTGGAACGAATGGCCGGGATATGCGGCGCCGCAGCCGATCCACGGCCAGAAGTGGATGGACATCCGGAGCAAAGAAAGGGGGCAATACCCTTTCATCGATGTAGCTTACATGCCAGTACCATGTATGCATTGCGATGACGCTCCCTGCATTCGGGCCACGAAGAACGGAGAGATTTACAAAAGAACGGACGGTATCGTTATCATCGATCCTGTCAAAGCCAAAGGGAAGAAAAGTATACTGGCTGCATGCCCTTACGGAGCTATATGGTGGAACGAGGAACTGGAACTACCCCAGAAGTGTACGCTATGCGCGCACTTACTCGATAACGGATGGGATAAAACACGCTGTGTGCAATCATGCCCTACCGGGGCATTAAGCCTGCTCAAAGTCGAACCTGCTGAAATGCAAAAAATCATCAGTGACGAAAGACTGGAAGCCTTTCTGCCGGAACTTGATACGCGCCCCCATGTTTTTTATAAAAACCTTCACCGGTATACCCGCTGCTTTATAGCCGGCAGCGTGGTAGCAATTCTTAACGGACAAAAGGAATGTGCCGGAGGAGCCATGGTTAGTCTCCTGGAAGAAGGCGGCAATGAAATTGCCGCTTGTGAAGCGGATAACTACGGCGATTTCAAATTCGATAATCTGGAAGAAAACAGCGGTGATTACTCCCTCAGGATAAGCTTTGAAGGTTTCAGCTCTAAAGAAATAACAGTCCGGCTCGATAAAAGTAAAAATATCGGTACTTTTTTACTCGAAAGTACGACCTGAAACTATCTTCCGGTAAATAGAATGAATCCGACTTCTTTCCGGGGTAATTCCCATACTTGCTCCGCAGTCGCAGTATCAGTCTTCCCGGACGTGCGCCGTTTACGAATTCCGGACTGCTGAAGAGGATGAGCTTACCCGCTTGAAGAGCGGCTTCTGCCAACGCCGGAAAGGGACCCTCGGCTTGTGGTGAACCCCGTCAAACTGGAGAAAATCAGGCCGCTACCATAGTAGCTTTTTGTGTTCTTTGAACATACTGTATCGGACTCAGATAATCAAGAATTTGATGTATCCGTTTAATCCGATACCAGCCCCGGAATGATTCCCGGTTTTCTTTCTCTGTTTTGTTGGCAGGACTCCACCTTAACAACCTGTCCAAGTTTATGGGACCAGTTCAGTTGTACAAAAGTTCGACGATGTTGTATTACCCGGACAGAGAGAGATACGTCGGGAACATTATCTGAAAATCGATTTGTGCTAAATTTGTGCCGTCCGATAAAAAACCCCGATACAACATTCCGTATCGGGGTATCTTTTAGCTACGAAATTTGGAGCGGGAAACGGGGCTCGAACCCGCGACCCTCTGCTTGGGAAGCAGATGCTCTACCACTGAGCTACTCCCGCTCTCTCTACACGTGTATTGTACGAAAAACCATCAGTAAAAGCAAGTATAATACTTTTGCATGAATCCACCCGGACATACCTTCGCTTACTTTTCAGCAGGTACCTTGCAACGAAAAATTATTCTTGCTATTTCGGTTTCTCCATGATACGATTCTGGTATCTATTATGTTGAACGGATACACAATGGGGATAATGTATTTCATACGAATGCGCTGCAATTCGGCAGCGTCTGAATGCCGGCTCTAGTCCGGGATAGACTATTACCCCCTGAGATTGTCGTCATTTTCCGTTTCCACCGGTACGCTTCTCTACGGAGTTAACATCCCTTCCCGTATTATCCGCACCAGGGCTTTTTTGTCCTTTTTTTCAAGCGCTGCCTGCTTCTTCTCTTAATAACTCGGAGGTTAGCGCGTTGAACAGAGATATCAATAACCGCAAACAGCAGTTTTCATGTAATAAAATAGTGAATCTAAGACTATTGCAGACACTCATCGAACGTTCAGGAATCAATAAAGGCGATACGGTCTATGATATTGGTACAGGTACCGGAGTAATCAGCGGTATGTTACTGAAACGGGGAGCCAGAGTGATCGGAATCGAAAAAGACCGTGTAATGTTTACCAGATGCAAAAAAAAATACCTCGCGGAAAGCCGATTCGAACTCTATCTCGACGATTTTCTTCAAATGGATTTTCCCGTAGGTCATGAAACCATGCCATACAAGGTTTTTTCAAACATTCCGTTCGTTCATACTTCCCGGATAATCAATAAACTTCTGTATAATGATAACCCGCCGGAGGATTGCTACCTGGTAATACAGAAAGAAGCCGCTGAAAAGTACGCGGGTGTTCAATGCGAGTCTGTTCAGTCGTTACTGTTGAAACCATTATTTTGGGTGGATTTCGTTTACAATTTCAATCAAACAGACTTCTTTCCGGTACCTTCCGTGGATATCGTTCTGGTGCAATTTGAGAAACGCAGATGCCGGCTCGTGCCTGCTGAACAATTTTCTATGTATCGACAGTTCGTTGAAGCATTCATGAGAGGAGGCAGCCCGACAGTAAAGAAAGCATTATGCGGATTATTTTCCTGGCCGCAATTAAAACGGCTTGGTATGCGTTTCGATATCGATTTTCATTCGAAACCTTCGCAGTTGAGTTTTCTCCAGGTACTGGGCATTTTTCAGTTCTATTGGGAGTTAATCGAAAGTCAGGAGTTTGGACGGGGAGTTCGACTCTCCCCCGCCTCCACCATAAGAAAAGAGATGTATCACTGTATTTCTACAAAAGAAACAAAACGTCATTTTGTTCAATAAACGAATGGAGCAATGATCAGGATAAACTGATAAAAGGGAAATTTGCCCTGAACGTTGCGTTGACTTAGAAAACGCCATGCTTTGATATAAGTTTATTAGTGATTACTAATAGTAAAAAACAACTTATGGAATATTCTAGTACTGACGAACAGGCAACATTGTTCAGCGTTCTCGCCGATCCAACCCGATTGAAACTGTTGAGACTTCTGGCACAGCAGCGCAAGTCAGATGCTCTTTGTGTGACTGAATTAGCGTTTCGATTGGGGGTAACGCAGTCAGCGGTATCTCAGCACCTGAGAATCCTGAAATCAGCGAATCTTGTAACGGGCGAGAGACGAGGATACCACGTTCATTATTTTATAGACAGAGATGCAATGAAACTGGTATATGAAAAACTGGCACTAACGGAGTTGATGCACTAAAGAAATCAACTCCGTTAGTTTGTATAAGTTCTGAAGCTGCTAAACAAGGCTCTTGTAACCGAGTTTGACTCTTGTATTCTTGAAGTTCTGCATTTCATCTTTTTATTACCATTGAAGAATCATAATGTTGTCTTTAAAAATTTCAGGAAACATCAGGGTAAAAGGTTCTCACACGGCATACAGGGCACCAGGTTGTCTCACCGCCGGTACAAGGTTTCGATTCTACTTTATGGGGACAAACAGACCCGCCTAAATGCAGTCTTTCGAGCAAGTCTTCATTCCGGAAAAAAGTAAGGGCATCGCAAGCCGGACAATGAGCCATGTAACCACCGATTTTGTTTCCAGTGCAGATGACAGTCTTCTGACGAAGGAATCGGGTAAGGTCAAAGGTTCATTAAGGCCTGGTGTCCCTATACTATCCTTAGACACGACCGGGTAATCACTTTCGGAGTTGTTCAGGATGGCCTGTAAAAAGACAACAGGTAATATCAACACGTATGGTTTTCCTATCGAACCAAAAAGGACATTGAAAGAGGGATATTTGCCATCCATTATCTCCAGGCACGGAACCATAATTAGTGCCAAATTAGTGCCAAAAAAATCCCGATAACGCTCACGCTATCGGGATTACTTTTAGCTTCAAATAGTAGCGTCCCTGGAGGGATTCGAACCCACGACCCACTGCTTAGAAGGCAGTTGCTCT
>CAZJMW010000079.1:0-6020 GCA_964547375.1 uncultured Dehalococcoidales bacterium | reverse complement strand
CGGAACCGTATTATTTTTATTATGAGGTATGTCTATGAGTATCCTGAATCCTGCTGTCGAGTGTATGGGCAGGGAAGAGATGAGAAAACTGCAATCGAAACGATTGCAGTCTGCCGTAAAGCACGAATATGATAACGTTGCCTTCTATCGGAAGCGTATGGATGATGCAGGAGTCAAGCCCGAACATATCCGCGGTATCGAGGATTTGCATCTGCTGCCGTTTATGCAAAAGGATGACCTGCGTGACGGGTTTCCTTTCGGCTTGCTGGCGGTTCCCAGGGAACAAATCGTCCGCATTCAGGGCTCATCGGGCACTTCAGGAAACCCCATCGTTGCCGGGTACACTGCCGGAGATATTGAAATCTGGACGGAAATGGTGGCGCGCGCTTTGGCAGCACTTGGTTGTACTAAAGAAAGCATAGTTCAGGTTGCTTACGGCTACGGCTTGTTTACCGGAGGGCTGGGTCTGCACCAGGCAGCTTCGCGGCTTGAAGCTATGGTAATTCCGATGTCAAGCGGCAACACCCAGCGGCAGCTTATCATGATGAAAGAACTGGGAACAACAGTATTATGCTGTACTCCTTCCTACGCTGCCTTTTTGGGTGAGACGGCACGCGATATGGGAATCCTGTCGCAGTTAAAGCTGAAAAGCGGCTGCTTCGGCGGTGAGCCGTGGAGCGAGAAAATGCGGGATAAACTTGAGAATTTACTGAGCATCGACGCACGGGATATTTACGGCTTATCGGAAATCGCCGGGCCGGGAGTCTCCTTCGAGTGTAAGGAGAAACAGGGATTACATATCAACGAAGACCATATCATCGCCGAAATAGTGGACCCCGAAAGCGGAAAACCGCTTCCTTACGGTTCAACCGGAGAACTGGTAATGACAACCATTACGAAAACCGGCCAGCCTATGTTGCGCTACCGAACCAGGGATATCTGCACACTGGATGATACGCCATGTGCCTGCGGACGTAATACAATGCGCATGAGCCGTTTGGCGGGGCGTACCGATGATATGCTGGTTATTCGGGGCGTTAATGTCTTCCCGGGGCAGATTGAGTCTGTTCTGGCGGGGATAAGCGGTGTCGCCCCGCACTACCTGCTCGTTGCCGACCGCGAGGCCTCTGTAGATACACTGGAAGTGCGCGTAGAGTTGACAGAGGATATGTTCTCCGATACTATTGGCGAGGTTCAGGCTCTTGGCAACTCGATTGCTTCCAGGATAAAATCCGTAGTCGGCATACAGGCGGATGTTAAGCTCGTCCCTCCCCGTTCCCTGCCGCGTTCTGAGGGCAAAACGAAACGGGTGATGGACAAAAGGAGGATATAAATATGTTTATTTCGCAAATTTCGATATTTCTGGAAAATGTTCGCGGTTCTTTGCGGGGTATGGCCGAACTTTTAGGTGAAAAAAAGGTAAATCTGCTGGCTATTTCGATTGCGGATACCAGCGGTTTCGGTATCGTACGTATTATTGTTAAAAGCAACGAAATCGAGCGGACTTTAAGCGTTCTGCACGAAGCCGGGTATATTGCCAAGCCCAACCATGTGGTAGGGGTTAGAGTACCGCATAAGCCGATGGGGTTGGCAAAAGTGCTGGCCTGCCTGGACGATGCCGCTATTTCAGTAGAATACAGTTATTCTTTTTACAGGAGCACTCCTGATGATGCCTGCATTATAATCCGGCCCTCTGATTTGGAGCGCAGTATCAGTGTCTTAAAAGCAGCCGGTATCAGTATAGTCAGCCAGGAAGAAGTCGACGGTTTCTAGAGAAAAGCGGGCGCTCTTTTAAAAGTCATTTTTTGGAAAAACACAAAGGGTGAGAAGAAGTGAATTCTTCTCACCCTGATAATATCCAAGGATTTAATCGTCTATTCGGGCTTTTCGGGTTGTGCTTTACCGGTAATGATTTCGGCCAGCCTGTTGACGGTTTTTCTGACCTTGATAACATCGGTGGCTGTTGCTAGTTGCAAATTGTTTGTAACCGCAATCGAATAATTCCGCTTTGCTCTATAATTTTATAAATTATTCCTCATAATGCCCCGGCGATAAGTCGGGGTGTTTTTTTATCTTCTTAAATACTAGGTCTGTTTTATGCCGCCTGTTCGAACTGGCTGTTATACAGGTCGGCATAGAATCCTTTTTTAGCCAGCAGTTCCCTGTGATTGCCGCTCTCTATAATATCTCCTTCATTCATTACCAGTATAAGGTCGGCGTTTTTAATGGTGGATAACCTGTGGGCAATTACAAAAGAGGTTCGCCCGACTGTCAGCCTGTCCATTGCTTCCTGTATCAGTAATTCCGTGCGTGTATCTACCGAACTGGTTGCTTCGTCGAGAATAAGCAGGGGAGTGTTCTCTATCATTGCCCTGGCGATGGTGATGAGCTGCTTTTGGCCGGCTGAAAGTGTGGCGTTGTCATTCAGCACAGTGTCATATCCATCAGGTAAAGTACGGATGAAGTGGTCGATGCCGGCTACTTTGCAGGCGGCAACAACCTGCTCATCGCTTATTTCCTGCTTGCTGTAAACGATATTTTCTTTAATCGTCCCCTCGAATAGCCATGTATCCTGTAATACCATGCAGAATAGATTGTGCACGTTTTCCCGTGTCAATTTACATGTAGGAACGCCGTCAATCCTGATTTCCCCGCTGTTTACTTCATAAAATCGCATCAGTAGATTAACAATGGTAGTTTTCCCTGCCCCGGTTGGGCCGACGATGGCGACTTTCTGCCCCGGCTTTATATGAGCGGAGAAGTTATTGATGACCGTTTTATCGGGGAGATAACCGAATCTGACGTTATCGAATTCAACCTCTCCTTTTACCTCTTTTAATACTGTCAATTTATGACTTTCGTCCTCCAGTTCCTTTTCTTCCAGGAATTCAAAAACACGTTCACTGGCGGCGGTGGTCGATTGCAGGGCGGTTGCAGTTTGCGCAAACTGCGTCAGCGGCTGGGAAAACAGCCGGACGTAAATCATAAAGGCTACAATGACACCGAATGAAATCATTCCGTTCAGAGCCATCGCTCCGCCGACCACACAGACTGCCACGTAACCTATATTACCGATAAATCCCATCAGCGGCATCATCAATCCGGACAGGAATTGCGATTTCCATGCGTTTGTATATAAATTATCGTTAATCTTGCCGAATTTTAACCTGGCTTCTTCCACCCCGTTATAGACTTTAACCACATTGTGACCGGCGTATATTTCCTCTACGTGACCGTTCATATCGCCCAGCGCCTGCTGCTGGCGGAAGAAGTATTTTTGCGATTTGGATACTATCAATATCATAACGGCAAAACCGATGACGGTTGAGCCGATGGCAGTGAGCGCCATATAGGCGTCGGTGACAAACATCATTATCATCGAGCCGAAAAACAGGGTAACGGAGGTAACCAGCGATCCGATTCCCTGGTTAAGGGTCTGCCCGATGGCATCGACATCATTGGTAACACGGCTCAGCACATCGCCGTAACTGGTGGAATCGAAATATTTCAGCGGCATCCGGTTGATTTTCTGTGAAATACCCGTACGCAGGCTTTTACAGATTTTTTGAGTAACAGTCGCCATGATAAATCCCTGGACATAGGAAAAGATAATACCGGAGCCGTACAGAACAGCCAGTAAAATACAGACTTTTAATATAGCATCGATATCTACCGAGCCGAATAATCCCTCTTTAATCAGATCGGTGATTTTACTGAGTTGATTCGGCCCGACAAGAGTGAAAACGGAGGATGTGACGGCAAATACCAGCGCTATTATAATCAGCGGCAGGTACGGTTTCAGATAAGCCAGCAGTTTGCTCCAGGTTTTTTTAAAATCCCTGGGCTTTTCGCCGGTCATCATACCTCCGTGCCCGCCACCGAACGGCCCACCCCTATGGCGGGGTGAGGTATCTTTTTTTGCATTATCGCCTATGGTATATTCCCTGCCGGCGTTAGTCATTTTCGAGTTCCTCCCGGGTCATCTGTGAATAGGCAATCTCGCGGTAAACCTCGCAGGATTGCATCAGTTCTTTATGCGTGCCGATTCCGACCGTTTTGCCTTCCTCAAGAACAACAATTTTATCGGCATCCTTTATAGTTCCGATGCGTGTTGCCACTATCAGGCTGGTAATATCCGCCGTTTCCTTCTTTAAAGCCCGGCGCAGCTTGCGGTCTGTTTTATAATCGAGTGCCGAGAACGAATCGTCGAAAATCAGTATCTCCGGCTTTCTGCTGATTGCCCGGGCAATAGCGATTCTCTGTTTCTGCCCACCCGATATGTTGATACCTCCCTGCGATATCGGTGCGTCGTAGCCGCCCTCCATTTTCTCTACAAATTCCGTACCCTGCGCTATTTCCATGGCTTTTTTAATATCCTCTATATGCGGCTGTTCCCCCCCGTTATCTCCGTAGGCTACATTGGATTTAATAGTTCCGCTAAAAAGAACCGCCCGCTGCGGAATGTATCCCAGTTTGTTGTATAACTCTTTTAAGGGATAGTCCTTGACGTTTATTCCGTCTACCAGGACTTCCCCCTCGGTAGCGTCATAAAACCTGGGGACAAGGTTAATCAGAGTGCTTTTGCCGCTGCCGGTAGAACCGATAAAAGCTACAGTCTCGCCTTTCTGTACTTTAAAGTTGATATTTTCAAGAACATACTCCGTAGCACCCGGGTATTTAAACCCGACATTGCGAAACTCGATTTCGCCGCTGGCTGAACCGGCGGGTGGGGAAATTGTGCCATCGGTAATGGAAGGCCTGGTGTTTATTACTTCCATAATTCTTTTTGCGGCAACCGAAGCTCTCGGCAGCATAATAAATATCATTGTTAACATAACGAATGCCATGACCACCTGCATGGCATATGCGGAAAATACTATCATATCGCTGAAAATTACCAGCCTGTCCATCATGCCTGCCGCGGCCACCAGGTAGGCGCCTATCCAGTAGATCGAAAGGTTCAGCCCGTTCATTATCAGGTGCATTCCGGGCATCATAATTGCCATCATGCGTGTGGTAAAAAGATATGTGTCGGTTAATTCGACGTTCGCTTTATCGAACTTGTTTTCCTCATAGTCCTCGGCATTATAAGCGCGTACAACTCGCAGTCCGGTTAGATTTTCCCTGGTGACACGGTTCAGATTATCTGTCAGTGACTGGATTTTGCGGAATTTAGGTAAGGCTATGGTAACTATTATCACCACTAAAATCAGTAAAACGGCTACCGCGATTGCTGTAGCACCCGTCCACTGCCAGCTCTTGCCGGCAATCTTGGCAATTGCCCATACCGCCATAATAGGCGCTTTAACAATAATCTGCAGCCCCATGGCGACAAACATCTGTACCTGTGTGATGTCATTTGTCGAGCGTGTAATCAGGCTGGCAGTCGAAAACCGGTTAATTTCTTCCAATGAAAAGGATTCCACTGTCTCGAATTGCAGCGAGCGCAGCCTGCGGGAAAGAGTGGCGGCGATGCGCGCGGCGAAAAAACCGACAATAATCGAGCTTGCCAGGCTTCCCAGCGCACATAATAGCATAAAACTGCCGGTTTGCCAGATCTTTCCAACCGTGCTGCCGGGAGTTTGAATCAGAATGGTTATTTCCTTCATGTAATCCGGTATTTTTAAATCCAGGTATACCTGACCGGCAATAAAAAGGGTGCTTACCAGAATCAGCAGCCACTCCTTTAATTTAAGGTATTTAAATATTTTCAGCATGCGATTTCCCTTTGTCTTTAAAAAATCGATAATTCAATACAAATTCGTCAGAGATTATTTAGCTCTCTCTAATAAGCACCCTAAACAGCTTATAACTAATTTTTGCCTTTATTTTTCTCATAGATTCAGTTTGTTATTAATGATACTAAACTTGATAAACCGTCAACAAAGATTTTCATACAGTCTTCTTATCAATACTCAAATATACGGGAACTAAAACCCGGGAATTAGTCGGTAATTCCGTTTACTCATCCTCTTTCTTATTCAGGATTCCTTCCATCTGATTCATCATCTCTTTAGCTT
>CAZJMW010000078.1:0-6292 GCA_964547375.1 uncultured Dehalococcoidales bacterium | reverse complement strand
AGCGCTGGCTGCGCTGCGAATAGCTGGCAATGCGATGGCGCACCAGTTCATGAGTAAGAGCGCGCGAAGCCTTGATATAGAACGTAGCCGAAGCATGCTCGATCAGGCTTTCATGCCCCTGCTTGACGCGCGCCGCCAGCCAGTTTTCGTTGGTTCCCTGCTTGTCGCCGCTGGCATAGCATAGCCGGCCGGCTTTTTCCATCAGGTTCTCACTGTCAGGGGTAATCGCCAGTAATTTTACCTCGAGCCCGTTATACATTTTAATACCCCCTTAAATTGTGATGAGATATTATATCATTGATAAGGCAGGAATTTCGCCTTTTTGGAGAGCGATTTTAGCGCTGATTGCATTTTTAATAGCAGATTTCAGGATATACTTTCCTTTTATACCTGAAAGTAATATAATCGTTACTATTTTCTATTCATTTGCCGCAGGTTATTCATATAAAAAATGCTAAAACTATTGCTTAATAAAAATTTTCGCGGCTACTTTCACCGCGACATCTGGCTGGTTACCGTAATCGGTATGCTCAACTGGATGGGCTTCTCTATGTGCCTGCCGTTCTTTTCACTCTACCTCTACCAGGAACGCGGCGTTTCGATGACGGCAATCGGGTTTATTGTTCTGCTGATCGGGGTTGTATCCGCTCTTTCGCAGGTGTACAGCGGTATGCTGACAGACAAATTCGGCAGAAAACCGCTTTTAGTCTGGTCGATGGTTTTATCATGTATTACCTATATCATACT
This sequence comes from uncultured Dehalococcoidales bacterium, assembly GCA_964547375.1. Lineage (GTDB taxonomy): Bacteria > Chloroflexota > Dehalococcoidia > Dehalococcoidales > UBA5627 > UBA5627. The sequence goes on along the minus strand of CAZJMW010000078.1, from coordinate 5,545 downwards.
GGCATTGCTGGTCAAAGCCGTGGCGCCCGTCTGGATACTGGTGGCAATTTTTATTGCCAGTTATGTACTGATGACTTTAATACGACCCACTTTTTTTACGATGGTCACCGACTTAACCGAGCGCGAAAAACTGACCAAAGCCTTCGGGCTTTTAAAGGCCGGAATCAATGTCGGCTGGGCGCTGGGGCCGGCCATCGGAGGTTACCTGCTGACGGTCGTATCTTATGAATGGCTGTTCGGACTGGCGACATTTACCGCCTTAATACCGCTGTTCATAACAGTTTCATTACTGCATGAGAGCCTGGAAAAAAGCGATGAAAAAGATATCATCGATATTAAGAATATCGCCAAAGTAGTTAAAAACAGCAATTTTATGATTTATATCATCATCACTTTCCTGCTGTTAATCGCTTTCGGGCAAATGGTAAGCACCCTTTCGGTTTATTCGGTAGATTTTGCCGGCTTCACGACGGCTCAATACGGCTCGCTATTAACATTAAACGGGATTATCGTGGTGCTTTTACAATACCCGATGGCATATATAACAAGTTCAAGAACTAAATATAAGGTGCTGATTACAGGCAGTTTACTGGTCTGCGCTGGGCTGATTACATTCTCATGGGTCGGCAGTTATGCGCTGGCTATTCTGGCTATGATTATGTTGAGCTTCGGAGAAATCACCTTCTCGCCTGTTGCGCTTTCGGTAGTCAGCGATATTGCCCCGAAGAGACAACGCGGTTTGTATATGGGTACCTTTTCTTTAAGCGAAACGCTGGGACACGCCACCGGTCCTTTTATCGGCGGCATACTGATGGATGTTTTTCCCAACGACCCGATATTCATCTGGGGGGGGTTAGCAGCATTCGGACTGGCGGCTGCTATCGGATTTTTGTGGTGGGGAAAGAAGTTTTATAAGACGCCGGTTTAAAGAGGATTTATTACCTTTAAGATTGTAAAACTTATTATTGTCCCTTATCAGGATTGTACGCTCCGATGGGTTAGTCCCTAGTATTTTTACTTTTACATGCGTATGTATTTAAAATATAGTTCTAATGATAAAAATATTTAATTATTCCATTGACTTAATCATTATGGTAGTGATATATATTCATAAGAATATAACAATGAGGTGATTAATTGGAAACACCTGATGGAAAACCACAAATAAAGATGGAACAGATTACTCAACGGTTCATTGACTATGCAATATTTCCAGTAAATGAACCTGAATTTCCTGTGAAAGATTTTTTGTCTTTACTTAAGAAAGAGTTAATATATCGTCTATCGCATTTTGGTTTAAGAATAAATACATTGGAAGACGATATATTTTGGAAGGAAATAGATGCTTTAAGAATAGAGTTATTTACGCTTGCTTTTAGTAAAATGCATATGATTGAACCGATTGACCTTTCATTAGAAATAAATTTGGATAAAGAACCTGGGAAAACTCCTTACCAAAGAAAAAATAGGGAAGATATTCATGAAAAAAGTACTATACAAGTTAATGTATTTGTGAAAAATAAATTAAAGGATAAAAATAGACTAGATATTTGGGAAATAATGAATGAGTATAATTTGGTAGTTAACCAATCAAGGTATCTATCACTAAGCCGAAAACAGCAGGACGACCTGGCAGTTTCTTTGGCTGTTATTAAAGAAGAAATATTGGCGAAAATTGAAGAATCAGTGAACGATATTCAATGCATTAATCGTGTTATAAACCAAATAAATGTAAATGTAAAAGAATGGAATAGTGTTGCAATAAAAAGATTAGCGACAAAATTATCACAACGACTTGAATTGGCTAATTATGATTGGAGAACACTTACTTTTTACCCCGAATTACAGATAGGGCTAGCGGCAACAATATACGGTTTATTTCTTGAGGCTGAGAAATTCATTCAATCGAATATTAAAGGTGAACGAATATTACCCGTGAATTTATATGCGTTTAGCAGGGCATTTGAAGAACCTTTAGATTATATGCTTAATCATGAAGATGAATGGCTAGGAGAAAAGCCAACATATAGAGATGATGGCTCCGACTTTGGAATTATTCTTGATTATTGGGGAAAAAGTAATAAATATTAGGAAATCTATTTCTAGATTCACAGTCGCGATATCTTTTAACATATAAGAACCGAAACGGTAAATAAATACATTGTATTATTTAGAACAGTTTTTATCTTTTTAGGGCGAGCGGAACTTATTATACTCCTTGCTTTTACCTTAACTGTTACCTATGTACCCGGTCTGTACTATTTAAACGGCTTCCCCTGGAGGGAAGCCGTTATATGTTCCGACTGGCCGAGATGGCATTCCAATGTATCTGTCTGACGGATGAGGAAATATTCTTTTTAACTAAAAATCGATGACAAACCTGCCGTTCTTGTGCAGCATATTTCCATCGACGCGGATTTCACCGCCGTTTCGCAGGTCGCAAATCATATCCCAGTGAATCGCCGATTCGTTTTTGCTGCCACTTTCCGGGTAACCCGCCCCCAGCGCCATATGGAAGCTGCCGTTGATTTTCTCATCGAAGAGAATTTCACGGGTAAACTTGTTGATATTGGGGCTGGTGCCGATGGCAAATTCCCCCAGCGTACGCGAACCGGCATCCGTATCCAGCATCTTAAGCAGGTAGTCTTCGTTCTTTTCAGCGCTGGCTTTCACCACCTTGCCGTTTTCAAACCACAACCTGACACCGGTAACCTCTTTACCGCCCTCGATGGCCGGATAAGAAAAATAGACATGCCCATTGACGCTGTCTTCCACCGGGCTGGTAAAAACCTCGCCGTCCGGCATGTTGTAGCGGCCATCGCAGTTTATAAACGGACGCCCCTCGATGCTCAGCGTCAATTCCGTTTCCTCTCCCTTGATGTAAACACATTTCTTTCCCTTCAACCACTCAATAATTTTTTCCTGGCGCTTCGAAAAACGCTGCCAGTAGCCCACCGGGTCTTCCATATCGGGCAGACAGGCTTTATAGACAAAATCCTCATATTCCGACAGGCTCATCTCGGCATCCTGCGCATAGGCATTGGTAGGGAATATGGTATATACCCAGCGAAACTTTCCTTCAGCCGAACGCCGCATCTGGGTGTTCATCAGTTCGGTTCTGGACTGATGGCGTAAAACCATGCGGGACGGGTCTACCTTGCTGAGGGCTTTGGTATTGGAGGCGCCCCCGAGACTGATGGAAACATCGTACTTGTCGGTAATAATCTTTTCGGGCTCATGGATAAAACTCAACTGCTCATCGGAAGCATATTTGTAAAATTCCTCCGCCAGCCCTTCCGGCTCCAGAAACACTATCGGATGCCCGCCTGCTTTCAATACTTCGACATAGACAGCCTTTACCAGCGGGGCAGCCGCATAATCCCCGCGTATTTTAACCTTGTCGCCACTGTGTACCGTTACGGAGTAATTGACTAAAAGCTGGGCCAGTTTTTCAACTCGAATATCTGTCATAATCGCACCTCTAAAATACTTCTAAAATATTTATATATTCTATACCAGTCCCAGATACAAATGCCACTTGCAATATATTAAACTAAAGACTACAATATCATCCATTCATATAAAATCATTCGTAAACAGGCACATTTTACATTTAGAAAAAAACATCTATAATTAATATATAAAGTATTGAAAAAAGCCATTATTTTATTAGAAAATATATATAAGAAGTCGAAGATAATAAATTACATATTAAAAAGGTAAAAAGGAGTATCGACCAATCAGGTGAAGAAAAATTTAAAAACAATTTGCAGTAGTAATTCTATGGAACCCCTCTCGGAGAGCTACAGCAGCGAAGGTGACGACGAACCACCGAGTAGCTGCGAGGAATCGGAACCTCCCCAATGCAGCCCCATATCTAACAGGCTAAAACTTTTCGGTACAGTACCGGAAAAAGATTGGAACGACTGGAAATGGCAATTCCGCAACCGTATAACCTCAGTTGAACAGCTGGCAAAGTATGCCCCGCTATCAGAAAAAAGATTTACCGAAATAAGCGCAGTAACCGGAACATATCCGTTATCTATTACTCCTTATTATCTTTCACTTATGGATTTAAATAATCCCAAAGACCCGATTGCCATGCAGGCTATTCCCTGCATCGAAGAAATAACCGTCAAATCTACCGGCGTTGAAGACCCTCTTGAAGAAGAAAGGGATTCTGTCGTGCCCGGACTTGTACACAGATACCCGGACAGGGTACTGATGGTACTGACAGACATCTGCCCGATGCTGTGCCGTCACTGTACACGCAAACGCGAATGGAAAAACGGAGACTGGGTACGCACACCGGACGACATCGAGAAGATGTTGAACTACATCCGCGGCAATAAAAACGTCAGGGATGTCATTTTATCCGGCGGCGATTGCCTGACTCTTTCGACCAGGCATCTGGCAAATGTTATTCACAGCCTGAGGCAGATCAATCATGTTGAAATAATCCGCATCGGCACGCGCTTCCCGGTAGTACTGCCGCAGCGTATCGACAGCGAATTCTGCGATATGCTTTCGGAGTACGGTCCGATATGGATGAATACCCACTTCAATACCGTTAACGAAATAACCCCGGAATCGGCGGCTGCGGTTGACCGCATTATTCGCGCCGGTGTTCCGGTAAATAACCAGAGCGTCTTGATGCGCGGTATCAACGATACCGTCGAAAAGCAGACCAAACTGTGCCAGGGTTTGTTAAAAATCAAAGTACGTCCCTATTACCTCTTCCAGTGCGATGAAGTACAGGGAACCGACCACCTGCGTACCAGCATCGATACCGGCATTAAGATAATCGAAGGTATGCGCGGCTATACTTCAGGGCTGGCAATACCCAACTTCGTGGTAGACCTGCCGCAGGGCGGCGGTAAAGTCACCTTGCAGCCTAACTACCTGTTGGCCAGGACTGACAAGGAAGTGCTTTTCAGTAACTACCAGGGGCGCGTCTTTACGAGCCACAACCCGGAAATAGAAGCACAGGACCAACCGCGCATGGCACCTGCATCAGCAGTGCAAAAGCCCGATTATAATTTCTCAGAGGTAAGGGATGCGGATCGGGTTATCGTTTGACCTCAAACCGGATAAAGCTCCGGTTAATGATAAAATAGACGACTCCATGGAGGAATACGACTCCATGGAGACCGTCCAACTGATAAAAACCTCCATCGAAGCAAATGGACACCAGGTTACTTTGCTCGGAGGAGGCAGTGCTTTTATTGATAATATCCGCCGCGAAAAGGTGGATTTTGTATTCAATATTGCCGAAGGACAGGGCAACTACCGCAGCCGTGAATCACAGGTTCCGGCTATTTTAGAAATGCTGGATATACCCTACTCCGGTTCAGACCCCTTATGCCTCGGAATATGCCTCGATAAAGAACTGACCAAGAAAATGGTCGCCATGGAAGGGGTGGTTACACCCAAATGGCAGCTGATTTCGAATTTAAAGGAACTGCAATCGATAGACTGGAAAAAATTCAAATTCCCGCTGATGATAAAACCGGCGCACGAAGGCTCCAGCAAGGGCGTCCGGCTG
>CAZJMW010000077.1:0-6493 GCA_964547375.1 uncultured Dehalococcoidales bacterium | reverse complement strand
GGATGACATTTTTATCCTTTTTATTTACTGCTTACGGTCAAAGAAGAACGTATTCTTCCACTTTGGAAAAGGGGAATCAAAGGGGATTTGCTGCTGTTATTATGCCGATATTACGCTTATGTCGTAGGGACGAGCATTGCCCGTCCGCCATGTATAAGTTCAGTTCCCCCTCTCTGCGTGCGGAAAGGGGATAGGGGTGAGGTATTACTAAATCCGTAATCGGTAGAGTGAGCTAAGCCTTCTTATTCAGGAAATTCGCCAAATCATCGTAACTTATCAAACCGATTATTTCTGAATCTCTCACCACCGGCAGCTGGTCGACCCTTTCCTCCTGAAAAAGATGCAGTGCAGCTATCAGGTCGGCTTCAGGCGAAAGATATCTCAGCCGCGCTATCGGCGTCATCACTTCGTTTGCCGTTTTGATGCTCCATTCCTTTTTATCCAGGTTTCTTAACAGGTGCATGTTTACCAGCCCCAGTGTTTCTCTGCCGGAGGTCACCACCAGGTAGCTCTTCTTATTCCTGCTGATATATTCGTTATACATCTCCTCGATACTTACGGATGCCGGAATTTTTATATAATTGGTATTCATCAATTCGGAAACGGTGAATTTTTGCAGCTCCTGCTGCAGCGATACCTGTTTGGAACTGCCGGAGGAGGCGCTGCTTAAGAACCAGCCGATAAAAGCCAGCCACAACCCGTTTAAGGTGTATCCCATAAAAAAGAGCACGATGCCGCCGGCTATCATCAGGTAGGCGATAACTCTGCCGATATTTGAAACCCATCTGGTAGCTTTTTGCGGGTCCTTTCCGACCTTCCAGATAATAGCTCTCAGCACTCTGCCGCCGTCTAAGGGGAAGCCGGGCAGCAGGTTGAATACCGCCAGTATAACGTTGGTCATTCCCAGCCAGAAAGCGATTTCGGCCATGCCGTCGAAGCGCGGTGATGGCAGCAGGAAATACAACGCCCAGAAGATAACGCCGAGCAGCATACTTGTAAGCGGGCCGGCGATGGCAATTTTAAACTCCACGCCGGAGCTTTCCGGTTCACGCGAGATACGCGCCAGGCCGCCGAATATAAAAAGGGTGATGGAATTAACCGGAATGCCGTGCCTCTGGGCGGTGATGCTGTGCCCCAGTTCGTGAGCCAGAACAGAAGCGAAGAACAACAGGCTGGTAATAATCCCGGCTGAAACCGATTGAACGATACTCCACTCCGGGAACGTGGCAGGGAAATAGGAACCGGCCAGCGACCAGGTTACCAGCAGGAAAATAAAAAACCATGAGTAATCTATATTTATTTTAATCCCAGAGAGCTTTCCGATGCTGATACTGCCTTTGGCCATGAGTCTCCTTTGAGGTGATAATTCCAGTGATTAGAGAATGAGTTTAGTATGTTACCTGATGCATTGTCAAAAAAAATTTAAAAAATTTCAAAATCTTTAATTTAAAGATATTGCATAGTGTCACCAAAGTATGTATAATGTTGTACATAAAAAATAGTACAAATAAATAGGGGTATTTTTACCTTAAGTCTTCTCACTCCATGCTCTCTGTCTACGCCGCAAGGTTTCAGATACCAAGGTATTTTAAGGAGGAAGACAAAAATGTACAAGAAGATTCTGGTCCCACTGGACGGCTCGAAAACAGCCGAAGGTGTTCTGCCGCATGCCAAAGCACTGGCATACGCCGAAAAGGCAGAACTGGCCTTGCTCAATGTTGTGGCAAATCCCGCTTTTGAATTTGCCTTTTCCGACCCCTCGATTGCCGCACAAACGATTGCCGAGGAAGAAGAACGCGGCAGGAAATACATGGCAGAAATCGAAGCCCAGCTCAAATCGGAAGGTTACCGGGTTTCAACTATCATAAAAGGCGGTTCGGCAGCTAATGTCATTCTGAAAACGGCTGATGAAATCGGCGCTGACATTATTGCCATGTCGACTCACGGACGTACCGGCCCGGCCCACTGGATAATCGGCAGTGTCGCCGAAAAGGTGGTGCACCATTCCAAGATTCCTGTAATGCTGATTCGTTCGAATAATTAGTATTACTTTCCCCCCAATTTAAAAAATCTTAAATCGAGAGGAAAAAAATGAATGCTCTAGTAGAATCGGCGAAAAACGGAGTGCAAAGCATCCGTAAGGTGATATTCGCATCATCTGCGGGTACGGTAATCGAATGGTATGACTTTTATATTTTCGGGGCGCTGGCAACAACGCTTGCCAGCAAGTTTTACACCACCGGAACCCCGGCAGGGGATGTTATTGCCTGGCTGGGCACTTTTGCAGTCGGGTTTATGGTGCGTCCCTTCGGTGCTCTTTTCTTCGGTCGCATCGGCGACCTCTTCGGACGTAAATTCACTTATGTGCTCACTATTGCGATAATGGGTTCCGCCACATTCATTATCGGTCTTTTACCTACCAAGGAAGTACTTGGCGTGTGGGCGGGTATTATATTGATAACACTCAGAATACTCCAGGGGCTGGCTCTGGGCGGTCAGTATGGCGGAGCGGCAACCTTTGTTGCCGAACATGCACCTCAGGGCAGAAGAGGTTTTTATACCAGCTGGATTCAAACCACGGCAACACTGGGTTTGTTCCTGTCGCTCGGTGTAATACTTCTGGTCAGGTTAGGTATGGGAGAGGATACATTCAACGAGTGGGGCTGGCGTATACCGTTTATGGTATCCATTCTACTGGTGCTGCTGTCGGTATGGATCAGGCAATCCCTGCGTGAATCGCCGCTCTATCAGCAGATGAAGGTAAGCAAAACCATTTCAAAGAACCCTCTGAAAGAGAGTTTCACCAATCCGTACAACCTGAAATGGGTTCTGATAGCCCTCTTCGGTGCTACCATGGGGCAGGGTGTTGTGTGGTATACCGGGCAGTTCTATGCCCTGTTTTATCTGCAGCAAATCTTTAAGGTAAGCCTGGTTGAGTCGAATGTTATAGTCGGTATAGCCCTGGTACTGAGTGCCCCCTTCTTTGTTTTCTTCGGCTGGCTTTCCGATAAAATCGGTCGTAAGAAAATAATGCTGGGCGGTATGCTTTTAGCAGTTTTAACCTACTATCCTATATACGGTGCTATGGCCGCTTTTGCCCCGATAGATACCGGGCAGCACTTCCTGTTTGCTTACCAGGGATATAATATGGCTGCTCTTTCGGCGCTGGTGTTTATACAGGTTATCTATGTAACCATGGTTTACGGACCTATAGCAGCCTTCCTGGTCGAGTTATTCCCGACCAAGATACGCTACACCTCTATGTCGTTCCCGTATCATATCGGCAACGGTGTCTTCGGCGGCTTGGTACCTATGATTGGTCTGGCTTGGATTACTGCAACCGGTAATAATTTTGCCGGTATCTGGTATCCGATGATAATAGCCGGTATCTGTTTTGTGGTCGGTCTGGTACTGCTAAAGGAAACGAACAAAGTAGATATCAGCGATGCAAGCACCTCTCTGTCAGGCGCGTCCGAAGCAGCCGGGAAAAAAGCGAAAGGCGAATAATCCGGATATTACAATAATATAATCATTTACGGGTAACTTTTTTATAAGCCGCGGGGTAATCCCCCGCGGCTCTTTTATATGAAGTTTATTGACAAAAAATTGCCTTCCTGTTAACATTTAGGATTACCTAACAATTAGGACTTCCTAAAACAGGGAGATGAACGATGCATAACAGTACTGAAGAATACCTGGAAGCGATTTATAATCTTACGCGCGGCGGTAAAACGGCAACAACTTCCGAAATATCGAAGCGTCTCAACATATCCCCTGCAAGCGTCACCGAGATGTTTAAAAAACTGGCTGCGGATGAATATATTTCATATGCCCCCTATCAGGGTGTGACGCTGACAGGTAAGGGCAAGTCGCTCGGACAGAAAATGGCGCGCAAGCACAGGCTGCTGGAGCGCTTTTTACATGATACGCTCAAGATAGGGAAAGAGAAGGTACATGAAGAGGCCTGTGCTATGGAGCATACACTTTCGGATGAAGCCGAAAGGGCGCTATGCCAGGCTTTAAAATACCCCGACCGCTGCCCGGATGACAGGCAAACGATTCCGCCCTGCAACCTCAATTTTGCCAGTTGCCAGGAGTGTATGGAATGGAACAAGGGGAATTTTGAAGAAATACGAAAAAGGGAAAAAGATGTGATTTCCCTGTTGGAATTGAAGACTAAAACAGAAGCTAAAATTGCTTTTATCCGCGGAGGCAAAGGCATGCTGCAGCGGCTGTGCGATATGGGATTGACACCGGGTACAAAAATAACTGTTTCCAGAATAGCACCTCTTAAAGGCCCGGTAGAAATCAATATCAGGGGATGTAAGCTGGCCCTGGGTAACAGGATTGCCGATAATATCTTTGTAGAAGCACCCGAAAAATAAGAATCTCCTTCGGAAAAGGATGGTATATGAAAGACGCTTCCGAATCCGTTATTTTTAAAGATAGTATGTCTTCCCTTAGGGGCAGCGATAAAAGGACTACTTTAGCTCTGGCAGGCAATGTCAATGTCGGGAAGAGCACCATCTTCAATCAGTTGACCGGACTGGCACAGGAAACCGGTAACTGGGGCGGCAAGACCGTCGAAATAAAGAAAGGCACATTAGCTCATCACGGCCTGCAAATAGATATTGTAGACCTTCCCGGAATCTATTCCTTTGCCACATATTCACCTGAAGAGCAGATTACCGAGGAATACATTCTAACCCAAAACCCGGATGTAATTATTAATATAGTGGATGCCACGTCGCTGGAGAGGAATCTCTTTTTTACCCTTCAACTGAAGGAAATGGGACAGCCGGTGGTACTTGTTCTCAATTACAATGATATTGCCAGGAAAAAGAATATCAGCATCGATACCGGATTGCTGAGCGAATTACTGGGGTTGCCGGTTGTCGATACGATTGCCATAAAGGGTATTGGTGTTCACGAGCTTGTAGATGCGGCTCTGGGGCTGATCGATAAGACTGTAAAGCCGGTCGATACCCTTAAGTATGGCGCTGAAGTCGAACAGAGAATTCAAAAAATCGAGGCAGCTCTAGATGAAATTTCCCCGGAGACGGCTTCAAAATGGGCAGCTATCCAGTTGCTTGAAGGTAAGAAACCGGCGTTATCAGCTGAATATGAGCAGATATCTGCAGTTGCTTCGCAAGCGGAACAACTGGCCGGTGAGTTGATTTCAATGCACGGTGAGGAAATTTCAACTATTATTTCGGCGGAGAGATATGCGCTTGCGGCTGCGATAGCCGGGCGGGTGAGTGTCAGAACGGGTGCCGTTAAAAAGGTCTCGACTCTCCTGGATAACATTGTACTGCATCCTATCTTCGGTTATTTCCTGTTTTTCCTGACGCTGGCAGCTATCCTGGTTATAGTTTCATTGTTCGGTGGATGGGTTACAACAGTAATCGAGGGATTTTTTGAGAACATCAAGCCTGAAATAAACGGTCCTGCCATGGATATTTTCTGGAACGGAGGGGTAATCGGTTTTTACGCCGCACTGATAGTGGCCATCGGTTTTATCCTTCCTTTCTTCCTGATACTAAGCTGGCTGAGTGAAAGCGGGTACCTGCCACGCATTGCTTTTTTAATGGACCGTCCCTGCCACACAATCGGCTTGCACGGTATGTCCAGCATCCCTTTGATTATGGCCCTCGGATGCAACGTGCCGGCCTGCATGGCCTGCCGCGTTATGAATAACAGGAGAGACCGCCTGATAGCCACCTTCCTGACTACAATGGTACCCTGTACCGCCAGAACTTCGATTGTGCTGGGATTGGTAGGTGCCTTTGTCGGCTGGCAGTGGGCGGTGGGGATACTGGCTTTCCAGTTCCTGTTAATTTATGTTATCGGCCTGATTCTCAATAAAATAATGCCGAGCACCTCTCCCGGTATCATTATGGAAATCCCGGAATACCGCTGGCCGTCACTGAAGAATGTCTGGCGACAGGCATGGTTTAAATTCAAGGATTTTTTAACCATCGGTGTACCCCTGATAGTTATAGGCAGTGTGGTAATTGAAGCCCTCAATGTTTATAACCTGCTGGATTACATTACCGATATCCTGGCGCCTGTAACAGTAAGCTGGTTGGGGCTGCCGGCATTTACCGGTGTGCTGTTGATATTCGGCATTTTGCGAAAAGAAGCCAACCTGGCGCTTTTAATTTCTTTTGCCGGCGGAGCGGCTATTACAACTATAATGACGCCGCTGCAAATGGTGGTATTTACAATAGTTATCCTTATTTATATACCATGTATATCCACCATCGCTGTCTTGCTCAAGGAAACCGGTCTTAAGATTACTACTTTAATGGTAGTGGCGGAAATTGCGCTGGCTATACTTATCGGCGGTGTTGCTTACAGGCTTCTGGGGCTGTTTTTCTAAGCGGCAGAATAAGGAACATCACAGGCACGAAACTTGACTAATTACGATTGATTGCTTATAATAGCGTCCTGTTGACATTTTTGCTTATTTCTGTCAGAATAGTGCCCGAGT
>CAZJMW010000076.1:4795-6644 GCA_964547375.1 uncultured Dehalococcoidales bacterium | reverse complement strand
TACCCCCTTTGTAGTAGGTGTTGTCGCTGCCCATTCTGGCATCGAAGTTGACGTTCCAGTTACCATTGACGTCTTTACCGAAACCCAGGTCATCGAATTTCACGGTGACACTTGTCCAGATATTACCGATATTACGAACCGTGGCTTTGTTAATACCGGCGACTTTATCCCAGACCGTATCGCCGGCAATCATTTTTTCAACACCAAGGTTAACCGAACCGAAGTTGATACCGGTGAAATCGACCTCGATACCGCAAACAGCGGTGTAGTAGAAGACGTTTCCATAAGGAAGTGACACATTATTGTTAGTATCGATGGCATAATTCAGTACACGGTATATTCCTGCCGGTTGTTCGTAGTCAATTTCAGCCTGGCCTTTCCAGAGGTCCGCCGTCCCTTTTTCGAGTTGATACATGACTTCCGCGAGGGTATAAACTCCGAAGGTAACAAGATTTGCATCGTACGCAGTCTGTACCAGGGCTATTTCCGCAGCAGAATGTCCGAGTTTTGTAAAGGGGACTTCATACTTGAAGTATGGCCAATTCGAAAAACCACCCGTAACACTGGGGCCGTAAGGTTCGGGAGAACCGACGGGGTGGTAAATATCAGCAAAGACCTGAGCAACATTGCCTCCGTCTTCTTCATCTGTTACAACAATATAGTGTTCGATGGTCTTGGTAGCACCGGCAACCAGCGGAGGAAGAATTTCAAATCTGGAATAAAGGTGAAATGGATCACCATCTTCCAGTGTTGGTTCAATTGCCGCAGGTTGCTGTTCCCACATGGCCTTGATAACAGGCTTTGTACCGGTACCGGTAGAAACAGTCACACTGGTAGTCCCGGTAACTGCCAGCGCTGCAGCAGGGCTGATAAGCGCTAACACCATAAGAAAAATGAATAGAGCCAGTAAACACTTTTTCATATTACCTCTTTCTTCTACCAGGACCATACAAGACTGGTAGATATTCAAATTTAGTTGTTGAGAGTTCTTTTCAATGGATTACTAATCACTATCAAGATCCTGTTTGAGCAAGTCAGAGGCTCTGTGTTTTTTTATTTGTTTTATGTAAAAATATCCAATACCTGACAGGAGCAGAACAATTACGACAATTATCACCGGCATCCAGGATATGGATTTTGATTTTTCCGTCTCGTCTGTTACGGAAGTGCTCTCAACGACATCATTTCCCTCGGATGCTGTCATCCGGCTGTTTACAGTCGATAATGATACTTCTTTACTTGAAGTCAATTTACCGTCATAGGCTATGTAGCCTTTTATGACATATGTGCCATTTTGCTCTAATTTATAGTAGGCGGTTATTGAACTGTCAAAGCTTGAAGGTACCAGTATTTCTTCGCTTTCAACCGTATCGGATAAAACTTCATTAATATATATTTCGGCGATTAGTTTAGCAAAAACGTCAACCTGACCGGTATTGGTGAACAATCCCTGTATTTTTATCAGCGAGTTCAATGCCGGCTGGCCATCATACGTCATGGCAATCAGTTCGCCCTGTTTCGTGAGGGTTCCGGGCGGTAGTAAGACAAAAGGCAGGTTTGCCTCTTTCAGTAACTCTCCTTTGAGAAAAACTTTGACGGTTACGAGGTATTCGCCGTTCGTGAGGTTTTTCGTCGTTGCTTCAAGAAAAATGCTATCCTGTTTCTCAATTCCAACCGTTTGGTTATCAGAACTGAGTTTAATAACTGCGTTGTTCGGTTTATTCCTCGCAACTACCACACACTCTATTCCAGGGCTGACGATGACATTCCCGGTGTTTTTAAAAATTACTTCTACCCTGAAAGGCAGTCCTGCTTCTGTATCCCTGGTTCTGATATCGATAACCGAACC
>CAZJMW010000076.1:0-4695 GCA_964547375.1 uncultured Dehalococcoidales bacterium | reverse complement strand
CCCTGAAAGGCAGTCCTGCTTCTGTATCCCTGGTTCTGATATCGATAACCGAACCCGAGACTATTTCATCGCCGGCTACCATAATGGTAACCAGCGTTTTTGCCTGGAGCACTGCTGATACTTCTGAATCTGATGTATCGCCCTCAGGGATTGTCTCTGCCAGGATAGTCGCGCCATAACGGCCGTTTGCTGCTTCACCGGGAACGTTGATGGTGACAAGAACAACCACTTTTCCGTTGCCTTGAATTGTCATGGTATCAATAATTTCTCCGGTATCCGGTGAACGAAAACTTATCCAGTTCGCGATATCTCCTTCGCACGATAGTTTGTAACCGGTTTCTTCCTTGCTCGGGTTGAAAACCGTAATGGTTCTCTTATATTCACTGCCACGTACCGCGTCAACTATATCGATATTGGTTGGACCCATAGCGATTCCCAGCGCTGAAACCGGCACCGGATTGAGCATGCAAATCATACATACAGCTAATAGAATTGAGTGAATAATTTTTTTCATTTCTCATTTCATCGTCTCGTTTATTTGTCCGGGGAGACATAAGGTGCTGTCTCTTATGTCTCCCCAACCTTGCTACAGTGTGTCAAAAGTACCTGGGAAACAGACTAATAGTCGCCATGGGAAGAGATACCCACGACCTTGGCAGGATCGTAAGTGAAGGGTCTAATAATACAACCGATGGTGACCGTGCCGGTATGGGTTCCGGTACCTTTAATGACCTTGATAGAGAGATCAAGTTCATCCTTGCAGGAAAGGGCGAGAGCGTTCACAAGTTGAGTTTCAACACCAGGAAGGATGCCGCCGATATAGTAGGTGTTATCGCTGCCCATCCTGGCGTCGAAGTTAACGTTCCAGTTATTGTCTACGTCTTTACCGAAGCCCATGTCGGTAAATTTCACGTTGACGCTTGTCCAGGTATTACCGATATTGCGAACCGTGGCTTTGTTGATACCGGGGCTATCCCAGACGGTATCACCGGCAATCATCTTTTCAACCTTGAGGTTGACCGAACCGAAGTTGATACCGGTGAAGTCGACCTCGATACCGCAAACAGCAACGTAGGTAAACTGGTTGTAGACAGGAACAGAGAAGACGTTGTTGGTGTCGACGGCGTAGACGTAAACATCGTAATTCCCGGCCGGCTGCTCGTAGTCGATTTCTGCCTGTCCTTTCCAGAGGTCTGCCGTGCCTTTATCAAGTTCGTACAGGACATCAGCGAGATCATAGGCAGAGTTAAAGGTAATGAGGCCTGCATCGTAAGCAGCCTGTACCAGGGCTATTTCTGCGGTACTATGGCCGAGTTTCGTGAAGGGGACTTCATACTTGAAGTACGGCGCATTCGAGATGCCGCCCGTCACGCTTGGACCATACGGTTCGGGAGAACCGGCAGGATGGTACACGTCAGCGAAAGCCTGCGCAACGCTGCCTTGGTCTTCCTCATCGGTTACAACGGTATAATACTCAATCATCTTTTTCGCACCTGCGACAAGAGGAGGTAGAATCTGGAAACCGGGAACCAGATGAGGGGTGTCACCATCTTCCAGCGCCGGGCAAACAGCCACAGGCTGCTGTTCCCACTTGCATTTAACAACCGGTGGGGTTCCACTGCCGGAGGCAATAGTGACCTCAGTGGTCCCGCTAATCGCCAGGGCGGCAGCCGGGCTGATAAGCGCTAACGCCAGAAGTACCGTCATGGTAAACAATAAAATTTTCTTCATTGATAAACTCCTAGATTCTTTGTTTTTTGAATTAATACTAAAAAACCAGACATTCAAACTTTATTATCCTGAAGAGAAATGCAACCAAACATCACTAGTTCATCTAAAGGATATGGTCTGATTGTCTCTTTAACCAATCATTCGA
This sequence comes from uncultured Dehalococcoidales bacterium, assembly GCA_964547375.1. Classification (GTDB taxonomy): domain Bacteria; phylum Chloroflexota; class Dehalococcoidia; order Dehalococcoidales; family UBA5627; genus UBA5627. The sequence continues at coordinate 2,819 of CAZJMW010000076.1, read as the reverse complement.
TATGAATCACCTCCTTTCATCCCAAGTGATGATTCGTTACCATAAAGGTAAAGGGGGAATAAATCGGTTAAGGTAATCTTTGTGGGTTTGTAATGTTCCTGATGTTTTTGTAAGGAAATATGGAGTAATGTGTCTTAAAACCGATATAAAACACTATAAAATCAGTAAATTGCCCTGTACATTCTCCTAAGGAGTTACATCACATATAAAAAAACAGGGGAACACAATACTTTAGAAGGTTCTAACAAAGGACAGTGTTTTCGTACTAATGACAGATATCAGACTGATTGGCAGGATAGTGAATAAGTAAAATACGTGGATTATCAAGACGAATTAGTAGTGAGGAATGTATTATATCCCGATAAGGCGCGGGATTAGTCAGAAAGTTACACAAGAGTGTTCGTTCAAGCTTGTCTGTGGACAAAAATCTGGCGCAATATCCCTCGCAAGCGGGCTCTTAATTCTTTCTTGCCCGCTACCTCCGGTAAAAAACCAACCGCATCTAACCGGCTTACCTTTTTCCAGTTCTCCATCCTGTCATTCATAATAAAAACCACAGGAATATGCCAGTTATTGTTGATGCGTTCATAGACTCTATCCATTTGATTTGCACAACAATCCAGAACTGCAAGGGTGATTTCTTTAGGTTCGATCAGGTCTATCTGTTCGGCGAATCCATCAGGTATGCTGATGACGTCAATATTCTCTTCTTGAAGTGTAGTAATCACTTTTCGCGTAATGAATAAACGTCCAAAAACTAATATCCTCATCAAATCTGCCTTTCTATCGTTATCGACGATAGCAAGAAGATTATATGAGACGTAATTGAACAGAGTAACTGGTAAAAAGGACTGTTTTAGCGCCTGAAAGAAGTATTTTTGTGCAAGCGACTTCACCGTTTCAGAGTAAATTATCCTGATTGATATACCAGTCGTGCATCATGAAGTAACGTTACATCTTAACGATAAGGTCAAATAACGCTTTTTCCGGCGAGCATGGTGCAAGCGGCATGTTTGAGCTGTATAATCCGGCGGGTTTTTCTGATTATTATCGGTTGACCGGCTTGTTTGCCGGGTCATCATACCATTTGAAATATTCCTCCGCTCCGCGCCTTCCTGATTCTTCCAGGGCTTTTTTCTTTTCATCGGATAAGTTGAAGTCGGTAGTCGATACTCCAATCGTATCGATATAGATTGTCCTTTGCCAGTCATCGCCATGAAGGTGGGTGTTACTCTGACTATCGAGTATAGTTTTAATCAAGGCCTGAATGTATTCGAAAAAATTATCGATTTTGTTTACCTGCGGTTCGTTATACCGGAAACCGGCCACCTCTTCCTTCGAATCAAGTCGAAAACCAAGGGTTTCTTTATTAAACACATATGGACTGCTCAAGGGATGCTCTTTGAGGAAAGCGGCATTCTGTTTCTCGTAATATTCTGTTTCGTGTTTCTCGCTTTCCACATATTTTTCCCGGTCGAACAATTTGACCGGGAAGTTATCAAGCAATCCTCCATCGACATATACATCATTCCTGGAATTACGGATAGCGGTAAAAAATACAGGTAACGACATAGATATTCTGACAGCGTCGGCAAGACGCATATCCGGTGTTTGTTCAACTGAAAATATCTCGCTGAAGTGCGTGCTCAAATTTGTCCCGTAAACATAAAGGTCAGGTTTCTTTTGTTCTCTCAATTCTCTGAATGTAGTATTAGAATTCCCGGTTTTTTCTTTGATGAGTTTACCAACCCATTCCCTGAAATAATCTCCCTTGTGCCAGCCATAACGGATAATTACCCGCCATATATTAGGTAGCAACCAGCTTGCGTCCAGTAAATTTGAAAATTTAAGCTTCCATAAGATTTCTCTTTGTTCGCTGTTACTGAAACCCAGAGCGAAGAGCAGGGCGTTGATTGCTCCAACCGAAGTACCGCCTGCTCTTTTTATATTCGGAAGGATTCCTTTTTCCTCCATGACCTGCATGGCACCCATGTAGGCAATTCCCTTGACTCCACCACCTTCAAATACCAGATTCCTGAAATTGTACGTCATTTTTCTCTCCTTAATTGGTGAAACACCGATTTTTGATACAGAGAGTATAGAGAAGGAAGTAGTTAAGGTATCAAGTAAAGACATCGAATTTGTGAGTAAAACTGATTAAGAGGCTGATTGAGGTTCGTGACACGCAGCCCTGGCGGACAGCCCTCTGTCATGGTCCGGACCAGCAGACTATCTCGTACAATCTCGAAGGAGTAACCATTCGTATTCTTTTCATTCGTTGACAGGAAAGGAGTGCAGGTGATTTCTCTTGTCAGCGAAATACCCATATATTATAAACCATATTATTCACTAATCAATAACCCCTTCTTTCACCAGGATTTCGTATTCGCCATTAGGAATGCCAAGGATTTTCTGAAATACGTATTCATTGTGCTCTCCGAACAAGGGAGCAGCTTTCAGTTCGTAATTGTATTTCGACATGAGGAAATGCGCTCCGACCTGGGTACGGTATTTTCCGATACCGGGATATTCAAGCTCTTTGAAGAACCCCCGGTGTTTTAATTGAGGGTCTTTATCCATGACATCTTGGCCTGTAGCGACAATACCGGCGGCAATACCGGATTCCTGCATCAGGTTCATTACATCTTCGGCGGTCCGATTCGAAGTCCATTGATTAACCAGCCGGTCCAGTTCTTCTTCGTTTTCTTTTCTTGCTGAAAGCGTCCTGAATTTTGGATTATCCGCAAGTCCGGTATTCCCGATTACCCGGCAGAAACCTCGCCATTCTTCGTCAGTGAAAACCGCAATCGCACACCAGC
>CAZJMW010000075.1:0-6651 GCA_964547375.1 uncultured Dehalococcoidales bacterium | reverse complement strand
CCTTTCCCCAGGAATGGAGGAGATAATGGCTAAACCAAAAGTTGCTTTATATTGGGCTGCCAGTTGCGGTGGATGTGATATCGGCCTTCTGGAAATCGGTGAAAACCTGCTAAAGCTTATCGATGCTGTCGATATTGTTTTCTGGCCGGTTGCCATAGATGTCAAGTATAAGGATGTCGAAGCTATGGAGGACCAGAGTATTGATATCTGCTTGTTTAACGGTGCTATTCGAAGTTCTGAACAGGAACACATTGCAAAGCTGTTGAGGGCAAAGTCAAAGGTTATGATTGCCTTTGGCGCCTGTGCCTATCAGGGTGGTATTCCCGGACTGGCTAATATGTTTAACCGTGAAATGATAATGGAGAGGGCGTTTCTGGATACCCCTTCAACTGAAAATCCGGATAAGGTGCTTCCCCAAACCAGCTATCAGGCTCCCGAAGGCGAGCTAACACTGCCGAAGTTATACGATACGGTTAAAACGCTGGCGCAGACGGTAAAAGTTGAATATATAATACCGGGATGTCCTCCCGAAGCACAAACGACGTGGATGGCTTTGGAGGCGCTGATTTCCGGCAACATGCCTCCCATAGGGACGGTGATAACCGATAGTGCAAAGTCTGTTTGTGACGAGTGTCCGCGTAAGCGTGATATCAAGAAAGTTAAAAAATTCTATAGAACATATGAAATTATTCCGGACCCTGAGATATGTCTTTTGGAACAGGGACTTCCGTGTGCCGGGATTGCTACCAAGGGCGGTTGCGGTGCCAGATGTCCCAAAGCCGGGATGCCCTGTACCGGTTGCTACGGCCCGATTGAAGGTGTCATCGACCAGGGAGCGCATTTTATGAATGCCATTGCATCAGTAATCGATTCCAATGACCCGGATGAAATCGGAAAAATAATTGAAGATATCAGAGACCCTGCCGGTACATTCTATCGCTACAGTCTACCTGATTCCATATTAAGGAGGGCAAGAGTTTAATGAGAAAAATCAGTATTGACCCGATTACCAGGCTGGAAGGCCATGGCAAGATAGAGATATTCCTTAATGATGAGGGAAGGGTAGAGAACAGCTATTTTCAGGTACCGGAATTGCGGGGATTCGAAAAGTTTTCGGAGGGAAGACTTGCCGAGGATATGCCGCAAATCACCCAGAGAATATGCGGTGTCTGCCCCGAAGCACATCACCTGGCCTCCACAAAAACGCTGGATGCCTTATTTCATGTAACCCCGACCAGTACTGCCAGGAAACTGCGCGAACTTTTATACAATGCTTTTTATGTAACCGACCACACCACGCATTTTTATATTCTGGGCGGCCCTGATTTTGTGATGGGGCCGGAAGCGCCGGTTGCCGAGCGTAATATTATAGGTGTTATCGGCAAGGTCGGCCTTGAATTGGGTGGGGCGGTTATCAATACGCGTAAAAAATGCCATCATTTAATCCAGGAGTTGGGTGGTAAGGCGGTTCACCCTGTTTTTGGTTTGCCGGGAGGAGTCAGTAGGGGAATCAACGAGGAAGAACGACAGGAATTTGAACAAATTGCCAGGGATTGTCTTGAATTTTCTAAACTTTCCTTGAAAGTATTTAACGATATTGTGCTTGCCAATAAAGAGTATGTAGATATGATTGTCAGTGATGCTTATACGCATAAGACTTATTCCATGGGTATGGTTGATGAAAATAACAAGGTTAGTTATTACGACGGGAAGATAAGAGTTGTCGACCCCGATGGGAATGAGTTTGCAAAATTCGAGCCCAAGGATTACCTTGAGCATATAGCAGAACACGTCGAACCCTGGAGCTACATCAAGTTCCCGTATCTTAAGAAAGTAGGCTGGAAGGGTTTCGTAGATGGCAAGGACAGCGGCGTGTTCCGTGTTGCTCCGATGGCTCGTCTGAATGCCTCGGATGGTATGGCAACTCCATTGGCCCAGGAAGAGTATGAAAGGCTTTATTCTACACTTGGCGGGAAACCGGTACATCATACGCTGGCGATACATTGGGCAAGACTGGTTGAAATGGTACAGGCTGCTGAGACAATGATTGCTTTAAGCACCGACCCGGAAATTACAGGTGATAACCTGAGAAATATACCCACAGCAACACCTGATGAAGGCGTCGGCATTCTTGAAGCACCCAGAGGAACCCTGATTCATCATTATAAAACCGATGAAAACGGAATAATTAAAAAAGCTAACCTGATTGTAGCCACCGTAAACAATGGAGCCGCCGTGAATATGTCTATTAATAAAGCGGCCAGGGCTCTTATACAGCCGGGTAAGGAAATTACCGAAGGATTGCTTAACCGCATTGAAATGGCGTGGCGTCCGTACGATTTATGTTTGGCATGTGCCAGTCATAATCTACCGGGGCATCCGGCCATGCCGATGTATGTTTATGATAAGAATAAACAAATAGTAAAAAGTTGGGAATAGACTACATAATATTTTGAAGACTTTAATATTAGGATTGGGTAACCCTTATCTCTGCGATGATAGTGCCGGATTGAAAGTAATTAAATTGCTTGAAAAGAGGTTATCCAATCCTGACGTTTCTTTAAATGAAACCAGCCTGGCCGGAATTAATCTATTGGATTACCTGGTCGGCTATGATAAAGCTATTATCGTGGATGCTATTACGACACCTGATGGCGAGCCGGGGAGTATTTATTGCCTCTCTCCCGAGGAATTCGATACTACCTGTCATACCACTTCGAGCCATGACATTGGCGTTATTGCAGCTATAGAACTTGGTAAAAGGCTCGAATTATCGATGCCGAAAGTTATAGAGATTATCGGTATCGAAGCCGGGGATGTCAGTACGCTGACTGAGATTTGCACACCAGAGATTGAAGCGGCGATTCCTGTAGCGGCAGAGATGATAATAAAAGAAGTAAACAATACTTAAAGAATCAAGACATCTGTCAGCATTGTTAAATAAATAGACAATATAGCATGCAAATAGTATAATAATTGTACAATGTCTGCTTTATCACAAATCAATTCTCTTCAGATTAGCCAGAATACGGGGCAATACCTAAGGATTGAGCAATCGAACCTGATGGCTTTGTCTTACAGCCAGCTCAATTCAATAATCCGCCAAATCGAAAACTCCGAATTATTTAATCGTTTATTCAGAGAAGTTCGTATTATTCGCTATAAGCGGTTCGATAGGACCGACATTTCTCCCGGATATTTGCCACTCGATGAATTTAAGTTGATTGATAATACATGCCCTGAAGTTGAATCCATACTGGAGAATAATAGAAACACTATCGATTATATTCGTACAATAGGCGTGGATAAATTTAAGAAATACTTCCTTTTGGTTGAGGAAGCATTATCAGAAAAAGAAATTGCCCTAGCCTGTGACATACCCCTATCATGGGCCAGGGCTATCAACAACCTGGTCAATGAAACGGCGGTAATGGAAGAGTTTTATTCCGTATCCTCACTGAATTCAAATTCTATAAATTATACAAAAATTGCGGCAATCGAAAGGGAAGTTTATGGGCTTAGAATTAATTATTTCTCTAAATCGTTAGCCAGAGGCCGTTACATTATAGATTATGATAACTTTGAAGAATATGCAGCAGAAAAATGCACAACGGAAAAGGAAATCAGGGCAATCAGAGCACTGTTTAAAAAACTGGAAATGGTCAATATTTGTAAGGATACCTTGCACATGGTTCTTGTTAACTTAATCCAAAAACAATCGGCATATATCGATTCGGGCAGGTTTGCGGATTTGCTGCCGCTGAGCCAGAAAGAAATGGCCCTTAAGTTGGGCATAAACGCCAGCCGGTTAAGCCGTGCCGTTAAATTCAAGACAATAGAGCTTCCCTGCGGCAGGGAAGTTACTCTAAAGAGTCTCTTTCCTAATCCGCGAAAGTTTCGCATGTCGCTGGTTAAACAGGTTTTACAGTCGGAGAACAGGCATTCTTCGGATACCCTCATTCAGTCTGAACTGGCTGATAAGTATGGAATTAATATATCAAGACGCACGGTTGCCAATATGAGGAATGAACTTAAAATACCGGCCGGGGGAAAAAGGTAAATGAGCATAATATATACAGAGAAGGATAAATGTAAGAGTTGCTATGCCTGCATACGCAGCTGCCCTGTCAAGGCTATTAAAGTAGAGGACAGATTGGCGCAGGTAATCAGGGAACGCTGTATTGTTTGCGGAAACTGCCTGGAAGTGTGCGTTACCGGCGCCAAGAGGGTTGAGAGCGATACCAGCCTGGTGTGGCAACTGCTGAGCCAGAGCGATAATTATATAATTGCTGTGGTTTCCTCCTCTTTTCCGGCAGCCATGCCTGAAGTTGCACCGGGCAGCTTTGTTTCGGCATTGAAGAAACTGGGCTTCAATGAAGTGATGGAAGACTCCTTCGGCGCTGAACTTATCGGCAAGGAATACAGGCGTATTTTAAGTAATCAGACTGGCAAACCGTTATTATCATCGAATTGTCCGGCAGTTGTTAATTATATAGAAAAATACTATCCGAAGTTAATCGGATATATGGCGCATATTGTATCTCCGACTATAGCCACCGGCCGTTTTATAAAGCAGCATTATAACAAGAAGGCAAAAGTGGTATTTATAGGTCCTTGTGTGGCGAAAAAAGATGAAGCCCGCAAAGCAAGCAACCGTGGAGTTGTCGATGCTGTATTGACATTTGCAGAGCTTAAAGAAATGTTTATGGCAAAAAATATAGCTCCCGAGAAAGAACCGGAGGCTGATTTCAGCGGACCGACTCCCAACCTGGGAAGACTGATGTCTATTTCCGGCGGGCTGGCGAAAATTGCCGGATTGTCGGAGGATATTCTAAAAAACGAGGTTATCAGCGCAAACGGTAGTGAAGCTGTATCGAAAATACTGAATGAATTTGCACTCGGTGAAATTAACGCCAAACTGATTAACCTTTATTTCTGTCATGGATGCGTGGGCGGTCCGGTAATCGACAATGACCTCAGTATTTACCGGCGTGAGGAACTTGTTGCGCGCTATGCCCTGAAAGGGTCTAATCCTGAACAAACCGAGCGTGACCTGAAAAAGTATAGTGATATAGATTTAGGCAGGCAATTTATAACTCAAAATGTCAGGCTGGCATTACCTGATGATGCAGAAATCGAAGACGTTCTGCGAAAAATGAACAGGATTAATCCTGAGGAACAATTCAATTGCGGTGCCTGTGGTTATAGTACCTGTCATGAACTGGCTGTCGCTGTCAGCGAGGGGCTGGCGGAAATAGAAATGTGCTGGCCATATTTACATAAACATATGCAGGAAACACAGGAAGGTTTAATACAGGCTGAAAAAATGACATCGCTCGGACAACTGGCAGCCTCTGTTGCTCATGAGATTAATAACCCTCTATCAGGTGTTCTTATTTATACCCAACTTATGGCAAAAAAGTTAAAGAGTGATAATTTCGCGCCTGATGTCGCTCTAGACTACCTGTCTAAAATGGAAACGGAACTCAATCGAAGTACCAAGCTGGTCAGGAGCCTGCTTGATTTTTCAAGGCAATCGGTTCCCGAGTTCTGGGAAGTCGATCTAAATGAAATAGTCGATAGAAGTTATGATTTGGGTATCCATTCGGCCGAAATGCAAAATGTGCGGGTACTAAAAGAACTGTCGCCGGATTTGCCGAAAATAGTTGCCGATTTCGGTCAGATTCAACAGGTTTGCACCAACCTTATAATGAATGCCATACAGGCAATGCCGTCCGGAGGGACTCTGACTATCAGTACATTGTCTGAGGGGGAACAGGTGTTGATTGAAGTAACCGATACCGGTGTAGGCATATCCCATGATAACATGAAAAAAATATTCACACCTTTTTTTACCACCAAAAAAGACCAGAAGGGAGTCGGGTTAGGGCTGGCGATATCCTATGGTATTGTCCAGCGTCATCAAGGTAAAATCGACATAATAAGCAAGGAAGGGGAAGGCACTACTTTCAGGGTTTTTCTGCCCATAAATCATGAAGAAGAAAGTTAAAATACTGATAGTCGATGATGAAGCCGTAATACGGGATTCTTTTAACGAATGGTTAATTGAACTCGGTTATGATGTCATTCTGGCTGAGAATGGCAGCCGTGCTTTAGATATTATCAGGGAAAAGAAGCCCGATATCGCTTTTATCGATTTGGTTATGCCCGGTATGGACGGGATTGAAGTATTGAAGAAAGCCCGGGAACTATCGGATGAAATCGGCTGTGTTATCATGACTGCCTATGGCGGGGTGGCCACAGCGATTACCTCCATGAAAGAAGGGGCTTTCGATTATATTGAAAAGCCGTTTTGTCCCGGTAAGGTGGAACTGCTGCTTGAAAAAATGATTGAACATCAAAATATCAAACAGGAAAACCTATTACTACACCATAAACTTGAAGAACGTTTTAATTTTGAGAATATTATTTACAAAAGCGATAAAATGCAGCGTGTAGTCGAACTGGTGAAAGCTGTAGCTAAAAGCAATGCAACTGTGCTGATAACCGGGGAAAGCGGTACCGGAAAAGAGTTGATAGCGAGAGCGGTGCATAACTGCAGTGCTCGTCATAACAAACCGTTTGTAGCAATCAGCTGTGCCGCACTGCCTGAGAACATACTCGAGAGTGAATTATTCGGACATGAAAAAG
>CAZJMW010000074.1:0-6709 GCA_964547375.1 uncultured Dehalococcoidales bacterium | reverse complement strand
TTTCTCCCCACCCTCCAGATCCTTCAGGCACCCCTTGTGACTTCAGGATGACAGGCAACGTATTGTCATGCTAAAGACACACATTAGCTGCGCTAAGTAAAAATAGTGGTCGAACGAAGTCCCGAACAATCGAGATTTCGTTCCGGTTTGCCGGAACTCAACATCCGGGGAGGAGGGGTTAATTCGTTTTTTACCCCACCTCAGATCCTTCTCCTGATAAATCGGGACTCCTCGCAACGACGGTTTTAAAATCCTTCCCCCAAGAGAACATATTTAAATAATAAGGCTAATAGTGTTCGTATCTAACCAGTTCTTCAATTGGTTTGCGGTGCTTGGCTCCCGGTTGGTCATCGGGATAGCCGAGCGGAATGAATATTACCGGTTCGACGTCTTGCGGCAATTTCAACATCTCGCGCGCTGCTTTTACGTCAAACGCACCCACCCAGCAGGTGCCCAGCCCCAAATCGGTAGCTGCCAGCACCAAATGGTCTACGGCGATGGCTAAATCGATGGCGGCATAGCTTTTGCCGTCCGCCCGCCGCCAACACTCCGCTTCCATAGCGCAGGCGCATATGATGATAGGCGCTTTTGAAAACCACGAACCCCTATAGACGCGCTTCAAATCTTCTTCCCTGCCTGCGGTATGTATAACGATAAATTTGAAGGGTTGCAGATTGCAGGCGGTGGGTGCCAGCCTTGCCGCTTCCAGAATCTTTTGCAGTTTGGCCTCTTCTACCGGAACCGCTTTATAAGCCCTCACACTATACCTGTTTTTAATAACTTCTGAAAATTCCATATTTACCTCCCTCAGGAAATCAATCAGCTACCATTATAACAAATCGCCTGCCGGCAGGAGGAAAAAAACATAATAATGATATAATAAACAATTATCTGGTTTTTTAAGGAATAATAAATGTTTGCCATGTTGATGACTGTCGTCGGTACCTCGCTTTCCGGTGTTATAGCTCCGGGGCCGATGTTTGCCGTTACCATCACCAAGAGCTTTAAATCGCCCTGGGCGGGCACCATGATGTCACTCGGGCATGCCGTGGTGGAAATCCCGTTAATAATACTTTTGTATTTCGGGCTCTCTCACTTTTTTGAAAACACGGTGGTGCAGTTCGTTTTCAGCATTATCGGCGGGCTGGTGCTTTTGTGGCTGGCTTTCGGCATGCTGCGCTCGCCAAAAGAAATCAGCGCCGGTACAAAGGATATCCGCTACAATGCTTTTACCGCCGGTGTCATCATGACCGGGCTGAATCCCTTTTTTATAATGTGGTGGGCGACTGTGGGCGTCCTGCTGCTGATGAAGTTTATGGCCTTTTGGGAATTTATTGCCCTGGGGCTGGCGGTGTTTATCATAGTGCACTGGCTGTGCGACTTCATCTGGCTTTCATTTGTTTCGGCGGTGGTCTATAAAACGCATAATATGTGGGGGTCTACCGTTCAGGCGCTGGTATTTATCGCGGCCGGGCTTTTAATGGCCGGTTTCGGCGTATGGTTTATCGTATCGGGGATACAACTGGTAGTCTAACCCTTCTTCGGGTGATTATCCAAACACCATTGGCAATCAGCTTCGCACGGCTCGATATGAATAGTAATATTCATGTTGGAAAGCTTTTCCTTCAGGTCTTCTTCCAAATGGTCAGCCATGTTATGGGCTTCCTCTACGCTGATTGTCTTGTGCATTACCATGTGCAGGTCTACAAAGCGCTGGTTGCCCGATTTGCGGGTGCGCAGGTCATGAAAGCCGACAATCTGCTCCCTGTGTTCCGTCAGCATCGATTTGATAATATCCACTTCTTCCTTCGGCAACGCCGTATCCATAATGCCGGAAAAGGATTTTTTAAAGCTGATAATGGCAGTTCGCAGGATAAGTACGGCTACCAGCAGGGCGACAATCGAATCCATTATAGTCAGCCCGGTAATAAGCACCAGTACCAAACCGACCAGTACTGCAATTGAGCTGTAAACATCAGCCTGCATATCGCGGGCGGTGGCTTCCAGGGCCACGGAATCCGTTTTACGCGCCACTTTCAGGGCATAGCGGGCAAATACAAGGTTGATGGCGATAGCGGCGGCGGTAACATAGATACCGATACTGACAAGTTCCACCTCTCCGCCCGAAATAATTCTTGCTATCGCTTCGTAGGTAATCAGGCCGGCTGCAGCGAATATGAAGAGTGAAATAATTGTTCCGGCGATATTTTCGGCCTTGCCGTGTCCGAAGGGATGCTGCTTATCCGGTGGTTTGGAGGAGATTTTAATGCCGATATAGCCGATTACGGCTCCGGCCAGGTCGATAAGGCTGTGAAAAGCATCGGCGCGAATGCCGATGCTTCCGGTGACAAAACTGGTTATCAGCTTCATTATAATCAATGCGCTGATAGAAACGATGGCTAAACGGGAGACGTTTTCCCTGGTCGCAAACATACCCGGAAATCCTTTTGGGGGGATACTTCAAACAAAAAGGCGGGATTATGTATTAATATTCTGCTTTTTTGACTTTAAACATCGGCAACCAGCTTATAAAGCGGCCCCATTCCTTTTTCTCCCACACTACAAGCAGTGAAGTGGCGATGAAAAGTGAATCGAATGTGCCGGCGATGATGCCGATAAACAGTGCCCAGGCAAAGCTCTGGATGTTGGTGCCTATGAAGAGAATCAATGCCAGTATCGTAATCAGTGTAGTCAGGCTGGTATTGATGGAGCGTGAAAACGTCTGGGTTACGCTGTTACTTACGATCATCTCGAAACTGGCTGCCGGATTTGCTTTGACATTTTCGCGTATCCTGTCGAAGATAACAACGATATTGTTGACGCTGTAACCGATAACAGCCAGAATACCGGTAATGAACATCAGGTTAACTTCCATGTGCGTTGTTACACCGAGTATGGCGAATATACCTAGTACAATCAAGGTGTCGTGCAACAGGGCAATGACGGCACAGACGCCGTAGCGGAAGGGCTTCGGCATGGCGCGGAATGCCCATGTAATATAAGCCATAACGACTGCTGCGGCCAGTACCAAACCGATAATGGCTACCCTGGCAGTTCCGATAGCGGTTTCAGGCGGGATATCCTCGAAGCCTTTTTCGGTAAACTCCCCGAATGCTGCCGTCAAATCTGTTTTAATGGTTTCTTTTTCTGCGGCGCTTAATTTTGCGGTGCGGATAATAAAGTCACCGCTGGAGGCGCTCTGAACAACCGCAGTACCGTACCCGATGGAAGTAAGTTCTGCTTCCAGTTCGTCGAGTGTGACCCCTTGCTCAAAATTGATCGTTAATCGTGAGCCGCCGGAAAAATCCATGCCTATATTCAATCCTGCCGCCAGCAGGAAGACAATACTGATTACAAGCGCCGTTATGGAAATGGCAAAGAATAGGAATCGTTTTTTAATTATATTAATCATTGTTTACCTTTAATTTCCTTTCGATGTAAGGAGTGAATAAATGGGTTTTCTTCGCCAGTTTGGTGCCGACAAATATTCGAAGCAACGAACGGGATACCGTAATTGCCGTAAACATGCTGACACAGATACCTATAAACAGGGTTAATGAGAAACCTCTGACCTGTGCTCCCTCGACGGTACTTGAGCCGACCCAGAACAGGATAACGCACACCAGCATGGTGGTGATGTTGGAATCCCTGATGGCGGACCAGGCGCGCTTAAAACCGGATTCGGTGGCAGCACCGAGCGTGCGGCCCATTTGCAGTTCCTCTTTCATGCGCTCGAATATCAGGATATTGGCATCGATAGCCATACCTATTGATAATACGAAACCGCCGATACCTGCCAGGGTAAGAGTAACCGGAATCAGTTTGAATATGGCAAGCACCAGGACGGCATAAAATACCAGGGCCAGCGAGGCAACGATTCCTGGCATGCGGTAATAGAGGCACATAAATAACATGACGAGTAATAAACCTACTATACCTGCTGTCAGGCTTAACTTAACGAAATCGGAACCAAGTGTGGGAGTAACCGTTTCTTCATAAACCACTTCCAGCGAAACCGGCAGGCGCCCGGCATTGAGCTGCTTGGAAAGCGTCATGGCCACATCCAGCCCCAGACCCTCTATCTGCCCTTTATCGGTAATTACGGAGCTTATCCTGGGCGCTATCATATTTCCGTCTTCGGTACGTAGCGGTTCATTATTCTCGAAAATTGCCAGATGCTGATTAAGCAGGCGGGTGGTTACTTGTTTTGAGAGTTCGCTTCCGGTTTCATCCCATTCGAATGTTAAGAAAATATTTCCGAACTGGTCTTTTTGAACCGATGTATTGCTTTTAAAATAGGCACTGGTAAGAGCAAGCGTTTCTCCGTTGATTGTCCCGGTTGCCGGAATCCATTTTTCCTCTCCGTCTACGGTAGCCAGTTCACGGAATTCAAGCAAAGCGGTATTGCCAAGGCTGGCTTTCTGGTCATCGGTCAGGCTGACGCCCGGGATTTCCACCACTATTTGGTTTTCACCCTGTATTTCAACCGACGATTCGGTTACACCGAGGGGGTTGATACGGTTTGATATTACGTTGGCAACGCCCTTCATGATTTCATCTTCGGTTCCCGCTTCAACGGTCGAAAGGTCAGCTTCATAAACAAGGTAGGTGCCGCCCTGCAGGTCGCGTCCCAATAAGACGCCCAGATTGCCTAAAAGCCCTTTATCAAGCGGAAATACTATAAAAGATGCCAGTAGAAAAACAGCCAGCAAGATGGTTAAAACGATATAAAGAGATTTGTTTTTTGTCATTTAATCAACCTGTAATATAAATATTGTCTAAAGATATTTTTTAATAAATTCCCTAGATTATACACTATTTTAGCAAAAAATAAAGCATCGACGTACTATTTCTCCAAAATCTTCCGGATACACTCAATGGCATCCGCTTTATCTAAAGCTTCGCCCGCTGCCTGTGCTTCCCTGACGGCTTCCAGTAACTCGCCGATTTTCGGCCCCGCTTGCAGCCCGAACCCGCTCATAATATCCTCACCGCTGATTAGGCGCGGGAAATCGATTTTATTTTGCTGCTCGGTATGCTTTTCAAGGATATATTTGACCGTTGCGGTATGCTGCTGCCAGTTTTTGGTGTCGAGGGCAGGGCCGCGCGCCGCCAAATGGTCTGCCAGCGTAAAGAAAAGGGTATCTATGGCCACATCGCCCACATCGCGGAAATAGCGGTAGATGGCATGTTCGGTCACCATTCCCATCTGTGTCATCTGCGTCGGGCGCAGGTGGTGCCTGGTAACCTCTTCAACCAGCTTGATTTCCTTGTTGCTGAAGCGCAGCCTTTCCATAATTTCAACTACCATGGGAGCGCCCTCTTTGGGATGTCCGAAAAAGCGGATTTTGCCGTTTTCGTCGATAAATTTCATTTTCGGCTTGGCGATATCATGCAAAAGAGCAGCCAGTTTTAAAAGCAGCAGGCGCGTGCTGCCGGCGCTGATTTTTTCGTTGAAATAGGCTTCCAGTTCATCAGACCATGGCACATAGTCTATCGCTTTATTGCTGTATTCCCATTCTCCGGCCCTCATGATATAGCTCACGGCATCGATGGTTTTTAGCGAGTGGGTGAATACGTCCCAGTAGTGTTCGTTCGGCTGCTCCAGCCCGATGGAAGGTATCAATTCCGGCATCATGGCGCGTAGTAGTCCCAATTCTTCCATGTACAGGAAGAGGTCTCCTGTCTCTGACGTTGCCAATAGATTTAGCAGTTCTTCGCGGATTCTTTCGCCCGAAACCTTATTTATCAGGCCGCACTGCTTTTTTATTAGTTCTTCGGTAGCGCTATCGATGGAAAACCCTGTTTCCGATGCTAATCTAACGGCCCTGAGCAGCCGTAGCGGGTCTGCTTCAAAGGAATTATCACTTACTGCCCGCACGATTTTATGCCGGATATCACCCAGGCCGCAAAACGGGTCTATAATCTGCGAACCGCTTATAGTGGTATTTATATCCCATAGCGGAATTGCCATGGCATTTATGGTAAAATCACGCCTCGACAGGTCGTCTTCTATATTACTTATAATGGTCGAGACATCGATATGCCGCAGTACGTCGTTCCCGGTATCTTTTAAAATAATGCGCGCCACTTTGTTGGCTTTGTCCATCGGGATATACTTGCCGTTTAACAGCTTTGCCAGTTTGGGGGAGAAATCGAGGGAATCGGCTGCAATAGCGATATCGATATCATCGATTGCTCTTTTTAGAATGCTGTCGCGTATAAACCCGCCGACCAGATACCCTTTAATACCGGATTCATCCAGACATGATTCGATAGTCTTTAACAGGTGAAACGGGGACGGCTCGATGTCGATATTGAGATAGTCATCATTTAATGCGGTCATAAACCAAACTATACCCTATGAATATACGGGTTAGCAAGCGCAAAAGAGGGGAACGGTTATCTCCGGAATTTATTTATCGATGTTTTTGGCGATGTTTTTCAGCATGGTGAGGATGCCGATAACCGCATACTGAACCTCGGGCGGCTCCTGGGCCAGTACTTTGGCGACATAGGGGTCCAATCTGCCGTTATTGTAGTTGGCGTTTGATTCCGAGACCATAGACGTTTGCGGAGATGAAAGGTAACCGGCCAGCGTAAAAAGCTCATCCTCTTCGAATCCCAGCGGTTTGGCAATTTTACGCAAAATGCGCGCCGATGGATATCTTTCGCCCCTTTCGATACGTCCCAGGTGAGAGGGAGAAAC
>CAZJMW010000073.1:0-6726 GCA_964547375.1 uncultured Dehalococcoidales bacterium | reverse complement strand
CGTATCTGGAGAAAAATTGAGGCCTGAATCAATGGCATTTCTTAGGCATTTCAATCTGGATTCCCTCTCATTAGCATCCGGTATGCTCATTATGTGATTCACCTCTCCTATGGCCATCATATCCATCCTCAACTGAAAATGCAGTAGATCAGCTTGGGATAGGTCGTAAACACCGTATTTTTCTCTCTGATTAATGGAATATTCGACAGATTCAACGATGAGTTCTATAAGGGAGTTTTTATCCAATTGCTTCGTCTCGTGATTCAACCAATAGTGCCAAGAAGGCATGGACAGAGCCTTAACGTATTCCTCAAGGTTGCTATAGAGCAGTTTATAACCGTACCTCTCAGGGAAATCATAAGCCAAAGCCCCCGGCTCAAGAATTATCGGCCCTATAATAGGTCCACCTATCGGTATTCGGTGTTCAATACCTTTTCCAAAGCTGCCACTGGTAATAGCCATCCTATCCATAGAGCTGACCTTATCCCATAAATTCCACGTCTCTTTAATCGTATCTCTGGTTTCACCTGACAACCCGACTGAGAAAAAGAACTGGACCGGTATGTGGTAGTTGTGGCAGAGCTTAACAGATTTCAACAAGTCCTCGGTGGAGTAGTGTCTCCCCTGTACATCCCTAACACAATCAGTTCCTGTGTCTGGACAAATGTACAATACCACCATAAAACCAAGGGTTGCCACTTCTCTAACGAACTCCTCGTCAACCGGAAAAAATATATCAATGGATAATCGTTCTATGTCGAATTTTTCCTGGCGTAGCGCAGCCATCAGTTCCTTCCAGTATTTTTCTCCTCCCATACGCGGATCCTGATAGAGTCCGATGTACCTAATACCCTGCTTATTTAGCTTTCTTATATCCTCTATGATCTTATGCGGGCTTCTAAAGGCAGGGCCGTTCATACCAAAATAGGTTTTGTAGCTGTAAGCTGATCCACCGCAGGTGGTGCAACTGTGTATGCAGCCACGGCAGACCACCAGGTTTCCCCGTGGTTCTATATCTGGAGCAAAAATAGATGTCTTAGGCTCTAAAAGATCAAAACGAGTAAACTCAAATTCATCTAGGCTGATATTAGCCGGAATAAGCGGATTTACCCGTATCTCGCCTGTATTCTCTGTACGGTAGGTCAGGTTCGGTACTTCAGCCAGACTATCATGGTTTTCTGTTACTTTGACAAACTCCAGCAACGGCTTCTCACCTTCAGCGCGAATAACAGCGTCCACGAAGTCATATTTTTCTATGATTTCTTGGTGGAAGTATGTCGCTGTAATCCCGCCTAAAATCACCTGGGAGTCTGGGTGTAATCTCTTGCATAGTTTGGCTATTTCTATCGCGCCTTGGGCATGATGATGCCAGTGCAGACCGATGGCGTATATACGAGCCTGACTATTTTTGATATGCTCTTCAACATCGAAGTTTTTATCGCTGACCATGCGGTCGGCTATGTTGTCAACAATAACCTTGTAGCCGTGTCTATCAAGGTAGTCGGCAATGCTAAGAATGCCTATCGAGACCTTAATAAACTGAACGGATTCTACCGTGGGACCCAGGGCGCCTGAGAATAAGGGCTTCTTGCGGAAATCATAAAAGGCAGGTGGGTGTATTAAAATAACATCATAGCTCATAAATGATTGGGGTTCCTCCTTTTAACTCTATTAGTTAAACTCTACCCGAGTCATCTCTACGTATTAACTCCACTATCACACACTTGTATGACTGTCGATTATTTAAAAAGGGTTTACATGATTTAATCTGGAGGAGTTAAGTATTCTTGGTAAGATTTTTCTATATTAGATAACTCAATTAGGGACTCTCTCAATGAAACAAGGGCTTTAAATTTCTCATCTTCACCCTGAAGGTCAGTTTCTCCGTTTACAATGTCTACGAGCGTTTTATTGATAGTCACCAGGCGCACCCGGTCCATATCTGCCTCATATTTATCAAATATTCCGAACCGTTCTCTTAGATTAATTGAACATTCTATGGAGTCAATGATAAGCTGCGTTATAGCGTCTCTATTCAGGAACCTGGTTTCATAGGATATCCACTGGTGCCACGACGGCAGCGACATCCCTTTAATATATTCCTCAAGATTGTTGAACTTTATACGATATCCGTGATTTTCCGGATAATCAAAGGCCGGCGAACCGGGATCCAGCAGTATCATCGGACCGAAAGCATGGTGCACCGGTGATTTGCCGCTGATCTCCCTGTTGATAATGCATATCTTCTCCCATATCTTCCAGGTGTCCTTCACCGTCTTCGGTGTGTCTTCCCCCAGAGCTAACATCGAAAATACGCCAATCGGTATATTGTACTTCTTGCATAACCTTAACGTCTTGAACAGCTCTTCATTGCCGTACTTACGCCCCTGCGCTTTTCTTGTTTCGTCACAGCATGATTCCGGAGATATTGACAGCACTATCGGCACACCGGTATTCGCCATCTGCCTAATGTAGTCTTCATCTGCTGGAGCAAATAACTCCATAGCTATGTTTACCGATTTATCCTTCTTGCTTCGAAGCGCCGCAAACAACTTCATCCAATATTCTTTTCCTCCCATGCGCGGGTCCTGAAACAAAAAAATGCTCTTAATCCCCTGCGCCGAAAGCTTTTCAATATCTTCCGCTATCTTTTCTGGGCTGCGAAATGCCGGCTTTTCTCTCCCAAGGTAGGTCTTGTAACTGTAGCGAGAACCACCGCAAGTGGCACAATTATAACTGCAACCGCGGCAAACAGGAATAAACCAACTGCCCCCCCTATCACTGCGGTAGATTATATTCTGCGGCTCAATTAAATCCAGCCGTGTATAGTCGTATTCATCCAGCGTTTCCGAAGGCGTCATCATCGGATTTACCCTAATCTTACCTCCACCATCACGGAATGTAAGGTTAGGTACTTCGTCAATGCTATCATTTCTCTCTAACCCTTTCATAAACTCGAGAAAGGGTTTCTCTGCTTCTCCACGGATTACCGCATCTATAAAACAATATTTTTTAATTATCTCTTCACTAAATACCGTAGATGTCAATCCACCCAGTACTATTATCGTTTGTGGATGCACTTTTTTGCATAACCTCGCCACCTCGATTGCACCCTGTGAGTGTACACACCAGTGCAAATCTATCCCGATTACCCTCGCCGAAAGCCCCTTTATATGCTTCACTGCATCAAACCCACTAACGGTTACCATCCGTTCGCTTAAGTTGTCTATCTTTACCCGATAACCATGCCTATCTAAATATTCCGCTATGCTCAGCATTCCGATCGGTGGTATCATAAACTGTTCACTGCTTTCGAGTACGGTGTGGGCTATGGGACCTGGAAATATAAGTTTTTCCCTAAAGTCGTAAATCGCTGGTGGATGTATCAAGACGACATCGTAGTCCATTATTCCCCCTGTATATATTGGTACAGTTTATTAGCAAAAAGAATTAGAGGATGGGTAGCTTTCGGTTCCCATCCTCCTTTCTGTCGTATTCATTTTGAAAAATCAGATTTGTTATTTAAACTAAGCCTGTTGCTTACCTGCAATTATGGGGCGTAGAAAAGCCAGGATTAAGAGAAACAGCGCAGTGCCGGCGGTCAAATAGGTACCAAATCGAAGAACTCCAAATGTAGTCGTCGAAATAGACCAAACCGCATAATGCCCCAAGTCCACAAAGGTTTCGCCTAAGAAGTTTATACCGACTGCTTCAAGCCTCATAGAGGCAACCAAAACGAACGCAACGATAACAACAATATACGAAACACCTACACCAAAAAGCAGAAAACTGGTTAAACTAAATTTTTTACCAAACAGACCAATTTGTTTATTTTTAAATGAGAACCATATGGCAGCTAACAGTGCTAAAACCGCTAAACCAAAATATAGCCACATTGCGGGCGTAAACCAGGCCGGCATCATTGCTTCTTCACCGCCCATAGGTAGTGATTTCATTAGTTCCCATATCGCGGAATCATCTAGACCATAGGGGTGAATTGACAGTGGCCACTGAAGACCTGGCACCATATCTATACTCAAAGACCACCATGGAAGTATAGCAAATGAAATTACGAATCCAGCTATACCTATAAGAATAAGAAAACGAAAGATCCAAACCCGTGCACTACTCATGCTTGTATAATTGCTCCTTCTCTAGATTTTATTATAGAGGGTAGCGGTACATTCACCAAACCACTACACTCCATATTATTATAGGGGGTGGCGGTGTATTCGTCAAACCACCACCCCCTATACTGGACTATCCAACCTTAGATATTGCTACTGAAGTGCAATATCCCCTAGGTTTACGTCCTTCTCTGTGCTTATACCGCTCTTGGTTGCGGTCTTTCCTCCACCTGAAATTGTAACGGTGAAATTGCCTACTGGTAGTTTATCAAACCAGAAATCACCAAAACCATCAGTAGTAGCAGTGCCGGATGCGGAACCGCTAAGCGTGCAGGTAGCCCCTACAACCACTTCCTTGGTAGCCGGGTCGTAAACCGTCCCACCAATAAATCTCTTGGGAAGGTTTAGATAGTGCACCCGGGTTTCTACACCCAGCTCGGGTCTGTAGGTTTCTGTACCGGCAAGGTCAAGTTCGGATTCCTCACCGAACAGCAGCGCCTCGCTCGGACAACTATCAGCACACCTGACTCCCCATCTCCAATTGTCCCTGTCCAGAAGATGGGCACAACCTGTACACTTCTGGGCTACTGAAAACTGTTTGTTGTAGTATATACAGCCGTAAGGACAACCGTCCACACAAAGCATGCATCCTGTGCACTTATTGATATCAATGATGACCAATCCATCAGGTCTGGTGTATATGGCATCATAAGGGCAGGCCTCAATACACGGGGCATCTTTGCAGTGCTGACACGGGACAGCGATATAATCTACGAAGACCTTGGCGGACTGTCTGATTTTCGGATTTCCATCTACAGCACCACCCATTTGTCCTCGTTCAACATCTACCAACTTTAACCAGAACTGTCCCCAGTCGGGCTGAGGCTTGGCGTAGGGAGCCCAATCGTTGCCGCAGTGCTCATCTTTGCAAGCAATCTGACAGCAATAGCACCCCTGGCATCTATCTACATTTACACGAAAAGCCTTCATAAATTCATTCCTCCTTCAACCCAGCCGCTGAACATTTGCCCGTAAGCCGGATCATAATCTCTGGCGAACGCATCCGGATATTGCTTGCGCCATTCTTCCATTTCGTTAGGCTCAAGTTTCGCAATCTGAACAAGGAACGCTTGAACGACCATACCGGTGGCATTCGGCGAGGAAGGACGCAGCGGGGTGATGAGGTTGTTAGCCCCGTTCCGTTCGATCCACGTATTATGCGGCCCGGTTGAATTAATCATATCGACCCTTGCGCCGTGGTCCTGCCTGATAGCATTCGGGTGCACCCTCTCAGTTAGGTAAGCTATACCGAGGACGATGCCCCTCTCGTTCCACATCTTGACGATGTCGCCATGCTCTATGCCGTACTTAGCAGCGGTCTCCGGGTTGATCCAGATTGATTCGTACATGTACCCATCGTAGCCCTTCATCCTGGCAGATGCAATTTCTCTGAACCAGGGCACATCATCGAACTGTGCATGGAACCTCCACCTGGGATGATTGGACACGACAAGTAACGGATATTCTTCACACCTTTCGCCATAAAGGCTCTCGTCGTGTTGCCAGCCCTCTGATAAGGGGCCACCACAGACGTATTTGGCATGAGGATTTCGCTCAATATCGTCAGGGAAGGCTTCACGCAGCCTTTCCGAAGTAAATTCAAGTCTGCCGGATGGTAGCTTTATGGGATCACTATCCGGATCAGTATAGAATTTTATCAAGCCTGCGGGGTCTTCCTGCCAATCATCGGCAGCCGGCGTAGTGATATAACCCTTTTGCTTCCATTCTTCGAAGCTTATCATGTCCTGTGCACCTGAATTATCGAAGCCTCGTCTTAACCACTCGGCAGCAGTCCTGCCGCCCATGAAGTTGCTGCGGACATCCTCACCCAACTTAGCGGCGATCCTTTCAACAGCTTCCATATCACTCATGGACTCTCCTACAGGCTTAATGGACTGTGCCTCGTACGCCAAGTAAGCAAAGGCGAACTCGTCAGTTACTCCCTGAATGTCCTCTTCTTCGTATTTGGTATTTGACGGAATAATAATATCGCAAAGCAGCATATCGTTCTCAAGCCACGGATGCTGTCCAAGAACAAACTCTACCTTCGGGTCTCTGTAGGCTTCGATATACATGTTGCCGTTATTCCAGCAGGTGGTGTTGCAGGGAGAATCGATCCATATCATATGAATCAGAGAGCCGCCCTCATCAGCGGGAATCGGATAGTAGTATCTCTGGAACTGGTCTTCCACCGGAGCCCTGAGCAGGGTGGTGCCCATCCAGCTGAATGGATCCTCAAAGGTACCCTCGATGATGGCTCTGTGGACCCAGTTCTTAGCGATGTGCTGTTTGATCTGTGGGTCTTCGGCACCGGCCCAGCCGGCATAAGCAAAGCCGCTGGCGAAATTAGCAGCGCCGGAACTAAGGGCCTTTGTCCATCTCGGCATGCCGTGAGGGGTTGCATACGAATGAACGCCCGGTCTACCCAAACCCTGCATGGCAGTACAGTAGGCTTCAGCCCTGGCAGTCTCATGCGAGTATGGTCCTCTACACGCGCCACCCTCACGATGACAGGTGGTTGTTGGTTTGGAAGCCCACT
>CAZJMW010000072.1:0-6770 GCA_964547375.1 uncultured Dehalococcoidales bacterium | reverse complement strand
CAGGTACTGAATCCTATGCAATAATCTGTTCCCGGTACATCATTGTCCATAGTCTTCGGGATAGCAACCACTTTAACTCCCTTTTTGTAAAGATGAACACCGTAGCTCAGAGTATCATCGCCGCCAATCGGAATGAGATAGTCAACTCCAAGCCATTCGAGGTTCTTTATCACTTCCGGAGTGAGATCGTTCATCTCGGCATTATAGGTCGACTTAAGATGCTCGGGAACATTGCCCTTCGCCATATGACTGGGCCTTGTCCTTGATGTATGTAGAAAAGTACCTCCCGTACGACCTGCCTTGTTGACTATGTCATCCGTCAGAACCTGGTAACAGCTGCTGTTGTCGGCCTTGTTATCCCTTATAATCTCGGTAATGCCAGCCCATCCCCTGCGCAGACCGATAACCTTGTACCCTTCCCTGTTTGCCCTGATTGTAACCGCCCTGATTGCCGGATTAAGCCCTGGTACATCTCCTCCTCCTGTAAGGATAGCGATCACTCCTTTTGTTTTTTTGACTTCTGCCATAACCTTCTGCTTTTTACTTTTATTTGAAACCATTTTTAATTTTAAGATTTTACCTGCTAAAGTAAGTTATTTTGATGAATCGGCGAAAAGTTTATTCATTTAGGCATCGCGTGATGAATAATCCATTTCCGCTGACAACGAATTCCTTCCCTTTCAGAACAAGCTCCCCTCCAAAAAGAACGATATGCCTTGCTGGCCCCCGGTTTCAGGATACAGCCTGCCGATAAAGGCAAATTGATACTATTGTCCTCCGAACCAGATTTTCACAAAGTTAAAATTTTCGGGCTTATTTTATAATTGCTTTGTTTGTTTTATTAGAAAAATTGGCTCTATTTTTATGACCGCGGGCAAAAACCTGCAAATTACCCGGAATCGTGATTTACAGAACTGATTATCACACACATTCATTGTTCAGCGACGGAAAGTCGGCTCCCGATGATTATATCGGTCCCGCGATTGAGGCAGGACTGAAGGAAATTGGCTTCGCGGACCATCTCACCCTGTTCAGGGACGATGCAGGCGACTGGAGCATGGACGCCCCGAGAGTTGCAGGCTACCTTAAGCATATCTCCAGGCTGGCCCGTAATGTGACAGGCATAGAAGTCAGAAAAGGCCTGGAGGTTGACTTCTTCCCCGGTAAAGAAAAAGAAACAAATATCTTCCTCAGCAAGCTGAAACTCGACTATGTGATCGGATCAGTCCATTACCTGGGAAATGAGACTGTTGACCTTGGACGGGATTTTTACATAGGTAAGAATATCGACAGGCTTTATGAGGAATACTTCGAACACGTTGAGGCCGCCGCTGCATCGGGATTGTTCGATATCATTGCACATTGCGACCTGGTGTCCATTTTCGGTTTCAGGCCGGCAAGCGATATTGAGCACCTTTACAGGAAACTGGCCAGAACTTTCAAAAAACATGATGTCGCATTTGAGATCAATACAAACGGAAGGAACAAACCGGTTGGAGATTTCTACCCCGACCGGAAATACCTGGGTATCTTTCGTGAGGAAAATGTTCCGGTTTGCGTCAATTCCGACGCCCATACGCCGGTGAGGGTTGCCCAGTATTTCGACGAAGCCTATGAATTGCTGAAAAGTGCCGGATATTCGGAAATGGCCGCGTTCAGGAACAGGGAACGGTTCATGATACCCATCGGATAACATATTATCTTAACAACAGATATAATAATCTACCTTTCGTTCAGGCAGCAAGAGTGTGTTCCAGGAAGATCTTTATACCGATGGCTACCAGGATCAGGCCCCCGAGTATCTCCACCCGGCTGCCAAGCCTGGCCCCTGCCGACTTGCCTATCCTGATGGCCGTCATGGATGCAAGAAAGGTTACCGCCCCGATTATTAACGCTGAATACCATATAGCGATGCTAAGAAGCGCAAAGCTGATGCCGACGGCAAAGGCATCGATACTTGTTCCCACTCCCATCGACACCAGGGCCATGAGACTGTTATAATCTGCCGAACTGCCTTTCGCACCATCATTTTTCAGGCCGGATATAAACATCCTTATGCCAAGGATTGCCAGCAGGACCAGGGCAACCCAGTGATCAGCGGCCTGCATGAAATTGCTTACAAGCGAACCCAGAAAAAAACCGACTACAAGAAATCCCGCCTGAAAAACAGCCATCAACAGGCCGAATCCGCATGCATCGCGAAAAACGATACCGTTTCTCACAACCCCGAACGAGAGTGAAACAGCAAATGTATCGAACGACAGACCAAGGGCAACTGCTAAAATGGTAATGAAATCCATGAAAAGGCTATAAAGGGCCTAAAGATAATAAATGTATATATTTGAACACATAAAAAATGTCAGGCATGAGAAGCGTGATCCAGAGGGTTTCAGGAGCATCTGTGGAAATAAGCGGCAGGAAGCATTCGGAAATCGGACCGGGACTGCTGGTGCTTCTTGGTATTGAAGAATCAGATACCATTGAAGATGTGGAATGGCTCGCGGCAAAAATATCGAGGCTCAGGATTTTCAATGATACTGAAGGGATAATGAACCTGCCGGTAACGGAAACAGGCGGGGATGTGATGGTAATAAGCCAGTTCACACTCCATGCAAAAACCAGAAAGGGAAACAGACCCTCGTACATAATGGCTGCCAGGCCCGAAACCGCCATTCCTCTGTACAACAGCTTCATAAATACCATATCGGAGCTACTGGGAAAAAAAGTGGCCACAGGTGAATTCGGAGCCATGATGCAGGTGCAGCTCGTTAACGACGGACCGGTTACAATATTAATCGATACCAAAATGAAGGAATAACAGGCTCATCCATTTTCAATCAGCGCTTCATGCAGGAAACATCTGAAATCACAGCGGATAAGGTTTTCAAGAAATCCGTTCTTGCCGTAACAGCTTTTGCAGCTTATCTTACTCCCTTCCTGGGATCAGCCGTGAACCTGGCGCTTCCTTCAATTGGAAAGGAACTGAACGCCGGCGCCATTGAACTGGGATGGATAATAAGCAGCTTCATGCTTTCATCGGCCGTCTTCCTGCTGCCTTTCGGCAGGCTGGCCGATATTGCCGGCCGAAAAAAGATATTCACTGCAGGACTGGCTTTGTTTACCCTCTCGGCACTCCTTATAGTGTTCGCATGGAACATAGTTTCGATGATAGTCTTCAGGGTAATCCAGGGAATAGCAGGCGCCATGATATTCGGAACAAGCATGGCAATTATCACTTCGGTATTTCCCGCGGGGGAAAGAGGAAGGGCATTGGGAATAAACGTAACAGCCGTTTACCTTGGCCTTTCAACCGGCCCGGTTATCGGGGGCATGCTGACGGAATATTTCGGCTGGAGAAGCCTGTTTGCATTCCTTGTGCCATTTGGTATTGCCGCCATAATACTGATCACTACCAGGATAAAGAAAGAATGGGCCGACTCAAAAGGAGAAAAATTTGACCTTGCCGGTTCACTTATCTATGGGGTTGCACTTTTCAGTGGTATGTACGGCTTTTCAAAACTTCCTTCGCCATCCGGATGGATATTCCTTACGGCCGGTACCGCCCTGGGCATCTTCTTTGTCTTTTTTGAAAGAAATACCGAAAACCCGGTTTTCGATATCAGACTGATGCTGCGAAACAGAATTTTTGCCTTTTCAGGCATAGCCGCGCTGATACATTATTCCTCAACCAGTGCAGTTGGATTTTTCATCAGTCTTTACCTGCAGTACCTTAAAGGTTTTAACGCGAGGGAAGCAGGTTTGATCATGATTTCTTACCCCATTGCAATGACTTTGCTTTCACCCTTAGCGGGAAGATTGTCGGACAGGCACGATCCCGGAAAAATAGCTTCTGTTGGAATGGGCTTCACCGCCGCGGGCCTGGTTGTCCTTTGCTTTCTGACACCGGCCACTCCCATAAGTACCATCGTGATCCTGCTGACTGTACTAGGTGTCGGCTTCGGACTCTTCTCTTCGCCAAACTCCAATGCCATAATGAGTTCCGTCGAAAAACGATTCCTTGGAGTTGCCTCCGGGGTGGTGGGCACAATGAGGATGATCGGACAAATGTTCTCCATGGGAATAGCCATGATGCTCATCTCACTCTTCATCGGTAACCGGAGCATCAACCCGGAAACCTATCCCGGATTCATTTCTGGAATGAAAACAGCTTTTGTCATTTTTGCAATACTTTCATTCCTGGGAATTTTTGCCTCGTTGGCGAGAAACAGGAGGTAAAGAATCCGGTTCTGACAAAAATTGGCATTTTAATATTTTGTCATAACAAAAAGCATTATATTGACCTCGTCCTTTTGATACCGTATACTGTGCAAGGGGATATCACTAATGAACAATGGCATATGACAAAACTTTACCAAAAGCTTATAAAAAAGGCCCCGTCGGAAAACGAGGTCAGGAAAGGCCTGAAGGCTGTTTCGCTTATGACTGAAGAACCTCCCGACAAGCGTATTCTGATGGGTATTCTCAATTCGATTGACCTGACAAGCCTAAATCCTACCGACAACAAAAGCAACATCCTTCAGCTTACCGGAAAGGTGAACAGCTTCTCGGGGCGATTCTCAAATATCCCGAATGTCGCTGCAATATGCGTTTATCCGAATTTCGTTTCGGTTGTAAAGGAAAAGCTTACGGCAAAAAACGTCAGGATTGCTTCGGTGGCAGGCGGTTTCCCCTCGTCGCAGACCTTCAGGATGCTCAAGGTGTCAGAATGCCAAATGGCTGTGGGAGCCGGAGCCGATGAAATTGACATAGTCATGCCGGTGGGAGCATTTCTTGGAAAAGATTTCAAACAGGTTGTGGAAGAAATAAGTGAAATAAAGGAGGCTATCGGGGATAAACCTCTGAAAGTCATTATAGAATCGGGGCTGTTAGCCGATTATGAAAGCATTTTCAAAGCCTCGATGATAGCCATGGATGCCGGAGCCGACTTCATAAAAACCTCAACCGGAAAAACACCCGTATCGGCCACTCCTGAAGCCGCCTACATCATGTGCAGGGCAATCAGGCATTTTTACGATGAAACCGGGATAAAGGTGGGTTTCAAGGCTGCCGGGGGAATAACGACAACAGCCGATGCCATTACTTACATCAATATAGTGAAAAATGTGCTCGGGGAAGCCTGGCTCTGCAATTCGCTGTTCAGGATAGGAGCCAGCAGACTGGCAAACAATATCCTGGCCGACATAAGCGGAAGCCGGAATGATTATTTCTAAGGCATTCCCTTATTTCCAAAAACTGAGCTGATATCTTTAAGAATCATTACTTTTGTGGATTATTCCACAAAGGCATATGTTCACTGTCGCCGAAATACAGGATACCATAAGGCCCCAGATCAACATCAGGATTGATGCTGACAGGCTTCTGCCCGATTCGATGTTCCGGCAACTTGACAAGATCCCTGAACATATCAGGATTGCTGATTCCCTGAATAAGCTGAAACCTGTAGCAAAAAAAACCGAGGTCATCATCAGCGATACAACTTCGGTGTGTGCCAGAAACTCCATCGCCGACTTCACTTTCAGTGATCCTTCCGGATTATTCCGCGATATCGACAACACGCAGCCTGTTTTCTATCCCTTCAGTAAAGTTTCAAAACTCTCTGAAAGCTACACGGAACAGCCCGCGGGAATATCAGGCAATCTCAGGGACGGAATTCTGCTGCCGTCCAGGGTCTTTCACCATGACTGGCTGATAGGAGTGATATTTCTCTGCGCTTACCTCTGGCTCGTTGTAAGATCGGTAAACCGCAGCTTCTTTACTGAAGTTTCCAGATTCATCATGTTAAGGGGTGTCGGCGAATTATCGTCGCGCGATACCGGGGCGATTTTCACGTGGCAGTCGACTATACTCAACTTCGTCACTTTCACTGTAATGTCGCTTTTCTTATGCTCTTTCGCCGAACTAAACAACATGATCCCCCAGGGAATATCTTCCTTTGCCTTTATGTTGATATGCCTGGGCACAATCATAATCGGGATAAGCCTCCGTCACCTTAGCTGCATTGCAGCCGGCAGACTCAGCGACCGGCAGGAGGTGTTCGACGAGTACCTGGTTACAATATACAACTCGCACAGATATGCTTCCATTCTCCTGCTCGCGATAGTGATGATGCTGGCTTATACAACGCTTTTTCCCCACAAAATCCTTCTTGGAACAGGCATCGCGGTTCTTGTTTTGTTCTACCTGTTCCGCGTAGTCGGGCTGTTTTTGATTTTTATAAAAAGGAATATATCAGTTTTGTATTTGATTTTGTACCTTTGTGCGCTGGAAATTTTGCCTGTTCTAATCCTGATAAGGTATTTCAGCCAGCTTGGTTTATCATGAGCCATGTTAGCTCTGAAGTAAAACTTAATCTGTAAGAAATTGAAAATAAAAAAGATCTTAGTTTCTCAGCCAGAACCAAACAATCCGAAATCACCATATTACGACCTGGCAAAGAAATACAATATCAAGGTTGATTTCAAGCCTTTCATACAGGTCGAGGGGGTATCGGCAAAAGATTTCCGCCAGCAGAAAATCAATATTCTCGAGCATACTGCCATAATATTCACCAGCAAGACCGGCATTGACAACTTCTTCAGGATTTGCAGCGAACTCAGATTATGCGTGCCCGATTCGATGAAGTATTTCTGCATCACCGAGAACATTGCATATTATCTTCAGAAATACATTGTTTACCGTAAACGAAAGATCTTTTACGGCAAATCAACATTCCAGGATCTGATAGACCTGATCGTCAAACACAGGGAAGA
>CAZJMW010000071.1:0-6852 GCA_964547375.1 uncultured Dehalococcoidales bacterium | reverse complement strand
ATAAGAACCAGGCTGTAAATCTTGTCCGCTTTTTTATCGATGATGCTATCAAAGTCGGGCTTTAACTGGTTGAGATAACAATCGACTGTGTTTATACCGTATGCAAAGTAAGCTAAATCCGTGCAGCTTGCCCCCGCAAACCTCAGGGGATTGAACTCGATAGGCACAATATCGTCATCTGTAACGCGAACTTCTATATGCATCGGAAAATCTGTAATATTCAAAACACTGTTGATGCGGGAAAGAAAATTCTCCATTGGAGATAGATAACGCCTGACAATATCCGTTGTGGTGTAATAAATCCTGTCCTTAACATCGCTTTGTGATGAAAACCTGTGTTTGAGAATGTTAAGAATAACAGGTTTTCCCTGCGTATCATAATAGGCATCGATGGCGAACTCTTCCCCCTTGATGTACTTTTCCAGGAGAAATTTGGTGCCTACAACGCTTTCGGGGAATAAATTCATCCTGTCCCTTGTTATTGCGTTCAGGTCTGAAAGGGCGTTTTTAAAGTCGTTATCGTTAAATAGTGCATATACTCCCATACTGTGAAAACCGACTGAAGGCTTAAGAATCACAGGGTAGGGAATATTCGCATAATCCATGTCTTTCAGTTGTTCGAATGATATCTCTTTAAAAAAGAAATCAGGATATAGTTCTGATATCAATGTCCTGAACCTGGCTTTGTCTTTAAAAACCGCGATTTTTTTTATAAGTTCGCTGCCGGGAAGATTGCCATATATCCAATCGAAGGTATTTTCCGAGACGGTGTAGACACGCTCGCCCTTATTGTATCTATCGACAGCCTCTGCGCCATATATATAGTTCAGGTCGAATCCCCTGTTGTGTGATACGGCATAATCATTTTTGACCACAGGAATACTATTTGACGATATATATCCCAGCAGAAAATCGGAAACATACGGTTCTTCTAAAATAATCATAAAAAACTCCGCATAAATTATTATTAGTGTATTGGTATTATCTGGAAAATAAATAAAGAATAATTTTAACACAGAAAATGAATTTAAAAAATACCGAATAAGTATACCGGCTATTTACAATTTTACGATTGCACTTAAAATAATATTACATATTTGCGAAATATGGTGCATTATCTATTGACCCGATATACCCTTGAGGGGATATAATGTTTTAATTTGTATTTATGGCACGCGGTAGATAAATCTTGTGCGCATATATTCTTAATTGGTCGAAAAGTATGGTTATACCGGTATACAACCTACGTTTTTAATCATTGCGACAGGAACTTAGGTAAAAGCGTTCCTTTCATATATCAATTCAAATAGAAAAGGAGAAACGAATACAGCATGAGCGGTGATTTGATACAGATATTGATTATCATGATAATTTATATGTTGCTGATAATCGGTATCGGATTCTATTTTTCAAAACGCTCCAATGAAAACAGTGAAAACTATTTTATTGGGGGGAGAACGCTCGGACCGTGGGTAACGGCTATGAGCGCTGAAGCCTCGGATATGAGTGGATGGCTGTTGATGGGGTTGCCGGGAGTGGCATACTGGTTCGGTCTTAGCGATGCAATTTGGACGGCCATCGGCCTGGCAATAGGAACATATCTTAATTGGCTACTGGTTGCAAGACGTCTAAGGCGTTATTCGGTGGTTGCCGGGAATGCAATTACCATACCGGAATTCTTGAGCAACAGGTTTAAAGAGAATAAAAAAGTTATTCTTACAATTGCGGCAGTGTTTATTCTGGTGTTTTTCTCGGTATATGCTGCCAGTTGTTTTGTCACATTCGGTAAGCTTTTCAGTACTTTGTTCGATGTCAGTTATCAACCTATTATGATTTTGGGGGCCTTTGTCGTAATACTGTATACACTGATTGGCGGATTTCTGGCGGAAAGTGTTTCAGACTTTATACAGGCTATTGTAATGATTCTGGCGTTAACCATTGTTACCATAGCAGGCGTTTCAGCTGCCGGCGGTGTTTCCGCGGTTATCGAAAACGTCAGGAACATACCCGGCTTTTTCGAATTCTTCGGAATCGCTTCGCCCCAGGTTGTGGACGGAGTACAGCAGGTGTCTACGACCGGAGAAGCCTTATTCGGTACTGCAGGAACATACGGATTCCTCACAATTGTATCCACTCTGTCCTGGGGTCTTGGATATTTCGGTATGCCCCAGGTTTTATTGAGATTCATGGCGATAAAGAAACCGACCGAACTGAAAAAATCCCGAAGAATAGCTGTGGTATGGTGTGTTATTTCGCTTCTGGCAGCGGTATTTATCGGAATAATCGGTAGAGTTCTCTACCCGACTGAATTATTAACCCAGAGTTCGTCTGAAAGTATATTTATCTTAATGTCTACAGGATTACTGCCCGCTTTACTGGCAGGTCTTTTCCTGACAGGAATACTGGCAGCCACCATGAGCTCTTCCGATTCTTATTTACTTATCGCGTCTTCAGCGTTTGCAAAGAATGTATATCACGGTATTATGAAAAAAGATGCCACCGACAAGCAAATAATGATGATTACAAGAATAACATTACTGGTAGTAGCAATAGTCGGTGTTATTATTGCCCTTGATGAAAACAGCGTCATATTCAAGGTTGTATCCTTTGCGTGGGCTGGATTCGGGGCAACATTCGGACCGATAGTATTGTTCTCTTTGTTCTGGCAAAAGACCACAAGAGCAGGTGCGATTGCCGGTATGCTGACCGGTGCGGGGGTAGTATTTATCTGGAAACTGTTGCTTAAACCTATCGGCGGAGTTTTCGGTATTTATGAGTTGTTACCGGCATTTATACTGTCATGCATAGCAATTGTAGTTGTATCGATGTTAACCAGGAAACCCGAACAGTCTATTATCGATGAGTTTCAATTGGTTAAGGCTGACAGCCAGGGATAAGCGTCTATAAATAATCAGGGTATATATTAAAACATGTAAACAGAGCCATCCGAAAAGGGTGGCTCTGTTAGTTTTTATACTATTTAACGATACCCTGAATAAGTCATATTAAAATCCTGGTAGGCAAATCCTTTTATAGTCAATTTAAAAATCGAAATATAAAAAAATATCAGTCTATTCTTTTATCGCCCCAGAAGAACAGGGCAACCGTTCCCGGACCGGTATGGGAGCCTATTCCTGTACCGATACTGTTTATAGAAACATCCCCATCGAGGTTCGGAAACTTCTCCTTTATCAAATCAGCTACGGCGCGGGCATCATCGTAGCAGGCGGAATTCGAAATAAAACACTTGCCACTGTAATCGGTTCCGTTTTGAGCATGCTCCATCATCGTTCGCACAATTTCCTGAAATACATGGTTTTTACCGTGCACTTTTTTCCTGATTTTTAGCTCACCTTTTGAGTTGACATTCATCAAAGGGCAAATAGTCAGAACTGTACCTATTGCTGCGGATGCAGCCGATATTCTGCCACCCCGTTTATAGTGACGCAAATCCGTGGAAAAGAACCAGTGGTGCATGTTCAGTTTGTTTTCTTCCAGCCATTGGTATAATTCATCTATAGTAAATCCCCTCGACTGCATTTCCATAGCGGCATCTACCAGCATTCCGTAACCTGAGGAAGCGGCGAGCGAATTGACAACCATTAGTTTTCGTTCCGGGTATTTTTCTTGCAGTTCAGTCTGTGCGATTATGGCGGAATTTACGGCACCGGAAATACCAGACGAAAGAGATATATGCAAAACATCCTTCTCCTGCTTTAAAAGAGGCTCCCACAGCATAATGTACTGGTCTACATTAACCTGTGATGTTGTCGGCATAGCGCCGGCGGCAATCCTTTTGTAAAAATCCTCAAAAGAAATCGATTTTCCCAGGTCATCAGGGTAATCCCTTCCATCCATTTGAAAATGGAAACAGGCAAATGGAATATCCTTTTCGTTTAAATATTCCAACGGCAAATCGACAGTAGAACAACAGGTAATACGATAATCAGACAAATTTAATTCCTCCCCATAATATTGTGGATATAGAAAAAAGCATAATAAAGCATTTTATCGGCAAATTGATTGAAAGTCACCCTATTCTGTATTAAACTGATTCTACCGGAAAAAACGTCACGGTAGAGTTGCTCACAGAGAATTCCACTACCAGTAGAAATACACCTGAATTTATGAGTATAATAAAGGAGAGGCCTGTCTTGATGAATGAAAATAAAATTGATGAACAACGGTTGAAGCAGCGAATAGCAGCCAACCTGATATATTACAGAAAACTTAACAATATGACGCAGACTGAACTGGCAGAGCGCATCAACTACTCCGATAAATCAGTTTCCAAATGGGAGAGAGCGTCCGGTGTGCCCGACATTTTTGTTCTGGCTTTGCTTGCCGACCTGTACGGAGTATCGGTAAGCGATTTCTTGGAGGAAAAAGGCCCGGAGTATCAACTCCCAACTCCCGGGAAAAATACCCCGCGCTTTATCATTCTTTTACTGGGTATCGGAATAGCATGGCTGGTAGCTACGATTGTTTTTACCGGCTTCAAGCTCTTTATTCCCTCTATTGAAAAAGCCTGGTTGGCTTTTATATTTGCCATCCCGGTAAGCGGCATAATAGCGGTGGTATTTTCCTTCTTGTGGTGGCAGATTGCGGCTCAGCTTTTATCAGTTAGTTTACTGGTCTGGGCGCTTGCGGTTTGCATACATCTCACTGTTCCCATTAACGATATCAATCTAATTTATATTATTGCGGGCGTAATGCAGGTCCTGGTGCTGTTGTGGTTCTTATTAAAGAAAAAATCGAACAAACGAAGACGTTAGTATACATATCAATCATCACAAAGACGCGTCGGCGTCCGTCGAAAAATTAATTCGGCAGTCAATCATCCTGTTGTCAGAGCGGATAACTCCTGGGCAATGATGGATAAGGCCTTTGGCCCCCGGCGCTGTATCTTTCCTTTTACCAGCAGCCAGCCTTCCCTGAATAAAAGGTTGCCGTATTTCTCCTGCACATCGCCAAATACGGTAATATCGGCAATCCCTGTGCCGTCTTCCATGATGATATACATAACCCGCTTCCCGTTCCTGGTAGGTGGGGTCTGGTAGCGGATTACCGACCCGGCAATGCTGACTATGTTGCCGGTACCTTTATCCTTCAGGTCTTTCATGCGCGTAACATCGGCGCCGATATCGAAGAAGTCGAGCGGATGAGCCGAGATATCCAGCGAAAGCAGTTTACGCTCGATAAACATATCCGCTTCCCGGTATTCTCTCGGCGTTTCCGATGGGGCAGTCCCGAATATGTCGATATCCGCAAACATCGGCAAGCTGCCTTTTACGTCTTTATGCTTTAGATTGAAGAGCGCCGGGATTTTCGGTAATAATCCGTCTGTCATACCGAAAGCAGAACAGGCGCCGGTTTTAACAAGATTCTCCACCGAGCGGCGGTTGATATCGACTCTTAATATAAAATCTCTCATCGATGTGAACCCCGCTTTTGCCCTTTCGCTTAAAATCGATGCGATGGCTTCCGATGAAATGCCTTTAAGCTGCATGAAACCGATTCTGATGGCATCCCCTTCGACGGAA
Organism: uncultured Dehalococcoidales bacterium; assembly: GCA_964547375.1. GTDB lineage: Bacteria > Chloroflexota > Dehalococcoidia > Dehalococcoidales > UBA5627 > UBA5627. The sequence continues at coordinate 1,309 of CAZJMW010000071.1, read as the reverse complement.
TAGTCCTTTTGAGAGCGGTTGATATCGAGCGGCAATATCTTCACTCCGTTTCTTTTCGCCTCAGCCAGCAGCACGCGCGGCGGGTAGTAGCCCATCGGCTGGTTAGATAGTATAGCGGCAAAAAATTCCGCCGGGTAATGGCATTTCAGCCACAAGGTCTGGTAAGCCAGTTCGGCATAGGCGGCGGCATGCGCCTTGCAGAAACCGTAGGCGGCAAAGGCAGCCAGTTGCTCGAAGACCTTTTCGGAGATTTCACGGCTCACTCCGTTTTTGGCAGCGGATGAAATAAAAGACTTTCTCATCTTCTCCATCTCCTCACCGGAGCGGTCGTGGGTCATCGCCCGCCTGAAACCATCTGCTTCGGCATAGCTCATACCTGCCAGGTCGTGCGCCACTTTCAAGACCTGCTCCTGGTACAGGATAACCCCCAGTGTTTCTGAAAGGGCATTTTTCAGTTTCGGGTGCAGGTAGGTTACCGTTTTTTTTCCGTGCCGGCGCGGCAAATAGTCTTTATCCATATTGGATTTAAGCGGCCCCGGCCTGACCAGCGATATCGAGATAATTATATCCTCGTATCTGTCCGGCAGCATCCGCCCCGCCATTTCGCGCTGGGCGGGTGATTCCAGTTGGAAAGCGCCGAGTGCTTTGCCTTCCCGCAGCATGGCAAAGGCCTTCGGGTCGTTGCGGTCTATATTGTCGAGGTCTATATCGATATGGCGGTTTTTTTTGATATTGGTAATGCTATCTTCGATTACCGTCAGGGTGGGCAAGGCCAGCAGGTCCATTTTAACGATGCCCAGTTTTTCGATATCGTCCTTGTCGTACTGGCTGATGATATCGCCGCCGCTTGACCATTCCAGGGGAACCATGTCTGAAAGTTTCCCTCCGCCGATTAGCAAACCGCCCAGGTGCACCGAAAGGTGCTTCGGGAAGCTATCAATCGAGGCGCACAGCTTAAAAAACTCCGCCAGCTCGGGACGGTGGTAGATATCGCTGTTTTTAAGTTCCGGGCGTGTATCCATTTTCTCCAGCAGTTGTGACGCCGATAGCCAGTGGATTCCGGCGCAGGCCTCTTCAATTGTTTCTTTGGGCAGTTCGAGCGCCTTCCCGGCATCCCTGATTGCCCCTCTTGCCATATAGGTGTTAATCGTTCCGATACATGAGACATTTTCAGCCCCGTACCTGTCATAGACGTAATCCCTGACCTCGTCACGGCGCCTGCGGTCGATATCCAGGTCGATATCGGGCGGTTCTCGCCTTAATTCATGCATGAAGCGTTCGAAGAGCAGGTTATGCCTTACAGGGTCTA
>CAZJMW010000070.1:0-7001 GCA_964547375.1 uncultured Dehalococcoidales bacterium | reverse complement strand
CAAAATACCGCTTGCTGGTAGAGAATGTTCCGGTCGGCGTAATCATTATTCGCAATGGCAAAGTCCTCTTTGCCAACAGTCAGGATGAGCGGATTACCGGTTATACACTGGAAGAACTTCAATCAATGAACTCCTTCGATATAATTTATGATGAAGACCGCAGCAAGGTAATCGAATATGCCGCAATGAGAGCAAGGGGTGAACCTGCTCCAGACAGTTATAACGTCAGGATAATAAGAAAAGACGGCACCCTGCGCTGGCTGAGTCGCAATGTCGCTAAAATAAACTGGCTGGGGGAGCCTGCTTCGTTACTAATCGACCTGGATGTTACCGAGCAAATGGAGACAGAAAAAGCGCTTGAAAAGAGCGAGGGACGTTTCAGACAGGTCGCCGACAGCTCTGACGAGTGGATATGGGAAGTTGATAACGAGGGAATGTTTGTTTATTGCAGTTCTGCTGTTACCAAAATTCTCGGTTTTTCCCCGGAAGAACTGGTGGGTAAAAAGTATTTCTATGACCTCTATGCCCCCGATGTCAGGGAAGATTTTATAAAATATACGATAGAAGCTGCTGAACAGAAACAATCCTTCCGCAGTTATGCCAATCCCAATATTCACAAGAATGGCACTGTTGTTATGCTGGATACAAATGCCTTCCCAATACTGGACAATGATGGGAATCTGCTGGGTTACCGCGGGGTTGATAAGGATGTTACCGAGCGCATGAAAGCAGAAGAAAAACTGCGTTCTTCATATACGGCTTTTAAAGCCATTAAAGAGGGAGTTATTGTTACCGATATGAACGGTGTCATTACCGAATGGAACGAAGCCAGTGAAGAAATTCATGAAATACCTGCCTCTGAAGCGCTGGGTAAAAAATTATATGAACTTATTGAAATTGTAAAACCGTCGATGCAGGAAAGGCAAATCGAGTTCGCTAAACTTATGCAACAGGGTTATATGCACAATGAACAACTGATTATGGTGAACGGCAAAGAAAAATGGACAGAGACCTCCTTGCAGATTGTAAAAAATGAAGAAGGTAAAAATTCGTCGGTATTATCGATTGTATCCGATATTACACAGCGCAAGAAGATAGAACAGGAACTGGCGGATGATGCTATCCGGCGCCGAATACTGGTCGAGCAATCGAGAGACGGTATAGTTATACTCGACCAGGACGGTGGTGTCTACGAATCGAATAAACGCTTTGCCGAGATGATCGGATACTCCGACGAAGAAGTTAAAAAATTACACACATGGGATTGGGAATTTCTGTTTCCACGCGAACAACTTCTCGATATGTTAAACAGTGTCGATGAAAAGGGCGACCATTTCGAGACCAAACATCGTCGTAAAGATGGCAGCGTTTATGACGTTGAAATAAGCACCAATGCAGCCATATTTGCCGGGCAAAAGTTGATATTCTGTGTTTGCCGCGATATTACCGAGCGTAAGAAAGCACAGGAGGAACTGAAGCGGGAAAAAGAGGACACCCAGAGAATCCTGGATACGGCACAGACCATTATCATGACGCTGGACAGCGACGGGAGAATCGTTCATTTCAACCCGTATCTGGCCGAGATTTCGGGTTATGATATCGATGAAGTCAGGGGTAAGGACTGGTTCGATACCTTTTTACCGGCAGGGAATCGTGACAATACCAGGGAATTATTTAAAAATGCCAAAGAAATGGTAACACCTAAATCCAATATAGATATCATAGTAACGAAGAGCGGCGAAGAGCGTTTCATCGAATGGTATTTTATAGCGATTAAAGACCGGGAAGGCAGAACGGTTGGAGTGCTTTCCACCGGGCAGGACATCACCGAGCGCAGAAAGATAGAACAGAAACTGGCGGCTGAAGCCACCCGCCACCGTATGTTGATTGAAAAATCGAGGGATGGTATTGTCATCCTCGACCAGGACGGTGCGGTATATGAAGCCAACCAGAGTTTTGCCGAAATGCTGGGCTATACCGAGGAAGAAGTTAAAAATCTTCATATATGGGATTGGGATGTCTTGATTCCCCGTGAGCAATTACTCGCCATGCTGAAAAGTATCGATGAAAAAGGAGAGCATCCCGGGGTTGAAGACAGCCCAAATAGCGATTACTTTGAAACCAGGCACCGCCGCAAGGATGGTACTTTCTTCGATGTTGAAATAAACAGTAATGCCGCCATTATCGCCGGTAAAAAATTTATCTTTTCAGTCAGCCGCGATGTGACAGCGCGAAAAAAGGCAGAGGAAGCGTTGAGAGAGAGCGAAGAGCGGTTTCGGATTGCACAGGAAATGTCTCCCGATGGATTCACCATTCTTCATCCCTTGCGGAATGAAAAAGGTGGGATTATTGACTTTGCATGGGTTTACGAAAATCAGGCAATCGCACGTGTTAATGGAACAGATCCGGAAGAGGTAAAAGGCAAACGACTGCTTGACGTATTTCCAGCTCATGAAGCTACATATGTGTTTGAAACATATATGCATGTAGCCAATTCTAGAAAGATACAGATAATAGAAGAAGTATATGTTGGAGAGATTATTTCACGTCCGACATGGCTTCGTATGGTAGTTGTACCTATGGGTGAAGATATTGCAATTCTTGCACAAGATATCAGCGAGCGTAAAAAAGCAGAAGCGGCTATCAATGAGAGCGAGGAAAAATACCGTACCCTGTTCGAAACCATGCAACAGGGTGTGGTTTTCTGGGACCGCGACGGCAAACTGATTTCAGCCAATAAGGCAACAGAAAAGATACTCGGTTTAACCCTTGCACAGATGAAGGGGAAAACCCCGTCGCAAGTCATACCTTTCGCTATAAAAGAGGATGGTTCTCCCTTCCCCAAGGATAGCTATCCCTCCGTTTTAGCATTAAAAAACGGTAAGCTCGAAAAAGATATCCTGATGGGGGTCTTCAATCCGCGCGACGACAAGTATCGCTGGGTAGTGGTAAACGCTATGCCTCAGTTTAAAGAAAACGAAAAAGAACCGTACCAGGTATATACTACCTTTAACGATATTACACAAATCAAGGAAATCGAAAGAGCTCTCATTCAATCTCAAAGCAATCTGCGCCAGTCGCTTAATAGCTGGGAAACAACTTTCAATTCAATAAAAAATGCCATCTGCCTGCTGGCCCTCGACGGTACCATTATTCGCTGCAACCAGGCTATGAATGATATGCTCGGAAAATCCGATGAAGAGATTACAGGTAGAAAATGTTTCGAAATTGTTCACGGCACCAGAAAGCATATAGCGGGATGTCCTCATTTGAAGGTAGTGCAGAGCGGGCACAGGGAAGCAGCTGAAATAGCTGTCGGCGATAAGTGGTATTACGTTATTGTCGACCCGATATTCGACAGCGAAGGAAAAGTTACCGGTACGATTCATACCATGGACGATATCACCGACCGCAAGAACATGGAAGACAGGATGATAATGGCCGACCGTCTGGCATCCATCGGGGAGCTTTCTTCCGGTATTGCTCACGAGGTTAATAACCCTCTCACAGGCGTTATCGGCATCACTCAACTGCTGCTGTCAAGGGAAGATCTCCCGGATGATATAGTAAAAGACTTGAATATAGTTAACAGCGAGGCGCAGAGGGCTGCCAAAGTAGTTAAAAACCTGTTAATTTTTGCCCGCAAGCATGCCAATGAGGTCCAGTTCTCCAGTGTTACACAGGCAATAGAAAAGGTACTTGAACTCCGGGCATACGACCAGAAGAACAGCAATATTCAGGTTATAAGGGATTTTGCCCCCGACCTGCCTCATATCGTGATGGATTACTTCCAGATTCAACAGGTGTTTCTCAATATCATCATCAACGCCGAATTCGCCATGAAGGAAGCGCATAACGGAGGTACGCTCACGATAAAAACAGAGAAAGCCCGTGAAATGGTGAGAATATCCTTTACAGATGACGGCCCGGGTATCCCGAGGAAGAATCTGAAACACATATTCGACCCCTTCTTTACCACCAAGGAAGTGGGGAAGGGCACCGGTTTGGGCTTGAGTATCTGTCATGGTATAATTTCGCAGCACCATGGCAATATCTATGCTAAAAGCGAACACGGAAAAGGCGCTACATTTGTAATCGAGTTGCCCATAAATCAACCCGAAAAAGCTGAAGAAGTCAGTAATGGATAGAAGCACTAACAGTTCATGGACAATACTGGTAGTCGACGATGAGGACGTTATCAGGCGGCTTCTGTGCCAGAAGTTGAGGTCTGAGGGCTATACCTGCGTGGAGGCGGGGGGGATGCGGCAGGCCATGGAGAAAATGCATGAAAAGCCGGCTGACCTGGCCATTCTTGATATCATGATGCCCGGCGGTTCCGGCGTAGATTTGCTGCCCGAAATAAAGAAACACTATCCAGATACCGTTGTCATCATGGCAACCGCGGTCGGCGATGCCGATACCGCTATAAAGTGCGTCAGGCTGGGCGCTTACGATTATTTTACAAAGCCTTATAACCTGGATGAAGTGGCCATCAGCGTGGCACGGGCTTTAAATACGCGCCGGCTGGAACTGGAAGTACTCGATTATCAACAGCACCTGGAAGACAAAGTAAAAGTACAGGCCGATAAAATCCGCGATGCTTTTATGAATGCGGTGATGGCGCTGGCCCTGGCTCTGGATGCCAAGGATGAATATACCAGCGGCCATTCCGGGCGCGTTTCCGAGATTTCCGTGGCTATCGCCAGGGAAATGGGTATGCAAAGCAGGGCGGTTGAGAATATCAGGATTGCCGGCCTGATTCACGACATCGGTAAAATCGGGGTAAAAGAAGCCATACTTAATAAGCCGGATACACTTACTGCGGAGGAATTCGAGCATATCAAGGCACATTCCACCATCGGCGAACGTATCTTGAAACCCATTGTGGATGAACAGGAAATCCTGGATATGGTGCGCATGCACCACGAGCAATACGACGGCAGCGGTTATCCGGACGGGTTGTCTGATGAGCAGATTCCGATAGCTGCCAGCATTATGTCGCTGGCGGATTCCTACGATGCTATGACCAGCGACCGCCCCTACCGCAAATCACTGGGGCATACAGCCGCTGTTAGCGAGATTAAAAAGGGTTCAGGAACCCAGTTTGCCCCCGATGTGGTCGAGGCCTTCCTTAGGATTGAAAAGAACATTGCTCCTGATGCAGTCAACCCTTGACCGGCGGAATTGCAGATACTATAAGGAATTCATCTTCGTCCGGCAGAAAATTTCCCCCGACATGCTATAAAAATGTATAATCTATCATGCTTTTCAATATAATCGTTTTGGGAAAATATGCTTAATATCACTAATCTCTCAAAGTCATTCGGTCTGCGCACCCTTTTTTCCGGTTTAACTCTGGCTGTGGGTGAGCGCGACCGCATTGCCGTCCTCGGTCCTAACGGCTCAGGCAAAACAACCCTTTTCGAGATGATAGCCGGCAATATTACCCCCGATGAAGGCGTAATCACCCGTCAAAGAGGGATGACAGTCGGTTATCTGAAGCAGGATGTGGAGCCTTTTTCACAAAAACTTCTGCTGGAAGAGGTGGCCGGCAGTTGCGAAAAAATAAAAGCAGTCAAGGCGCGAATAGATGCCATCCTTTATGAACTGGAGGGCGCAGCCGATGACGCAAAAAAAGCTGTCCTGCTGGAAGAACTGGGCGATTTGCAGCACCGCTTCGAATTACTGGGGGGAAACGATGTCGAACACCATGCCGAGGTTATCCTCTGCGGCCTGGGTTTTTCTGAAAGTGATTTCTCCCGTCCCTTAAACCAGTTTAGCGGCGGCTGGCTGATGCGTGCGGCTCTGGCGCGGTTGCTTGCTATTAATCCCGACCTGCTCCTTTTAGATGAACCGACCAACCACCTCGACCTGGAATCCTGCATCTGGTTCGAGAATTACCTCGTGCGCTATGAGGGGGCGGTGCTTTTAACGTCCCACGACAGGTCATTTTTAAACAAGGTAACAAATAAAATACTGGCAATCGAAAACGGCAGGCCGGTGCGTTTCAACGGCAACTACAACGGCTACATCGAAATGCAGCAGAAAGAGGCGGAAAAACTGGAAGCAGCCGCCCAGCGGCAGGAAAAGAAAATCGCCAAAGAAATGGAATTCGTAGACCGTTTTCGCTATAAGGCAACCAAGGCGCGCCAGGCGCAGAGCAGGTTGAAAATGCTGGCTAAAATTGAGCGAATCGAAGTACCGCGCACCACAAAAAAAGTTGATTTCAGCTTTATAGAACCGGAGGCGGGCGGACGCGAAGTGATTACCCTGAAAAACATTCATAAAGCATACGGGGAAAAAACCGTTTACTCGGGCATTGACCTGATAATCGAGCGCGGCGACAAGGTGGCGCTGGTGGGCCCCAACGGCGCCGGAAAGACCACGCTCTTAAAAATCCTGGCCGGGGTGCTGCATGCCGACAGCGGCGAAAGGACTTTGGGTTATAAAGCAGGCACAGCCTATTATGCACAGCATCAACTGGAGCTTCTAGACCCGTCCAACGATTTGATGTCCGAACTGAGGCGCGTATCCGCCGAGCCTTCCGACCAGCAGCTGCGCTCTCTGCTGGGGGCTTTTCTTTTTACCGGAGACGATGTTTTCAAAACTGTATCGGTACTCTCCGGCGGTGAAAAAGCGCGCCTTGCCATAGCGAAAATGCTACTTAAACCGGCTAATTTCATACTGATGGACGAACCTACCAACCATCTCGATATCGCCTCGCGGGAAGTGCTGACCGATGCTTTGGAAGAATACAAAGGCACGCTTTGTTTTATTACCCATGACCGGCTGCTGATTAACCAGGTAGCCAACAAAATCATCGAGGTAAAAGACGGCCTTCTTACCGTCTACCTTGGGGATTACGATTACTACCTGGAAAAAAGAGCGGAGAACGAGGCAGCTTTCGAACAATCTGCCGATAATAAGTCAAAATCCTCGTCCGATGATATAAAACGGCGCAAGAATGAGGAAGCCCGTCTGCGCAACGAGTATTTTCGCCG
>CAZJMW010000069.1:0-7013 GCA_964547375.1 uncultured Dehalococcoidales bacterium | reverse complement strand
GAACTGGGGGGTGGGGAGAAATAGCAGACAGGCTGCCTCAGCATCAGGATTTAACAACATATTAACCCCACCCCGGATGCTTCATCCGCACTCATTTATACTTAGCCCAGCTAATGTACGAATTCAGCATGATAATGCATTTTCGCCACGAACTCTGTATGACTATTTTGGTAATTGTCATCCTGAAGTCACAAGGGGTGACTGAAGGATCTGGGGTGGGGGGAGAAATAGCAGACTCGTTGCCTCAGCATCAGGATTTAACGACATATTAACCCCACACCAGATGCTTCATTCGACCACGACGAACTCAGCATGACAACAACAAACTTCAAAGCTGCTTATTCATATTTAATGTAATTGATACTTATTCCCAGCGGAAGAAACGCAGGGAAAGCAATGCGCATACCAAAAGAATAGCAGCTACTATAAGCATTTCGGTGTTATTCCAGCCAAAACCGAGCCACGGGTCCTGTATCAGGGTAACCACATGCTGCAAGGGGGTAAGGTCGCCCACAACCCGCAGGGCGTCGCTCATCATCTCACGGGGAACACCTGCTCCTCCCAGCAGCAGCATTACAATATACAATATTAATCCCGCACCCTGCGCCGCCCGGGCATTGGGGAGTATGGCGCTCAAGAGAAAGCCTATCGCCACAAAACAAAAAACGCTTAAAATAAAAGCGCCAACCACTCCAAGGTAATCGACCGGCAAGCTGATATTATAGAATATGATACCTATAAGAAAAACTATAATCCCGCCGATAACGGCTATCAGGAAACTCACCAGTATTTGTGAGGCGAATACGGATATCGCCGGAATTGACGAAGCACGAAAACGCCGCAGTATGCGCCGTTCCTTGTAATTGGAAAGATGCAGCGGCAATTGAACCAGCCCGATAGATGCGATTACCAGCCCGACATAGGCCGGGGTATAAAAATCCATAGCTGAAAATCCCCTGTACAGGTTCGGGTCCGGAATATTGCCGAATAATGAACCCAGTACAGGAAGAAATATTATCGGCAATCCGAAAGTGAAAATCAGAGTCATCGGTTCCCGTAAAAAAAGCTTGAGTTCAAGCCTTGTCATCTCAAGTATGGTCTTCATTCGAATGCCCCCGAATGACCTGTCAGATTAAGAAAAACATCTTCCAGGCTGGGACGTTCGACATGCAAATCCGAAGGGATTATGCAGTGCTCTACAAGCATATCTGCTACAAGCGGGACAACCGGCCCTTTGCCGTAAACCGTTACACGGGACCCGATACGTTCAATCTTATCAACACAATCGATTGTCTTCAACCAGCTCAAGTCCTCGACCTCGGTTGTAAAAATAACATGTTGATCCTCGGCATAACGCCTGATGAGTTCCTGGGGGGAACCCTGTGCTATTACTACTCCCTTATCGATAATAACCAACCGGTCACATAATTCCTCGGCCTCATCCATAAAATGCGTAACCAGTATTACAGTAGTACCGCGAGCCTTGATTTTCCGTATCAGATTCCATGCCAGATGACGTGCCGCCGGGTCGAAACCGGTTGTCATTTCATCCAAAAAGACTATCTCCGGATTATTGACAAGAGCAATGGCAACAAATAGACGCTGGCGTTGACCTCCTGAAAGACTGGCGTAGCTCGCTTTGGCTTTTTCCGTTAAACCCCATTCGGACATCAATTTGCGCCAATCCTGTTTAACCGGAGCAAGAGAGGCAAACAAGCTGAGAGCCTCCCAGACCTTGATGCGATCGGGCAGCGCCGATTCCTGTAGCTGACAGCCGATGAGACGCCTGAGCGTATGCGACTGGGTAAACGGATTCAATCCCAGTATGTTGATACGGCCGGAATCTGCCCGCCGTAACCCTTGAAGACACTCCACTGTGGTTGTTTTTCCGGCCCCGTTTTGCCCGAGAAGACCGAATATTTCACCGAAACGCACGTTGAAAGAGACACCATTAATGGCCGTTAACGAACCATAGCGTTTCTTGAGATTTTCAACCTCGATGCACCAGTCCATACGCTTTCAAACCAGCCTTTATAATTATTATACACCTGTTAATCAACCGGTCTTGTTGCCAGCATAGAAAATCAATAATATCTTTATCGTTCCTGAGTCCTGATTTATCGGGACGAAAATTCCATACAGTTATCGAACGGTATTTTGACACTCCGTTTATTTCCTATTGACCCAGTCCCCGCCACAAAGACACAAAAGCAGAGGGGGCGATATGCCCCCTCTGCTAAACTAAACGCTTTATAAAATTAAAATTCTATGAAAGCCAGGTATTTACAATGTCACGGTTATCTTCTATCCAGGTGCTTGCAGCTTCCGCCGGGTCCATGTTGTCGATATTAATCATATACATAACTTCACCCAGTTGGTCTGCGGTTATAGTCCAATTTGAGAAAAATTCAGCAGCATCAGGGAAATCCTCTGAAAAACCGGCTCTGCCGATAATAACAATTTCTTCCATTCCGCCATAGGAAAGTTCAGGGTCATCGAGAATCTTCAGGTCATAGGCGAAGAACTTCCAATGCGGAGCCCAGCCGGTTACGGCTATCCATTCCCCTTTGTTTATAGCGCGTTCCAGTTCGGATATCATGCCGGCTTCGCTGGATTCCATCAAGTTCCAGTCCGTCAAACCATAAGCCGGCATCAGGGTATTACGGGTAGCCTCCATGATACCTGCACCGGGGTCGATACCAACGATTCGACCCTGAAACTCATCTTTATAGTCTTTCATCTCGGCAATCGAATCTATGGTAACATAACTAGGCACCACCAGTGCCAGTACTGCCTGGTCGAAAAGCACACCTAACTTTTCGACATCATCGCCGTATTCTTCCCAGTAGGAAGCGTGCGTATAAGGCAGCCAGGCGGTAGTAAATAAATCGGCGTCACCGTTAGCAACAGATGTCCACATAACGCCCGCCTGAACAGTGCTGAGTTCCACTTCATATCCCATCTCTTCCAGGAGATACTGTGCAATATGAGATTCTGCTTCGGCGCAAGCCCATTGAACGTAGGGAATTTTGATTGTTTTTGACCCTGAATCGCAACCGGCCACGAGTCCGGCTGATAAAATGACAGTAGCAAGTAACGCTACCATTGAATAACCAATTTTCTTAAACATGTTTTCCTCCTCTTTCTAATAGTTTTAGGTTATCCTCACGGATACTTTATCTATTGGGCATCCCCCCTTTCTTTACATAGCTGCTTATATTAATTTAAGCTGCCTGCTCTATTTCTTTCTTTTTTCTACGCTGCTTATACCATTCCAATATCCGGGATAGCGGAGTTTGCTTCCCCGAACCTATATTACGGCTCATTCTATCCAAAACCATCGCCAGTATGACTATAGCAAGCCCGCTTTCAAAACCGAGCGACAGGTCAAGCCGGCTGACGGAACGCATTACTACTTCACCCAAACCACCTGCTCCGATCATCGAGGCAATAACCACCATCGAGATACCCAGCATGATGCATTGATTAACACCCGCCATAATGCTCGGCAGCGAAAGCGGCAACTCGACTTTAGTCAGTACCTGCCGGTCGTTAGCACCGAAAGCGACTGCCATTTCCTTCGTCTCAAGAGGAACCTGTGTTATACCGAGATAAGTCAGGCGTACAGGCGGCGGAATGGCAAATATAACGGTGGCAAAAAGGCCGGGAACCACACCGATACCGAACAGCATTACAGCCGGAATCAGGTAAACAAAGGGCGGCATGGTCTGCATAAAATCAAGCACCGGCCGCATAAAGCCCTCGAATTTTTTACTACGTGTCATCAAAATACCGGTCGGTATTCCGATAAAGAGTGCAATAACCACGGCAACGACCACCAGTACAAGGGTGTTTATTAATTGCGGCCAGAGACCCATATTCCAAACCAGCGCCAGGCCGATTGCGCTTAGAATGGCTGTGAATTTGTTAGTGATTAACCATATAAGTACACCGAATATAATGATGAGAAATATCGGGTGCACCCATAGTAAACCGTCACTGAATGCGCCGCTAATGGCATCAAGCACATCACTGATAAAATCGAAGATTGCATCGAGATTTTTAATCAGCCACCTGACAAACCACTCGATGGCATCACCTAAAGGCAGTTTTGGTAATTCAAGACTCGGCAATCCCATCACCTCCCTTGCGTTCATCCAGTGTCATCAGCAATATACTATGAGTGATTACCCCCAGGAAACGTCCTTTCTCATCGACAACCGCCAGGTCTTTCTCGGCGTTGCGCAATTCCGGATAGACATCTCTCATAATTGTATTTGACTGGACGCTGTTTGTTTCTTTGATAATATCCTGAATGCTTTTCTGTTTGTCTTTAGCCAGTTTTAAAACGTCTTCCTGCAATATCATTCCGACCAGCTTATTCCTGGCGCCCAGCACAAAAAGATAATCGGTATCGGCTTTTTTCATACGGTGCAAGGCAACAGATACGCCTTCGGTTTCCCTGATGACTTCGCGCGGCCACTTGGAGATGCTGTTGGCATCCAGTATCTTGGATACATCGATACCCTGCAGGAATTTCTCTACATATTCATTGGCCGGGTCGGAGAGAATTTCGTCAGCGGTGCCGACCTGTTCAATGGCGCCGTCTCTCATAATGGCAATCCTGTCTCCGAGCCTTAAGGCTTCATCGAGGTCATGGGTTACGAAGACTACCGTCTTCTTGATTTCCCGCTGCAGCGATATCAACTCCTCCTGCATTTCGGCACGTATCAGGGCATCGAGGGCGCCGAACGGTTCATCCATTAAAAGGATATCTGAATCCATAACCAGGGCGCGTGCCAGGCCTACCCTTTGCTTCATTCCGCCGCTCAATTCTTCGGGAAGCTTGTCTTTCCACTCTTCCAAACCTACTTTAATCAGTGCTTCCTGCGCCCTTTCCCGCCTTTCTTCCAGCGGAGTGCCTCTGAGCTCGAGCCCGAAAGCAACGTTATCTGTAATAGTCCGGTTAGGCAGCAGTGCAAAGTGCTGAAATACCATGCTGATTTTTTCACCCCTAAGTTTGCGCAGCCCCTCTTCATTCAGTTTTTCCACCGCGCTGCCGTCAACCAATAGCGAACCGCTGGTTGGCATAAGTAAACCGTTGATACAGCGCAGCAGAGTGGATTTTCCGCTGCCGGACAGCCCGATAATCACGAATATTTCGCCTTCAGCGATTTCGAAATTGACGCCGGCTACACCTACTGTCAGGCCGGTTTCCTGGATGATTTCGCTGCGCGAGAGACCCTGGTTAAAGAGTTCCAGCGCTTTATCGGTATTTTCCCCGTATATTTTTACCAGGTTTTTAGCTTCTATCTTAGCAGTCATAATATACCTTTACAATTAAAATCGGTTACTATTTAGCGCAAGAGTTCCATCACGGCACAAAAAACCGCGTTAAAGAACATATAAGCTTGAGATAGTGGGCAGCAACCCGCTTAGAATTACCACCCTGGGTGTCGGATGGAATGTTGAATAGAAAATAATTAGAAATTTGTTGACAAATTAACAATAAAAAAATATATTTTTAAGTAAAAAACAACGTATTTAAATCTATTCCCCCTCTTGCATTTGATTTTTAATAATAACTTTTACTACAACCATTTGTCAATCTTTTTAGGGCTTTTTGGCAATATTTATAGCTAAATTAAGCCTTTTCCGAAACAATAATCACTATATTGGAGCTATAAACAACCAGGGGTTTTATAGTTTTTAAATGACGGTGGCAAGTTCTTTGGCGAGAGATTCGGCAATCCTTAAAACTTCAGGATATTTTAATATTCTGCCTTTTTGAAAAACGCCGCTAACCGGCAACTCGGCAATAACCTCATAACCCAAAGCCTCCAGTGGCAGCCTCAACGCCTTTAATGCCAGTTCTATTCCGCTATCCTCGGGACTGATTTGCTCACCCACAGCGGCGATAATTGCTTTTCTGCCCTGGTTTTGCAGTTGACTGGACCATTTCCCCGGTCGTTGGACATCGAATTCATAGTAACAGTATAACCTGTCTATAAAAGCCTTCATCATGGCGGTTATGTTGTAATTATGGACAGGCGATACCAATATCAACCCCTGCGAACGGCTGATTTTCGGATAAAGAAACTGCATATCATCCGATAGTCCGGTGCAGCGCTTATCCTTCCTGCATCTCTCGCAACCGGTGCAGGATTGGAATTGATAATCCCTGAGATGGATTTCTTCGCCGGGAACCTCAGCGTCCTGTATCCCTTTCAGAAAATGCCTCATAAGGATATCGCAGTTGCCGCCCGCCCTGGGGCTGCCGCCGATACATAATATCGCTGACATTTTTACCTCGAAAATAAATCGTATTGTTCCTTTATTATACCTGATAAAACACTACAAAAGTAACCGATAATTAATATTTTGGTTGATATTTTTGCCGCATACATGTTACAATGCGGGCATAAAAGAGGCATAAAACATTGACGACGTATATGTAAATGTGTTTTTTGTCATTATAATTAAAGGAGTTTATATAAGTTCGATTCAAGAATTTAAAACTGAATAATTTTTCATCCTGTTAAACCTCTCAGCCCGAAAAATATGCAATAATTATTCCCGGGCAAATTTTTACTCCGGTTTGATTTTCTAAAAACCCCTTGTCGTTGATTTTCCCGATGTGACCATTTAACACCTGTCTCAGTTTTTCCATGTCGCGTTTTTTACTAAAATCCCCCTGCTTTTTGCATTGTATTTCCGTCTTCGGCAAAAAACCGGAAAGTTTTAATTCTTTTATCTCACATGGTTTAGTTCATAAATTATAATTGCCATAATAAATATAAACGCGGACGGAGATAAGCGGAAATATTTCAAATAACCGCTTACCGTTATTAACCGTCGGATAGATTAAGGAGAAATTAGCTGATAAACATGCCAGTTAAAGTTATCGATGATAACGCCCCGTTTATCGGCGCCTGTTATGAAATATGAAACAACCCCTGATTTTTTTATAAGAAATACCGTTAAATCAGACGGTCCGGCAGTATATTTAATTG
>CAZJMW010000068.1:0-7070 GCA_964547375.1 uncultured Dehalococcoidales bacterium | reverse complement strand
ACCGTATCGTTTACTAAATGCTCTCTCGCCGCAGTGCCTGAGGAAGATAAAAACGTCACAATAAAGCACATATTAAGCCTTTTTGTCAAGCACATTTTGACTTTATTTCTATATATGTTATAAAATAGCCCTATGTCTTTTTTTAAGCTTTTTATGTGCCTTATAGCAGCGCTGGCGGTGTTTATTGCCATACCAAATGGCTATGAAAACATCGCCGCGAGCACCTCGAATGCTGCCAGATGGCAGCAGGCAAATATTCCCACGCAGGGAGCCGAACACGACTGGCTGCTGGCAAGCGGTTCGGACATAACCTGCCTTGCCGCAGACAGTAACGGCATCCTCTATGCCGGAGTAACCGGAATGCCTTCGAATCTCTACAAATCGCTTGACGACGGGCAAAGCTGGCAGGCTATCGGCAACGGTACCGAAGCAATTATCGATATGGTTATTACAGAGGACAACACGCTTTACTCTGCAACCTCATACAATATATTTAAATGCGCCAATGATTTAAATATAACTGTGGCCTCATTATCAAACCGCTTCACAGACCCGGACACTGTGATTACCTCGATCGATGTGTCGCAGTATGATGGCAGTATCGCCATTCTGGTCGGAACTAAAAACCAAAACAGCGGCCAATTCGGCGGTATATATGCAATTTATGGCAATGTAGTCATGCAGTGGCAGGATTTGGGGCTGGCAGGCTGTGATGTATACTCCGTAGCCTTTGCCCCAAACTTTCCGGAGGATAATTTTATAATCGCCCTGGCAAACGATGAAACCAATAGTTTTATTACATGGAAAGAAGGCAGCAATGCCTGGAATGGCACTATCGCTAACGCGATATTAAAAGACGGTATAACGGAAAATCCTGTCATGGTAACCGAAACAGCTGAAATTGCTTTTCCTGATGACTACTTTTCTGACGTTCACAGCGGCAACTGTGTTTTATATGCAGCCATTGATACAGGAACAGGTGACGGCGATGTTTATATCGTTTACGGACAGAGCAATCCCGGGCAGTCGATTGCCGAAGACCTGAATATTGCCGCAGCGTACGGACTGGAAAGCATTGATATAGCCGGTTTTGATATCTGCGGCAGTATCGGTGATATCGCCATGGTGGCGGGAACCGCCGCCGGAAATAATATCTATATCAGCCCGGATAGCGGAAACAGCTGGCAAAAAAGCAATAAATCCCCATCAGGCGAGGGGGTAACGGCAATAACAATATCACACGGTTATAAAAACACCGGCAAAACCTTCTGTGTTACTACCGGCAGCGAAAGCGCCTTCTCAGTCAGTCTTGACATGGGCATCAACTGGAACCAGTGCGGGCTGATTGATACAACGGTGGATATTATTATCGAAGCCGCCGTTTCGCCCGGCTATGAAATTGATGAAACGCTCTTTCTGCTTAGCTGGGGGAACGAATACAGCATCTGGCGCTCGACAGACGGATGCAAAATCTGGCAACGAGTATTTTGCGGTTCTCCGGGCAGCTTTACCGGCATCGATAAAATCGCTCTTTCTCCGCAGTATGGAAACGGAAGTCATGTGCTTTATTTCTGCGGCAGCGAAAACGGCAACCAGACGCTCTGGAAATCCGGCGACAAAGGGCAAAGCTTTTCGGCAAGGAGTATGCCGTTTATGGTAGACCAATGGGAAATTATCAGCGATACCTCTTTTTATATCTCGGGATTCGACGGCACCAACGCCCTGCTCTACCGTACTGTCGACAGCGGCTCCCATTACAAATATAAAACAACCGCCGGCAACCAGACACTGTCATCGATTGCGCTCTCACCTGATTACTCAAACGATAAAACCGTACTGGCAGGCAACTGCAACGGCGGAGTTTACATTTCCACTGACGAAGGGATTACGTTTACTCCGCTGGGCAATATATCATCACCGCTTGAAGGCGGTATAAGCGTGGCTTTCGATGCCGAATATGCGCTTAACGATGTGGTCTACGCTGCCGGAGATATGGCCGATAACGGGATTTACAGTTTCGCAATCGGAAAGAGCAGCGCGTGGGAAGCCATCGATAATACTCTGCCGGCAGGCGCCATGGTCGGTGCCCTGGGAGTGGCTGAAAACGGTGTATTGTATGCCGTTAATTACCAGCAGGTTATCTCAGGAGGCGGCATGGAGCGCTGCCTCGACGCGGCTTCGGGACATACCTTCGAAACATTTAGCGCAGGACTTTATGACGATAGCGCTCTTACAAGTTTATGGATGACAGGCAATACGCTTTGGTCGATTGATACCACCCACAACGCGCTACTATTTTTTAAAGACACCCTCTCGCAAAAAGTTGCTCTCAGTTCTCCATCAGACCGTTCGACAGTAAAGGGCACTCTTTCAGGAACAGACATCAAGAATATTTCCCTGGACTGGAAATCACTGGAGGGCGCCGGCAGTTACCGCTGGCAGTTAAGCGACGATAGAAGTTTTAGCTCCTCTTCGATTATTGCCCAAGATACCACCACTGCCTGTTCCGTTAAACTGAACCCGCTGGAAGCCGGCAGTATTTATTACTGGCGCATTATGGCAGCGACACCGCTTATAAGCCCCTGGTCGGAAGTCTGGTCTTTTACACCGCAACCAATGATGGAACCGGCAGTTCCCGCACTGCAATCACCGGCTGCGGGCGCTGTAAATATCCCGGTAAACCCATTATTCCAGTGGACGGCAGTTAGCGGTGCCGAGACCTATGAACTGGAAATTTCGACCGAGTACGATTTCAGGAATCCGGTGGTACGGCTGGCGGGCGCCACTGCCATACCCGTTAATGCCTGGCAGAATCCATATAACTTTACACACAACACCACCTATTACTGGCGCGTACGCGCCATCAGCCCGGATGCAACCGGCAGCTGGAGCGGGGCGGGGGTATTTGCTACCATAGCGGCTGATAGCGCTCAGACATCGACATCAACAGCAGCATCAACTACAACGAGTGCCGGTATAATGCAAACGCAGTCTACTCAATCGACAGCTTCTTTTACTACCTTTGAAGTGGTTTCAACCACGATAACCGCACAATTTCCGACCGTAACCATCATTCAAACATCACTGGCGACTGCACCGCTACAGCAAATGTTTACAATCCCGGACTGGCTCTATTACGTATTGGGGTTCATGGCTCTGCTGATAGTTTTACTACTGTCGGCAATACTGGTAATAGTCGCAAAAAGGCGTTAGATAGATAAAAGCGGTTTTCAGAATGGTTGCTTTAGAGATCGAGTACGGTAACCTGCATCACCAGCGGCAGGTTGTTCTTGGTGATTGTCAGCTTAGGCTGTGGAGAGATATCGTGCGTGCCGATTTCCTTTAAAAATTTGTCCAGCGGGTCCAGTTCGCGATTCAGCAGAGGCGTCCCGTAGTGCATCGGCAGCACTATTTTCGGTTCAATCTGGCGTACGACGGACGCAGCAGTGGCTGCATTTATAGTGGAGATGCCACCGACCGGCAGCATCAGTATATCGACATTACCCAGTTCTTCCGTCTGGTCTTCGGTCAAAGTATGCCCCAGGTCTCCCAGGTGGCAGATGGTTATATCATCCATTTCAATCAGGTAGATGGTATTTTTACCCCTGACCGCACCCTTTTCATTATCGTGATAGGATGCCAGGCCGATAATCAGTACATTGCTGATTTCGTATTCGCCGGGGCCTGTAACCAAATGGGGTTCGCCGTTAATGCCGCCGCTACAGGAATGACCGGGATGCCCGTGGCTGACGGTAACGATTGTGGCACTCTGTTTTCCCAGCGTATAGCCGGTATCGGGGGAATACGGGTCTGTAATGACAGTCGCCTGCTTTCCCTTGATTCTAAAACACGAATGACCCAGCCAGTTAATTTCCATATTGTTGCCACTAGTGTAGCACAAATAGCTTTGAAGGGTCAATTAAAAAGGGTAAAAAATATACAGAATCAGACCTGTATTATGGTATGATAATGCTGTCATGAAATACGCATTGTTGGCCGATATCCATTCCAACCTGGAAGCCCTGTCTGCGGTGCTTGCGGATATCGACCGGCGCGGCGGGATTGAGGAGATATGGGTGCTGGGGGATATCGTCGGTTACGGGCCGGACCCCGGCGAGTGTATCAAACTGCTGTGCAGCCGCAAACATATCGCAGTATCCGGCAACCACGATGTCTTCTGCACCGGCAAACTGGATGCCCGCTACCTTTTGAATCCCGAAGCCGCTACGGCCTGCCGCTGGACGTCACGCGTTCTGTCAGCGGAAGATATGGAATACCTCAATGCTTTGCCCGAGGTCATCGAGCGCGAAGATATTACGCTGGTGCACGGCAGCCCGCGCGACCCATTGTGGGAATATATCATGTCGCCAAGCATCGCGTTGATTAATTTCGATTATTTCAGAACCAAATATTGCCTGGTGGGGCATTCCCACATGCCGCTGGTCTTCAAGCTGGAAGAGGACGGGCATTGCCCCAACCTGCCGCTTTCCGAAAGTGTCGGCGTGGTGCTGGGAAAAGACAAGATGATTATCAACCCGGGCGGGGTGGGGCAGCCCAGGGACGGCGACCCGCGAGCCAGCTATGCCATATATAACAGCGAAGCTAAAATGATAAGGCTGCACCGCGTTCCGTATGATATCAAGCTGACGCAGCAAAAAATGGTTAAACACAACCTGCCGGTGCGACTGATATCGCGTTTAGAGAAAGGTTTATAAAAAGTGAGTAACAGCAGCCGGCGCATGGATTTACTGGAGCAAACGCAGCGCTATTTACAGCGCCTCGATTTGAAAGCGCGCAAGAAACTGGGGCAGCATTTTTTAGTTGACGAAGAGGCGCTGACAACAGTAGCTGAAGCTGCCGAACTGAACCCGGACGATGTCGTTATCGAGGTGGGGCCGGGGCTGGGTGTGCTGACCGAAGAACTGGTAAAGAAGGCCGGCGGCGTTATCGCCGTCGAGCTTGACGACCGGTTGGCGGAAATTCTGAAAAAAAAGATGTCGGCGGTTGCGAATTTTACGGTAGTCAACAAGGATATCCTTAAAGTAAAACCGCAGGAACTGCTGTCGGAACCGGCAGCGGTAAATGCGCTGAAAGGCAAGCCGCTTTGCTATAAAGTGGTAGCCAATCTGCCCTATTATATTACCTCTGCCGTGCTGCGCTATTTTCTGGAAGCATCGCCGCAGCCTTCGGTTATCGTGGTAATGGTGCAAAAAGAAGTGGCACAGGCGATTGCCGCCGGGCAGGGAAAGATGAGCCTGCTTAGTATGAGTGTGCAGTTCTACGGCAAACCCGAAATAGTCAGAATCGTTCCGTCACAAAGTTTTTATCCGCCGCCGGAGGTGGATTCCGCCGTATTGAAAATAAAAATTTATGACAAACCGGCGCTGGATATCGATGATATAGACGGCTTTTTCAACCTTGTCAGGGCCGGCTTTACGGCTTCGCGCAAGCAGTTGCCGAATTCGCTGGCGCAGGGGTTGAAGTGCACTAAAGAGGAAGCGATTATCCTGCTTGGAGAAGCCAAAATAGACCCGAAGCGCCGGGCGGAAACGCTCTCGCTTAATGAATGGGGAGAGTTATGGAAAGTTTACGGGAGCTTAAGCCATGCTGACGGTTCCGGCGCCTGCCAAGATTAACTTGACGCTCGAGGTGCTGAGAAAACGCGCAGACGGCTACCACGAAATCGCCAGCGTCATACAGGCCGTTGACTTGTGCGATGTGCTTTCTTTCGAAACAGGCAGCGGCATCGAGGTTATATGCGAAGACCCCGACTGGCAGGCAGGTGAAAGCCTCATTCTGAAGGCAGCCAACCTGCTTAGGGAACACTCCGCCTGTACCAAAGGTGTCAAGATTAGTCTAACAAAGAGAATCCCGCTGCTTTCCGGGCTGGCCGGCGATTCCAGCTGCGCCGCCGCCACACTTAAAGGATTAAATACTTTCTGGGGGTTGGGTTATACCCCGGAGCAAATGGCAGAGTTTGCCGCAAAGCTCGGTTCGGATATCGCTTTCTTTTTATCGGGAGGCACGGCGCTGATGCAGGGCAGAGGGGAAATCGTCAGCCCGCTGCCATCCCTGCCCGTGATGTGGGTGGTTCTGCTGATGCCAAAGGTAAATCGAACTGCCGGTAAAACGGGGAAATTGTACTCGGCGCTGAATGCAGGCCATTTTACCAAAGGAGAAAAGACTGACAACCTGATAAGTAAACTGGCAGTGGGTGCTGATATCGGGTATGAATCGCTTTTCAACGTATTCGAGCAGGTGGCATACAGTATATACGACGGGCTGGATAGGTGCCGGGACGATTTTTTAGCAGCCGGTGCCGCAAGTGTACATCTTGCCGGGTCCGGCCCAACACTTTATGCTATGCTAAAAAACAAAAGTGAAGCACTTCAGATTTGCGACAGGTTGAAGGAAAATGGCTATCAGGCTGAAGCTGTAAAAACGCTCGCTAATGATGACATGTTAAAGATTGACGCGGTGGTATAAGATGATAGTACAATCGATTCTGGCTATAGCAATTGCTTATCTTTTGGGAGCCGTTCCCTTTGCCTACATCGCGGGGCGATTGAAAAAGGGCGTCGATATCCGCAATATGGGCGGAGGCAACGTCGGCACCACCAATGCCCTGCGGGAAATCGGTACGGTTACAGGCTTGCTGGTATTTGCCGGCGATGTCTTGAAAGGCGTACTGGCAATCCTTGTGGCGCAGTGGCTGGGCGTTTCAATCATAATCGTTTTCATTGCCGGGCTGGCGGCGGTTATCGGCCATAACTGGTCGGTTTTTATCAAATTCGGTGGCGGCAAGGGTGGAGCAACCGTCATCGGCATCTTCCTTGCCCTGGCGCCTGTTGCTACCGCAATAGCATTCGGGATTATGCTAATAGTAGCCTTCCTCACCAGCAACCTCAGGCTGTCGATGATGGCCGGCTTTATCGCCCTGCCTTTTATACTGTGGGGGTTCGGGGAACCCGGCAACATCATCGCCTATTCGGTGGTATTGCCAATTCTGGTAGGACTGCGCATCATCCCTTCTATCGTCAAAGGGGCTAAAGACCCGCAGGCGCGCAAGA
>CAZJMW010000067.1:0-7292 GCA_964547375.1 uncultured Dehalococcoidales bacterium | reverse complement strand
GTATGCATTACCGTTTACTCCATGTACTTCGATAACCTCCGTGCAGATAAACGATGTCGATATCGATTACTATTCGAAGGGGCTTAAAAGGTTTGAGGTGTACCCGTTGAGTTTGATATCGACAGGGACATCAGACAACACCCTGGATGTTGAGTTTATCGCCGGTGCCTCTGACGATATAGCCATACAGTGCCTTTACCGTGTCGTTTCCGATCTGTATAATGTCAAATATGACGCGCAGGGGGGGGCGCAGACACTCATCACCTGGGACACTATGAGATTTGTGGAACAATTAATAGAATTTGAATTATGAAGAACATACAGTATTTGGACGCGATGATGGGTGGTGGCGTACCTCCTTATCGCATTGACGCGGCCGACGGGGCTAAGACAGGACTTGCCTTTGACCGTATATGGGTGGCTACTGATGTTATCTTAACGACCTTAACAGATAGTGCGGATGCCAATATGTTGACCCTAATGAACACTGCCTCTAATACAGACACACTTCACGCAGGGCTTATTATCTCTGCCGGTGAGGGTAAGACCATCAAGGCTGTCACGGTTAAGAGTGGCGACGCGGGAGTTATTTATGGAATAACATTTGCTTCTCCGGGTGTCTAAGTTTATTGACATAGAGGTTGACCGGGCAAGTCTCGCTAAGGTTAACGCATCAATCAAGAGTTATGGTGTTGATGCGGCTAAGGCTTTGATGCGAGGTTTGTGGCGGGGAGCCTTAAATATTGAAACGGATGCAAAGTTGAGACTGAATGGTAGACTTGGCTCTGCCCGGCACTGGGTTACAGGTAGGCTGGCTTCGTCTGTTCACTCGGAGGTAAAGGGCGATAATAGCTTCACACCCATATCGGAAAGCGGTACAGGTGATGGCAGCTTCGGTATCCCGATGCAGGACCTTGAGGTGTATGTTGGGACCAACGTTAATTATGGCCCGAAGATAGAGTTTGAATATGATAGCTTTATTAATTTTTCCGTCACCAAAAACACCCCGAAATTGTCCGAATATATTGAAAAAGAATTAAACAAAATAACTGAGAAATTTAACAAATGAGGAATCCTGCAAGCGCGTTGGTCGATGCTATTTACACAGTCCTGAATGGTAACGTAACCATTTCTGGTGTAACCTATCCTGTTTATAAGAACAGGGAGATGGGGCAGACCAACCGTGCCTACGTCCTTATCTCGACATACATCGACCGTGAGGAGGGGACGAAGGATAACTGGGGTTACACGGGGACGATGGCTGTTGAGTCGGTCGATGAGAGCAAAACAACCAACCCCGCAATGACAGGAGTGAGGGCAATAAACGACAAGACGCGTCAACTGCTCGTGACAAGTAAAGGGGGCGTATTCTCGATGACGGATTTTGCGCTTACCTATTTTCGATTGGCAGGATCGACCGAAACACGTGAAGACATGAAGGACGGGAGGCAGATACAGAGGATCATTGATATTTATGAATTTCTAATATTTTAACAATATGTAAGCTATATAGATGTAACAGGAATATAAACAATTAATATTTAGGACGATGGCAAAATTAAATGGGACAGTTTTCACAGTATTGAGTGGGGCGGATAAAATCCTTCACTCTACTTCTTGCACACTAAACATCGAGCAGGACCTTCCGCTCACCACTAACAAGGACGACAGCGGATGGGATACTCACATAAACGGTGTGCGCAACTGGTCAATAGACTTTGATGGTATGTATGATCTTACAGGGTCGGGATTGACAGCAAACGAGATCATCGCTATCATTGTCGGAAGGACAGCGGATAGTGTTATCAAGTTCACACCCGACGCAGGTACTTCGGGATGGACCGGCAATGGCACTTTCGTTAACCTCACGGTAACGGCTGACATGGAATCGCCGGTGACATTCTCCGGATCGATAAAGGGCAACGGCGCACTGGCAGCCATTTAATTTCTTCGACATGAGCAAGATAAATGGAACCAATGTGCTTATCTATTCCGATGGCTCACTGATAGCCTGTGAACGAAGCGGCACCTTTAATCTCGAGCAGGATTTACCCGATGCTTCCTGCAAGAGTGACAACGGGTGGGCGAGTCACATCAACGGCCTGCGCCGGTCGTCTGTTGACTTCGATGCGCTCTACTCGACCGAGGATTTAAGTGCCGAGGAGTTGATAGCCTACATCACGGCAAGGACAAACATCGTTGTTGTGATAAACGGTTTGGGTGTGCCTATCTGTTTCGAGGGGGATGTCTCAAATATATCCCTGGTGGCAGACATGGAGTCGCCCGTTACGCTGTCGGGATCCATCCAGGCCAGCGGTCCGGTTTACTTCCTTGAAGGCGGACTTGTTACCGAGTGGACCAACGGAGACTATGATACGTTTACGTCCTCGTCTACGTCGGCTATTACTTCGGCAATCAATGCTGCAGGTGCTGCTTACGCTAACAGTAATGCAATAGCCGTTGTTACTGATGATGTCTTCAAGGTTATAACCGTCCTTACTCTGACCTCGGGTCAGGTTCCGGCGATTGTCCTTGATGATTCGGGCGACATAAGCAACCAGGCCAACTTAGCATCGGGCGTTAATGTTATTACGCTCACGGCTACGGGTGACGCTGCCGCCGGTACTCTAAGGATAGAGAACTCCGACGCAAGTAATTTCTCAACATCGAATATTTATGTTTTCAAAACTTAAAGTACCAATGAAGCGGGGTCTGTTCTACCGTGAGGTAGAGCTTGACTTCGTGTTTAACATTGGCACAATCGAGGCCGCCTGTGATCGTCTCAAGATTGAATTTTGGCAGATGGGAGAGCATGACTCGTATGATTTTACTCTCGCCATCTTACTTGAGGGTTACTTATCAGCTTGTAAGGAGAAGTACAAGAGGCCGAAGTATGGCATCGGTCACGCTGCTTATTGGATGGAACACATGAGCCGGGGAGAGGCTATTAAGTTTGCTACGTGTATGCAGGACTTAATGGGTAAGCTGAAGGAGGGCGTAGGTCAAAAAAAAAAGTAGTTAAAACGACATGGGATGAGCTACGGGAATTTGCACTTGGTGAGTTGGGATGGACGATTGAGCGATGGAGAACGTCAAGCCTTTACGAGTTTAATTGTGCCGCAAGTGGTTACTGGAAGCGGTGGGAGCGAGATGTCGCATGGCTTGCACGTGAGATTAATTATATCGCCATTGTTGGCAACCCTAATATTAAACAATCCCAGAAGCCTCGAACTCCTTCGGATTTGTATAAATTAGAGGGCGACAAGAAGGTAAAGACGGAGAAGCTATCGCCGGAAGAGATAGAAAACATTAAAAATAAGTTGTTCAATGGGATTTCTAAACAGCCTGATAGTACGGATTAAGGGGGATAATAAAGACCTCAAGAGTGCGCTTGCGGACAGCAACAAGAAGATGACTAACTTCGGTGCTACCGTCAAGAAGATAGGTGGCTACATTGCTGCAGCTTTTGGAGTGCGTGCCATTGTTAATTTTACCAAAGAGGCCGTTCAGTTAGCAGCCGAGGCCGAGGGTATCAAGGCGGCTTTTGAAAGAATAGGCAATCCTAAATTACTTGATGATCTAAAGCGTGCGACGAAGGGAACGGTATCGGAATTGGAGCTTATGAGGCGGGCCGTTATGGCTTCAAACTTCCAGCTTCCGATGAATCAATTAGCTTCGCTGTTGGAGTTCGCCACAAAGCGGGCGCAGGAAACAGGTCAGTCGGTTGACTATTTGGTCCAAAGTATTGTACTTGGTATCGGTCGTAAGTCTCCGCTGATCCTCGACAACCTCGGTATATCTGCCGTTCGTCTTCGTGAGGAGTTAAAGGGTGCGGGTGTAGAGTTAACGACCGTTGCGGACGTTGCCGGAGCTGTTGGGAAGATTGCAGCCGAAGAGATGCAGAAGGCTGGCGGAATAATTGAAACTACGGGCGTAAAGATTGAGCAGATTAAAGCCAAATGGCAAGAGGTTAAGTTGTCATTCGGTGAAAATATACTGGCCTCAGAATCGCTTAAAACAAGCCTAAACGAGTGGGTTATATTCTTCGACCTGATGGGTGATAAGGCCCTTACGTTTGGTGAAAAGATGAAGATAGTATTTAAGAAGGACTATCTTGAATACCAAGAACGCTCGCAGGCCTTTGCTGACACGTTTAAAGATTACGACCTTGAAAGTCTGTTAACCGCAATGGATACTTTATCTAAGCGGACAGATGAAGAGTCGAAAAAACTTATGGAATTAGCCTTGGCGAGAGAAGAGGAATTGGCATTAATGGACAGGAAGGACAAGGCTGCCATAGTGGAAATTAAAACTATGGAGTCTATCGATAAGGAAATTAATACTCTTCGTGAAAACTTAGCTAAAACCAGCACTGCCAGAACTGATGTTATTACCGAAATATATGCACACATAAGAGCCTTAGAAGCAGAGAAGGCGGCTGTTGAGGCCCTTAATGCCGAAAGGGATAAAAGCCCACAAATTAAAGCCGTTTCTGGCGGCATGGTTACAACCGCAAATGTTAGAACCATAGAGCCGCCTGTTGATGTTGTTAGGCCGCTAAGTGAACTTATAAGTACACTTGCCCCAATGGGAGAACAAGCGGGTGCGGCGTTTATGAACGGCATGGATAGCTATATGAATGAAGCTGTCTTTATGGTCGACAACTGGACCGGCACACTTCAATCGGCCTTTATGGATATGGCTGATGTGGTAACAAATAGTGTTGAGCAGATATTCGAGGGTATCGGGTCCGGCAATCTTGAGGGGGTGTTTAATAATATACTTGGCGGCATGGGTTCATTCATCGCCAACATCGGTAAAATGTTAGTAGCCTACGGTGCTGCTATGCTGGCCTTTTCTATTCTCTCTAAGTCTCCCGACCCTATCAGCGCAACGGCTGCCATAGGTGCCGGGCTTGCTGCCATTGCGATAGGGTCGTTAATAAAAGGAGCAGCCTCTAAAGGTGTGCAGGCACTCGGTGGTGGTGGTGGCGGCGGGGGTAGTTACAGCAGTGCCAGCAAAGGAATACAGACGCAGACAATGACCATCCAGGTCGAGGGCATTCTAAAGGGGTCAGACATATTAATCAGTAATCGCAGGGCTGTGGCCTTGCAAGGAGGGCAGACATAATGGCCTATGCTGTCAAATATAGGGGTGAGTTTTCGGACGTTTTCGGTTACGACCGTACCGAGGGTAACCTTATTACGGGGTGGGATAATGACGGTTATGACACGCTGACAACATCGGACACGGAAATAACATCAGCCATAACAGATGGTTCCGCCTATGCCTATACTTACAAAGCAAATGATGCCTTCGCAATACTTTCCGGTGATAGTGTTATAGTCACTATTAATCTCACGCTTAATTCTGGCGATGCTCCGGAGGTCTATCTGTACAAGGCTGGTTCTGGTGTTGTGAGCAATGTCGAAGCTATTGCCGAAGGAGCCAACACAATAAAATTAACTGCTACTGAAAGCGGTGATGTGTTTGTCACTATATGGAACGGCACGGCATCCAACTGGTCATCTGGTGAGATATCCGTAGTTAACGAGCAACTGCACGACTGGAAGATAGAAATACTTGAAGATGACTTCGCCGGCGAGGTTACGACAATGACAATGGCCGGGGACCCGCTGCGCATAGAGTGGCCCTCGACATCTGATAATGTCTTCGAGCAAAACATAAGGGGATCCGTTGCAGAGATAAGCGTTTATTGTACTACGGATTTCCAGTATGCCGATCTCTTTGCTGTCGATAATTTAACTTACAAGGTAAACATATATAATGACACCGATCTCTTCTGGACGGGGTGGGTTACAGCTAATACATGGACGGAGCCTTACGTTGTTATTCCATACGTCGTGACCATTTCGGCCACTGATGGGCTGGGGCTTCTGAAGGATACCTATTTCACCGACCTGACGATGACACGCCGCACAGGGGCTAAATTGATATACGACATAGTTGCCCTGTTGGGTTTTGATCAGTTTACGGAGTATGTCAACATCTTCGATGGGGCTATGGATGATGACGTTGACGACTCGCCGATACTCCAGTCAGAGTTCTATACATGGGTTTTTGAGGGCATGACAAACTACGAAGTTCTGACAGAGATATTGAAAACTTTCAACGCGGCAATAATACAACAGTGGGGGCAGTTGATTATCTACCGCTATCTTGAACTAACGGATGCCACGATGTATGGCAGGACTTTCACCGACGCCACGACGAAGACCGCAATAACTTATACACCATTACAGAAAATAAACCGTGCAGGTGATGCGTCTAATTTCTTAGATGCCGGGCGTGGGACGATAACCGTAGTACCGGGGATGAGTAAATTATACATAACTCAAGACCTGGGGCTCCGCGAGTCGGCACTCCAGAACTATGAATTTAATTTTGACGATTTCGATACAGGAGAGATAGACGGGTGGACACCCAGTGATGGGGGAGTTGTATCGTTGTCTCCTTTTTTTGATTCTTATGGCGAGGTTAATGGTATCGTCCTTAATGTACCAGAAACAGGGCCGGGGCCCGGGGAATACATTTATCAAACACTTGCGGGCGGTGTGACAGGGGGCAAGATAGTTGTGCGTTTCGATTATGGATTTATTAATTCAAATTCCTCAAATGTGCTTGCCAGTATGTTCAGTAATTTTGCAGGCACTACATTTAACGCAGTCAACATAACAGCTCCCCCGGGATGGTCGGGGTGGACATCTGTCGAGGGGTCGTTATCTTCTGTCTCCGGCGATGTAACCATTAAACTTTATAACGGTGTTAACGGCGATGGTTATATCAAATCTGTGTTTAGGAATATAGAGGTTGTCTTTACCGATAACAATTACCGCACTTATGAGTCTGTCAATTACGAAGTTGACGCTGCTGCCCACGGGCAGATAGGCGAGCTGGAGTATAAATTGGGGGACTTCTCACCTGTTGTCAAAAATGCGAAGTTGCAATACAATGGGATGATAACCACCGGCGGCGATAAGACTGATGGGTGGAGTACACGGGGAGGCAGTGAGAACGACTACATAGCCGAGCTTATCGGGGGAGAGATAGGCAACCAGTTCTCCCGGCAGAGGCAGCTTCTGGATATATCTTTGCATGAGCAAAACTCTGATTTCTTGTACGTTTTTGGGAGGTTTGAGGATTCTTTAAATCAGTATTTAGCTGTTAATCGGAAGTTTATTGCTGTGCGGGCGATTTATAATGTAAAAAATAGAATATGGGACTTAACATTAATCGAGCTGATATGAGAGGAGGCAGGATATGAGAATGGG
>CAZJMW010000066.1:0-7377 GCA_964547375.1 uncultured Dehalococcoidales bacterium | reverse complement strand
AAGAATCTCTGTATCTTGCGGGCACGGTAAACAGTAAGTTTATCGTCTTCGCTCAGTTCTTCCATACCGAGAATGGCGATAACATCCTGTAAATCCTTATATTTCTGTAAAATCCTTTGAACTTCACGGGCAACGAAGTAGTGCTCTTCTCCAACGTTTTCAGGCGCTAAAATCCTGGAGTTGGAAGACAACGGGTCCACGGCAGGATAAAGAGCCTGTTCAGCCAGGGAACGCTCAAGGGCGATAACCGAATCGAGATGACCGAATGTAGCCACAACACCCGGGTCGGTATAGTCATCGGCAGGTACATAAATAGCCTGGAATGACGTAATCGAACCCTGCTTGGTAGAAGTGATACGGTCCTGCAACTGACCCATTTCAGTAGCCAGTGTGGGTTGATAACCGACTGCGGAAGGCATACGCCCAAGCAGTGCGGATACTTCCATACCGGCCAGTGTATAACGATAGATGTTATCGATAAACATCAGAACGTCCTGTTTTTGTTCATCGCGGAAGTACTCGGCCATTGTCAGACCGGTAAGGGCTACACGCAAACGCACCGCAGGAAGTTCGTTCATCTGACCGAAGACCATAACGGTCTTGGCAAGTACGCCGGATTCGGCCATTTCCTTCCAGAGATCGTTTCCTTCACGGGAACGCTCACCGACACCCGCAAACACCGAATAACCGCCGTGCTCGGTAGCAATGTTACGAATAAGTTCCTGGATGATAACTGTCTTGCCGACACCGGCGCCGCCTAAAAGACCGGCCTTACCGCCCTTGGCAAATGGTGTTATCAGGTCGATAACCTTGATGCCGGTTTCAAGCATCTGAACCGATGATTCCTGCTCTTCGAATGAAGGAGGATTACGGTGTATCTGCCATTTATCGGCACTCTTGACTTCACCCAGCCCGTCCAGTGCGGTACCTGTAACGTCGAATAAACGGCCCAGGCAGCCTTCACCTACCGGAACTGAAATGGGTTCCCCGGTATCTATGGCTTCAACACCCCTGGCGAGGCCATCGGTCGGTGTAAAAGACAAACACCTTACCCAGTTATTTCCCAGGTGGCTCTGAACTTCCAATACATATTTATCATCGCCGTTTTTAATTTCAACAGCGTTAAAAAGCGCCGGCAGTTCATCTGGCGGAAATACAATATCAACCACCGAACCAATAACCTGGACTACTTTACCTTTTGCCATTACTTCCTCCTACTCAAGAGCTGCAGTTCCACCGGTGATATCAAGCAACTCGTTGGTTATCATTTCTTGTCTTACTTTATTGTAAACCAGTGTTAAATCCTCAATTAGCTCCTTAGCGTTTTGCGTTGCATTACGCATAGCAACCATTCTGGCAGACTGTTCACTGGCAATCGATTCCAAAATTGCATGGTAGACCTGCATTTCGACAAAACGCGGAATAAGCCCGTCTAAAACAGCCCCGGAATCGGGCTCATAAATATATTCCACGTTCTCGGTCGGTGGGATCTGTGCAGGCTCCACCGGTAATAATTTTTCTATAACCGCTTCCTGTGCCATGGTATTGATAAATTTGGTATACGCAATATAAACCTCATCCGTCTCGCCCTTCGGGTATTCATCGAGGACAATGTGTGAAATCGGCAGTGTCGATAATAAATCGGGGTGGTCGCCCAGACCCGTAAACTCCGCTTCGATTTGACGCCCGCTCCTTCTCAAGAAGTCGAGCCCCTTTCTACCTACGGCAATTACTCCTGTTTTGGCATTCTTTTCAAGTATAAACCTGCCGGTCATACGATTAATGTTTCCCACCAGACCGCCGGCCAGTCCTCTGTCCGGAGTGATGTGAATTATGGTAATTTTTTTGACCTCTTCCCTGGCGGTCAGACAGGAATGCAGGGGTTGACCGCTGGAAACAGCCATCAGGTCGGAAATAACCTGTGTTATTTTCTCAGAGTAGGGACGACCGGCCAGGCCATGTTCCTGCGCTTTCCTCATCTTCGAGGCCGCAATCATCTCCATTGCCTTGGTAATCTTTGCAATACTCTTTATGCCCTTAATACGGCGCCTTATCAATCGTATATTAGCCATTTACGCTCCTAGACATACTTGAAGCTTTTCTTGAAATCCGCAATCGCTTCTTTCATCTCGGATTCCATCTTGTCATCGAAGTTCTTTTCTTTCGCTAATTTATTAACCAGTTCGGCGTTTGTTGTTTTAATCGAATTAAGCAGTTTGCTTTCAAAGTCTCTGACCTTATCCACAGGAAGGTCATCGATGTAACCGTTTATGGCGGCAAAAAGGATAATAACCTGGTTCTCTACCGGCATCGGTTCGAATTGCAATTGTTTCAGTACTTCCTCAATTCTCTTGCCGCGATCGATTTGCAGTTTGGTTGCTTTATCAAGTTCGGATGTACCAAACTGGGCAAAAGCAGCCAGTTCGCGGTACTGCGCCATGGCCAGCTTCAACTTGGAGGCTACCTTCTTCATGGCTTTTGTCTGCGCCGAGCTGCCAACGCGGGATACCGAGATACCGATGTTAAGAGCAGGCTTGATACCGGCGTTGAAAAGGTCAGGCTCAAGGTAGATCTGACCATCGGTAATTGAAATAACATTTGTGGGAATATACGCCGACACATCGCCGGCTTGAGTTTCGATAATAGGCAGTGCTGTAAGAGAACCGCCGCCGAATTCATCGCTCAGCCTGGCAGCCCTTTCGAGCAAACGGCTGTGCAGATAGAATACATCACCGGGATAGGCCTCTCTGCCCGGCGGTCTGCGGAGCAGCAGGGATAGCTGACGATAAGCCCAACCGTGTTTGGAAAGGTCATCGTATACAATCAAGGCATCTTTGCCGTTCTCCATGAACTCTTCGCCGATAGCACATCCGGCATAGGGCGCCAGATACTGTAAGGCAACGGATTCAGAGGCATTGGCAGCAATAACAATAGTGTGTTCCATAGCTCCGTGCGCTTCAAGGTTGGCAACAACCTGTGCCACCTTGGCCGCCTTTTGTCCGATAGCCACATATATACAGAGTAAATCACCGTTCTTTTGATTGACAATGGTATCCAGCGCAATGGCTGTTTTTCCGGTAGAGCGGTCACCAATGATAAGTTCTCTCTGCCCGCGGCCGATAGGAATCATACTATCGATGGCCTTAATACCTGTTTGTACAGGCGTGTTCACCGATTTTCTTGAAACGACATTGGGGGCAACTCTTTCAAGGGGGCGGGTATTTTCGGTTTTAATAGGGCCTTTACCATCCAGAGGTCTGCCCAGGGGGTCGACGACCCTGCCGATTAAAGCTTCACCGACCGGAACCTCAGCGATTTTACCGGTAGAGCGAACTTCATCGCCTTCCTTAATATTACCGGCATCGCCCAAAAGAATGGCAGCCACGCTGTCTTCTTCGAGGTTAAGGGCGATTCCCATGACATCACCTGGGAACTGAAGCATTTCATTATATTTGACGCCGGCTAACCCGTAAATCCTGGCAATACCGTCACCAACTTCAATCACCGTTCCAACATCCACCAGATTTATCTGGGTTCCGAATTGCTCTATCTGTTGCTTGATAATAGAGACTATTTCCTGTCCTTTAGCCAAATTACCCACCTCCTGTGTACAACTTGGTAGTTATAAAAACTATCTGATTTCTTTTTTCAAACTATTTAAAGCACTGAGAGTACTGCCATCGAGCAGTTTCCCGCTGACCCTGACAACAACCCCGCCGATTAATCCGGGGTCGGTACGCTCAGGTTCGATTACCACTTTCTTTCCCAGAATATCACCCAGACGGCTGCTGATTTTTTCCCTGGATTTATCATCAAGGGGGACAGCCGTAATAACCTCGGCTCTCTCAATACCCTTGCTGCCGTCAACCATCTGTTTATATTCATCGGAAACTGCGCCAAGCCTGTTTATTTTGCCGTTTGATAATAACAGGTAAACAAGATTTACCAGCGATGAATCTATTCCCTCGAATTTACCGGCCAGAACAGATTCCTTTTCCTTAAAGCTGATTGCAGGATTACTTAAATAAGCCGAAACAGCCTTATCCCTGTTCAGTTGGGATAAGTTTTCCAACTCAACAAGTAATTCGTCCGCTTTATTCTTTTCCTGCGCAACAGCAAATAACGCCTGCGCATATCTCCCGGCAGAAAATTTCTTTGCCACAATAACTCCACAACTAAACTAAACTAATTTTTACTGAGGATACTGCTTTCTTCAAGCACTTTATCTATTAACTGGCGATGCTGTTCCTTATCCAGTGAGCGGTCGATTACTTTACCTGCCGCAATTACCGTTAAATCGGCAAAAGCGTTTCTAAGCTCGCCTATAGCTTCATCGCGTTCTCTCTCGATTTCGAGTTTCGCTTTGGCTATGATTCTCTCAGCTTCCAGTTTGGCATCCTGTTTTGCCTTTTGTTTAGTTTCTTCACCGATTAGTGTAGCCTGTTCTATAATCTTTTGACCTTCTTTGCTGGCCTCGGCTATTAACCTGGCTGTTTCTTTTTCTGCCAATTCCGCCTGTTGCTTTATTTGCTCCGTCTGGTCTACGCTTTCCTTTATTTTGGCAGCGCGCTGGTCGAGCATCTTGATAACGGGTTTATAAGCAAACAGATATAACAGCAGCAAAAGCAGCCCGAAATTTAATAACTGCGCTATTAAAGAAGATAAATGTATACCTAATCCTTCCACTAGGACCTCCTCCCTTTATACGGGACTATGCTACAAACAGTAGAATAATAGATACAACCAAGGCATAAATAGCTACTGCTTCGGCAAGAGCTATCGCAAATATCATATTTGTAAAGATCTGTCCTCTGGCTTCAGGATTTCTGGCTACCGCCTGAACGGCACCGTAACCAAGGATACCGATACCGATTCCCGGTCCGATAGCGCCTAAACCCATACTTAAACCTGCTGCTAACAGTTTCATTGCTTCTGCATCCATATTAATGCCTCCTCATTTTTAACTCGTTTTTAGTATTATCGTTATTTTTAATTATAACCGTAATTATTCTTCGGCATGTGTCGGACTGACCGCGATATTTGCAAATACCAGCGTCAGGCTCGAGAACACCAGCGCCTGGATAAAGCCCACCAGCAGTTCCAATCCATAGAAAGGAATGGCCAGCAGGAACGGCGCCAGGAAGAGCATCATAAGTAAAAGTATCTCTCCGCCGGTCATATTGCCGAATAGACGGAAGGTAAAACTGATAACGCGCATCAGTTCGCTGAGCAGTTCGATAAATCCAATGAATATATCGATGATGCCGTAGAAAATACCGGCCAACCCGGCTTTTACATCACCCTTAAACAACTTTCCTATAGAAGACGTCAGCTTGTGGGTATTAACAAACTTGGTAAAATATTTAATTCCGAGCGTCTTGATGCCCCAGTATTCCACGAAAACAAACGAAACAAGAGCAAGCGCCAGCGGGAAGTTGATATCGGTATTAACTCCGCGGAAAAGCTCCGCTTCTCCTTCGGAGGTATGTACTATAATGGAGCCTATACCCGGTATAAGACTTATCCAGGCATTGGCGATAACAAACAGGAAAATGGTGGTTACAATGGCAAAGAATTTGCGTCCATACTTCTCACCGGCAATATCCTGGCACAGGCCGAGTATGTATCCGATAATGGATTCGATAATCATCTGGTAACGACCGGGTATCAATTTCATGTTCCTGGTACCGAAATAAAAGAAACCGACCAGCACGATAATCGTTATCCATGCTGTTATCATGGTATTGGTAAAAGGAATACTTCCGATATGGAAGATGGTAGCCGCCGGAAGCTCGGGATGCGGAGCAGAAACCGAAAGCCATTCGGGAAGCCCGACATCACCGAATAATGCATTACCGAAAGCGCCGCCCAAGAGACTGACAACACTGACAGCTAAAATAACAAGACCAACTACAATTGCTACGGGGAAAGAACAACCCAAACAGCCTTTCTTTTTCGCCACTAGCTGTTCTCCTTGTCTTTATTGTTTTTCATAAGAGGTTTAATCATTCTATACACACCATAAAAAGCGATAATCATTCCTATGAACAAACCGGCAATAATAAAAACAGGCTTGGTATCCAACTTGCTATCAAGCCATAATCCGCCCAGCGTCCCACCTGCTATGGATAACGCTATATACCACCCCACCCCGATAAGTCTAATGGCTGTCTGCCATTTATGCATCCCGCCACCTTAAATAACCTGTCAAAAAGCATACCAAAAAACAACGGTTTAAGTCAAGCCGAGTAAATTTATTATTTCCGTTTTTTTTACAAGGCTTATACACATATATATGTATACTTTCAGCCGGAATCATGTAAAAAACAAGCCCCGAAATATCGTCCCGGGGCTTAAATTATTTCACGGATTTTTAATTTTTATGATTTGTGTTTTCCGAAATCATCCATATCGAGGTTATCTATAAATTCACGGAAAGCGGATAGCCTCTTCATTTCTTCCTCGCTAACTTTCCCGCCCTTGCTTTCCACATCGTTGAATTCTTCTTTTTGCAGAATTGGCTCGCCGGTCTCTTTATCCTGATCCAGCGGTATTCCCGCTTTCTCCAAAACGGATTCATCGGCAAATATGGGCGTTTCCATTCTAATTGCCAGCGCCAGCGCATCGCTTGGACGCGAATCGATTTCTTCCTGCCTGCCGTCTATATTAAGAATTATTTTAGCGTAAAAGATATCGCTTTTCAGGTCGTTTATAATAATTGAATCGACTGAAACACCTAAGGTCACCATTACTTTTTGCAGCAGGTCATGCGTCAGCGGCCTCGGTACACTCTCACCCTTGAGCTTGATGAGAATGGCTTTAGCTTCGGCAGGGCCTATAAAAATAGGTAAAAACCTCTCGGCTGCTTTTTCCTTCAGAAGGACAACGTACTGATACTCCATTTGGCGATTCATAAGACCGATACGCACACTGTCAATCGTCATCTCTACCATTAAAACACCCCTCCTGTACAATCGTCAGTCCAGCTTATTCTACCCCTTGTTTTCAGAAACTGTCAAGAAATTACGTATTATATGCCGCTTGCAGTACGGCACTGTCATTGTGGTATAATAATGACGCTTTATCTAAACTTACGTATTAAGGAGAGCTGTATTATGCCTGAGGAGATTATCTGGTTTAAAGACATTTCCAAGGAAGATGTCCCCATTGTAGGCGGTAAAGGGGCAAATCTGGGAGAGATGACAAAAGCCAACATCCCGGTTCCACCGGGTTTTGTTGTTTCGGTAGATGCTTATTTCGAATTCCTGAAAAAATCCGATATAACCGGCGAAATCCAAACCCTCCTTGAATCATTAGATATCGAAGACACCAAGCAACTCCAGAGAGTATCCGCAGTAATCAAACAGATGTTCTTAG
>CAZJMW010000065.1:0-7500 GCA_964547375.1 uncultured Dehalococcoidales bacterium | reverse complement strand
CTTTCCCGGTGGCGAGAGTCTGGGTGCGCTTACCCGTACTACGCACAACAAGTGGTGATAGTATAGAACAGGTGTGCTGATTTTGTCAAATTATGGTGTCACAAAATAGTCCGACGGGTCTGACAGGTTGGACGAGTCTGACGATAAAAGCGTGTCTACCTTAATTACAGGCTTATGGTATCCGGCAAGTTCTGACCACCGCCTTCCATCGTGTAGGGCGGGTGAAGTCAAAGATTCCGATTTTCCGTATTTCATTAAATGATTTATCGGAACCTCGGCACGCAACCCGCCGACAACAATTCCAGCACGCTTTGTCATTCTTAAGCGCAGCGAGGTCGAAGTCCTTAGACTCCGTATGGTAATCGGAGACCCCGATTACATCAATTTGGTCTTTAACGAATCAGTATCGGGGAATTTCGACTGATTGTGCTGAATTGTTTCCGACCGCCTTTGTCGCCAGATGCCGATTTTCCTGAATCGCTTTTACGAGGAGTCCCGATAACCCGGACCGAACTAAAACTAAAATCGGGACGACGTGGTAATCCCGATAAATCAGTAAGAGTGCGAAACTCACCGTCAATTCCGATACTCATTATATAGTCCTAAGTATGGTAATCGGGAAGACGGGGTAAACCCTATTAATCAGGTACGTGCAAGTTGTTCGCATAGAGTGAAAGACA
The DNA here is from genome assembly GCA_964547375.1 of uncultured Dehalococcoidales bacterium. GTDB lineage: Bacteria > Chloroflexota > Dehalococcoidia > Dehalococcoidales > UBA5627 > UBA5627. The sequence continues at coordinate 6,820 of CAZJMW010000065.1, read as the reverse complement.
CATAGTCAGCGTGAATAACAACCTTTCGTCTTAACAAAGAACTTATTCAAGTATGCCTTATTTGTATTCTCTAAACCCTGCTACTAACTGCGAGAATGATTTTGGGTTGTATTTTTCAAAACTTTCCATATCGACGTACACAAAATCAAAAGTCACTATCGATTGAACCTGATTTATGTCTTCACACCATTGCTTTAACCGCTGTAGTTTAAGCGGTACATCCAGTTCCTCCTGGCCTTTCGTTTCAACGATATAAATCTGTTTATCGGAACGTTTCACGAAGAAGTCAGGGTAATATTCGGATATATTACCATCAGCATTTACATAATCCAGTTTGAAATGCACAGCGAAATAATTCTTGGCGTAGGAAATTACATCACTACAGTTTTCCAGGAATTCGGCAAAGAGCAGTTCGAACTGGCTATCGCCAATAATTCTACTAAAAACGCTTTTGTTTGGAATCAGATACGCTTGCTCTTTAGCGATAAACGGACGTGTCTGGCGAAGTTTGATACTATCGCGAATCTCGGCATTGCCCTTATCCTGAATAGTCAGTGCATTGATTGCCTTTTTAAAGGTTTCAACCAGCGTTTTGGTGGCAGCAAGTTCCGACAAATTTCGAAGTGTGTTGGGGTCTTCAAGCACCACCGGCTGGTTAAACAAATCCTTTTGAATAAATGTCTTTACCTTGCCATAAAGTACGTCATAGCCACTAATCAAACGAAGGTCTTTCATGATGGTCTGGGTAAAATAACCGATAACGCTATGGTAATCAATAATACCTGTCGTATCGAGAACGGTGGTATGCGTTACTTCACCTGTCGTTATGTCTTTAAACACAATCTCGCGCTGTTCTTCTTCACTGAACTTCAAGTAAGCTATCTTTGCATATTCGATTGATTCCATATCCAGGTCGAATATGTTTTTATATTCCCGGTAAATGCGTGGTGTCATTACCGGTATTTCAATGTCAAGTTCATCGATGTTCTTTTTAGGGTTTTCATTATCGACTTCAATGACCAGCGGTGTCTTCGGACTTGTTCCTTCACCCATTGGTTTTCGTTCCAGAACAACCCCTTCACTTTTTATCGATTCTACGAAGTCCATGAACGCATTGGTGCCAACAACACTAACGATTTCTTCTGTATCGCCAGAATACATTTTACGTAATCCGCGACCTAAAGTTTGCTCAGGTAAAATATTGCTTTTAGCTGAATATGGACGAAGGCCTACAATCGTCGTAACATTTCGGACATCCCATCCTTCTTTAAGTACCATCACCGAGACGACTGCTTTATAAGGGCTATCCTGGCTGTCAATCAGGTTTGCCTGTTTTCTCAGTTCGTCCAGTTCCTCTTTGCTTTTTCCGGTCACAGACTCTGAAATCTCACCGTTATTTTTCGTGTGAATAACCAGTACCGCATCTTTTAATTCAGGGTAATTGCCCTCAAGATAAGCTGCCACATCATCACAGTTTTTTGTGTCGTCAGTCATGACAAACAGAATGGCCTTTTTCCCCATCTTGTCATGCTCGGCATACGCTTTACGCCATTCTATAACACCAAGATGAATATAGTCTGCGTACTTTTCAGTATATTTGGCGCTTTGTCGTTCAGTCAGTTTCGCTCGACTCGCGGCATCGGGTACAACCGGATGTTTGACAACATTTTGAGAGATCGCCTCTACCAATGGGTAATCGGCTATCGTCTGAACGAAAAGAGCTCCGTTATTACGTTTTGGAGTAGCTGTTGTGTCTATTTGCAGAGATAGCTCTGCTCCTTTTTGCTTGAGCCGATTATGTATATCCTCAATAGATTTGAACCAGGCCATGCGCGGGTCGTGAATATGATGAGCTTCATCATTGAGTATCAACAGTTCGTTTATATCACGCACAATCATACCTAAATCCACCTTTGAGTCGGTGGTGGCGCCGGTGGGGCGCTTACCCAGAAAATAATCCATTGTATTCTCATCATCGGGTGAAGCAGGAATATCATTGCCTGCATAAACACGATGGATGTTCGTTAAAAAAATATTACCGGTAGGGCGAGTGACACGTACCTCATCCTGCACGTGTAAAACCAACTGAAAATCGTCATGCCAGTTTTGCCCGCCAATGCCATTGTCAGGTAGAACCGGGTCATTAAAAAAAATGTTGAGACCTTTGAAATCCTTGTATATCCTGTCCAGAACAATGATGTTAGGTGCAATCACCAGAAAATTCCGTGACAGTTCTGAATCCGGTTCGTACAATTTATGAAAGAAGCTCCATGCCAGAACCAGGCTCAATACTTTTGTCTTACCTGAGCCGGTCGCCATTTTTATCACAAACCGCCGCCATGTTTCATCGAACATACCGGTGGAAACCGCACCGGAGGTATCGAAGCGCATCAGGTCGTACTTGTCTTTCACTTTTACGACGTCGTACAGATAAATGATAGTCTCTACCGCCTCCCGTTGGGCGAAGTAGTACCGAAACTCAGCTATTGTACCATCAGCCTGGGTCATCAGATGGGTGGTATTGAACCACCAGTTGAGGAGGCTCCGACTTGTCTCTGCCGCCCCGGCATAGTGATTGACGCGCCACTCCTGTACCTTCTTGCGGAGTTGAGATACCAGTGGAGGCAACAGTTTATCCATGCTTGTGTCACGCAAGGCTTCATCAGCCGGGAACCATCGTAAAACCGGGTCGAGGATAGTGTAGGGGGAATCTGGAAAATCAGGATGTAAAGCCATTATTCCTCCCCTGCTTCCAGTTGTTTTATTCTTGCATTATCCGTTAGAAGTCTCATCTGCTGGATTGCAATCTGATTCAACTTGAGAAGCCGCTCTGCCGGCGGGATTTTTTCCCGGATAAAAAGAGCATTGAGGTTCTCCAGGTTGGAGAGACAAACAAGCTGAGATACATTAGCCTCGTCCCTGATATTGCCCTTTTCGCCGGGATGGTTATCACGCCATTCACCGGCGGTCATGCCGAATAACGCCATGTTCAGAATATCAGCTTCCGAAGCGTATATCAGGTTAATTTGTTGCGGTGTGAGTTCCGGTGGAATCAAGTTCTCTTTAATGGCATCGGTATGAACCCGATAGTTTATTTTGGTCAGATTCCGCCGTATATCCCAGCCGAGTTGTTTCTTTTCTTCATCCTTCAGCCGCTGGAACTCTTTTATCAGGTATAATTTGAACTCGACTGAAATCCAGGAAGCGAATTCGAAGGCAATATCTTTGTGGGCATAGGTACCGCCGTATCTGCCGGACTTCGATATCAGTCCAACAGCGTTTGTCGCCTCAATCCATTGCTTGGGAGTCAAAGTAAAACTATTGAGTCCTGCCTGTTTTTTAAACCCGTCGAATTCGACGGGTTTAAAATCGGGATTGTTCAATTGCTCCCAGATACCGAGGAACTCAATCGTATTACGATTTCGAAGCCAGTTTCTAATCAAGTCATCCGTTCTATCCGGATTCTTATATCTGGCTATGTCGGTAAGACAGATATAATCTTCTTCTTTTTTCGAGTAGAGGGAAATTTCTTTCTCCAACACTTTTATCTTTTTCACCAGCGTTTCCCTCCTACCGTGACTTCGACAATCGTCATGGTATCGGTGCCGAATATATCGACAACTTTTACAGCGATTTTCCGCCTTCCCGGTTCACACTCGTGGAATACACTTTTCAACTCAAGGGTGCGATTTTTTTTCGTACGGAACGACTGCCATTCGTTCTCGAAGACAAATTCACCCGTCCAGACTTCTTCCCAGTCATCGAACCGTCCCTGTCCGGATTCCATTCCGGCCATCTGCATCTGGTCGGTTGCCATAGGGCGTTTCACACGGATAATTTCGCGTTTGTTCTCGAAGTCGAAATCTACTGCCCAGTAGTCAATCCAGTCCGTCCACTTTTTCGTGAGCACTTCCCGGGTGACAATCCCGTGAGCGTCTTTGCTGATTTTAATCATCTGCCCCTGCTCGACGACGATTTTGCTGCCTTTTTCTTTCAGACCGGCTTCGGCGGCAGCAATGGAACCCTGAGAGTAGAACACCGAAAAATCCGTCAGTTCCACCGCCACGCGGTTACCCTCGACATGCGGTTTTACTTCCACAAAAGAAACGTCATGGAAAACTACCTGGTTTCTATCCACCGCCCGCTTGTCGAATACTTCAGCAGGGATGTATTTTGGAGAGATATCGATGCCTTTCGATTTAGCTTCCTCCAGCACGTTGGGGAACAGCCCCATCTCAAATTCAAATCCGAGAATATCCACGCGAGTAATGTGTTTCTCGCGGCATTCCAGAATCACTTCTTCCACGAAAAGGCGGGTGACCGGCAGGTTCACCGGACCGATTGCCACGAGCCGTCCGACTTTCTTGCCGTTGAAGGTCTTGAAACCATCGGTCTTCTCTGCACGGTAAGCCCGCAGGATAAGGTCGACGAAAGCGGCTTCCTTTGCTTCCAGTTGCTTTTGCTGTTCAGCCTCTCGCAGGTCGGGATTGACACCGATGTAGTGCTGGCGTTCATACTTACCGAGGTTGAGAATTTCGAAAGCCCTGAAATTTTTACCTTCCGATTTCAGTTGACGCTGAACCTGAATCATTCGCTTGCGGGTGGTATGGACGGCGAACTTTCCCAGGTCGGTGACAATCCACTTTCGCCCCAGCTTTTCGGCGACGGCGGCGGTAGTGCCGGAGCCGCAGAAGAAATCGGCCACCAGGTCGCCTTCGTTGGAAGATGCTTTGATAATACGTTCGAGGAGGGTTTCGGGTTTTTGAGTAGGATATGAGACTCTCTCATTTGCCATGGGATTTGCAGAATTTACATCAATCCATATATCTTCTATTTGCTTTCCCTTAGATTCATGTAAATATTGTTTATATGAAGGATGAGCACCAGGTTTTATGGGTTCAATCCAACGACCTTCGGCTTTCAATTTTTCTTCTGTCGCTTGAGAATACGTTTTTAATAATGTTTTTCGAAAATATCCGATATCATCATGGTATTTAAAACGTTCTTTATACTCTTCCGAATAATCAACGTATTGCTGAAAGAAATGGTAGTTGTTGATATTCTTTGCATATAAGAAGATCGTATCTTGGTTGACAGGAAATTTATTTGATCTAGCTTTACTACTACCTGCGAATGGAGTTCGTTTCCAGGTTATATGATTTAAGAAATTATCTGATTTAAATATTTCATCTAAAGCTAACCTTAGATATCCGTTTAAACGCCAATCACAATGAACATATATACTCCCGTCTTCTGACAGCAAATCTCTCATTAAATGTAGGCGTTCATATATCATTGAAATAAACGAATCGGTTCCCTTACCCCAGGTGTCACGATAGGCAATTTCTTCGAGGATGTTGGGCTTCTTGGTGAAGGTTTCGTCGCCAATTTCGATGTCCATGCTGAAATCGGCGCCAACGTCAAAGGGCGGGTCGATATAAATCAACTTGATGCCGCCCTGGCGTTCGATTTCCTCGCGCATGGGGCCGTTCTTGAGACTGGAAAGGATTAACTTGTTATCACCCCAGATGAGTTTGTTTGTCCAGCCTTTGAGCTGGCGGCCGCGGGCGTCCACATCGAACATGCTCATCTGCAACTTCGTATCTTTTTCAGCCCGTGGTTCGTCCACCTGCTCGATAACCTGAAAAGGCAGTACGATATTACAGACCTCGCTGGTCTTGCCGTTCCAGACAAGTTCTACCTCCCGTTTATCGCCGAAAAGAAGGAAACGGTATTTTTCCGGCAGAGGTTTATCAGCTTCCAGATAGCGGATTACTTCCTGTTGTTCCTGTTCAGTCAGTCCTGGCATAATTAACTCTCGATTGGTTGACTTTTTTTACTTACGCGAATTATACAACTATACGAGTATATGAACAAGCGGGAAATGAAGTAATTGGTAGTTGGTAGTTAGAGGATGGCGATGCGTTTTTTATAGATTACCACGGTTCATCCCGATTCACTTGCGTTTTCTGATTTACTTCGTTCATACGGAATCTAAGACATACGGGACATGAATGCCTGTTGACGGATGGCTCGTACCGATAAGCAATCGTTATCTTAAGGTAAGGAATATCGGCATCTGACGATAAAAACGGCTCGAGTACTCAAATACAAATAAAATGATTTTTGCACGTTTACAACGAAAAATGATATCAGAAGTTTAAGGAAAAATCCCTCTTCGGAGGTGTGAAGTGAGGCAAACAATGCAGCTTCTCCCTTTACGAAAGGGAGACAATTCGGAGACAGACTGCAATTCTCATCGATTCGACTTTGCGAGTTTCACTTTTTGAGATCCGACGTAATCCTTTATCCCTCGTTACGTATGTCGTAAAAAAAGTGAACCGAAGCAATCTATAGGACAAAAACCAATTTTATAGATTACTTCGCCTTCCCGATTCACTGACGTTCATACGGGACATGAATGCCTGTTGACGAATGGCTCGTAAAAGCGGTCGAATGATGCGCGATAATAAAGGTGATAAGGAAGTGTCGGATGTTCTCTGGATCCCGTGTCGGGGCACGGGATGACGGGCGGATGAGAGGCAGGTTGAGAGGGAGATGAGGCAATGGCGAGTGTTCTCTGGTTCCCGACTTGCGTCGGGATGACGAAAAGAAGGTGAGGGGATGACGGAGGAGGATAGCTCTCTCCGCTCCGGAACCCTGGCTCTCTTTCGCCGGAACGGTGGCTCTCAACCTCCGGAACCATGGCTCAATTTAGGCCGGAGTATTCAAGTTCTGTATCGAGGCTCTCAGAGATGCCTTGAACCTCCATTCCCGTTAATAATCTAACAAGGGAATAAAAAAAGACCGATAATCCACT
>CAZJMW010000064.1:0-7866 GCA_964547375.1 uncultured Dehalococcoidales bacterium | reverse complement strand
ATCGGGTCGGCTCAGCTAATTCGATAGATGAACTCAATAAATGGATTGGGCTGGCGATGAACATCTGGAACAATACTCCCCAGCCGGACCGCGGCGGTAAATCACCCAATGAAATCCTCAAGGAGTATGAAACTGAATCTGGTAGTTAATTCTTTACAGGTAATAAAAAGATGAAAATTTATTCAGTGTATTTTATACTTTTAGTGTCAGAATTTTTTACTTAATGAGATATAAGGTATGAAGATATCTGAAGTTAGAAATCATATTGACACATACTCTATTGACCAGCTAAAGCTAATCGTGGTCGAGTTATACAAGGCTTTACCGAAAGCGGTCAGAGAAGATACTGACATTGATGGAATCTTGAGCGATATTGGCAGTTTAACCAATTCAAAGCAAAAGACCAAACAGAAAAAACTGCCGGATATCGAACTATTGAAAAAAGAAACAGCAGAATTTGTAAACAACGCTTATGCTCAAAACTATCTTATTCCCAACAGGTCTATATCAAAGCAGAATCGTTCGAAATGGCGCTTTACGGTAAAACGGCTGTATAAAGATATAGTGGCTGTCTCAGCAACTGCGAATTACGGACTGGAGACAGCCAAGTTACTGGAGGAGCTGTACCGGCTCCTATGTTATTCCTGTGAATATACACTGTTCACTGCCTATGATTCATTCGAATCTGCAGGAATCACGCAGGAAGATTTTTTCCGGAGCGTTCTTGCGCTGAAATATCAAAACGAAGACAAATACAGCTTTATAAAAAATGCAATACTCCTGATGATCAACAATTCCCTGAACCGATATACACTATACGAAAACCTGATAAAGGTGATACTGGAATTCACCGAAACCACCGACCTGCGGGAAATGATAATCGCCGTTTGCAGCGAGCTAATTGATTCTTTCAGTAAGGAGTCGCCAATTCAAAAAGACCATCAGTCAAGGCACGATATATGGCAGGCTGAGTACAAGAGAGAAACGAAAATAAACATACTGACAATAATGGGGTTCTATTCCTATGCCCGGTTATTTGAGTATTCAAATGCAGTCTCGTATTTCAAGGCACATTATTCTGAGAAAGACAGGGAAATATCCCTGTATGTTCTCCTGAAATTGTTACTTGAGTTACATCAGAAAGACTGCTTTCTGGATGAATATGAGAAGGCTCTCACAGACGGGATCAATCCGCGGGACAGTCTGAAAAAAGCATACCGATTTACGAAAAACAATGGTGAGTTGCCCGCAAATCTCTAATAATGTTGTCTGCTTTCTTGATGATATTCCACGTAGTATGATTACGTCTGACCGCTTCATTGAACGAGCGAATCAGGGTAGCACATATAACCAAAATACGGCAGTTTTTGAACCTGCCACAGGAAGGTGAATCATGGACATTGAGCAGATTCTGAGCGAGTTAGAATATTACAACGGCGTGATGCCGCGCGAAGCGTTACGGCAAGCAGTCACCCGGCAGGAAGAGATTACTCCGGCTCTCTTGAGCATCCTCGAGTATGCTCTTCAGCTTCCGGACGAACTCGAAGATGATGACTATTTCGCTCACACCTACGCCATGTACCTTCTCGCTCAGTTCCGTGAGAAACGCGCTTATCCCTTGCTCGTCAAGTTCTTCTGCCTACAGGATGAGATAGTTGAAACCAGCACAGGGGATATAGTGACACAAGATCTCCAGCGCATCCTGGCATCCGTATCCCACGGCGATTCCAGCCTGCTGAAGCCACTGATTCAAAACGACAGCCTGAATGAATGGGTACGAAGCGCCGCCCTGGAAACACTGGTCACTCAGGTAGCCAAAGGAGAAGCAAATCGCCAGGACATAATGGACTATTTTACCTGGCTTTTCCGTGGCGGACTGACCAGGAAACCTAACTTTATTTGGGCCAGCCTGGTAGCCTGTGCCTGCGACCTCTATCCCGGAGAAGTCTTCACAGATATCAGACAGGCCTTTGAAGAAGGATTAGTCGATGAAACGTTTGTAGACTGGAAATGGGTAGAGGGAACCATGAAGCGGGGTAAAGAGAGTATATTGCAGGAATTAAGTCTGGATAAGCAACGGCGGTTCATTGAAGACACGATAATAGATATCGGATGGTGGAGTTGCTTCAGTGAACCATTGAAGATAAAAAAGTCCGCAACGCAGTTAATAAAGCCCGATACAAAGCAAAAGGTCGGCCGTAACGACCCGTGTCCCTGCGGCAGTGGAAAAAAATACAAAAAATGTTGCGGACGATGAGGGTTAGACACTTTTTGACGTTTTGTTGTCTTCGTAGAATTCACATATTTTTTTTCAATCGACATTTTATAAACGACTTTACCTGTCGCTCATCTGTGCTATAATACAGGCAATTCATATCAATAGTATTACTGAATCAGGTGAGATTGATGAATGGAAGCACAAGTGTACCGAAGTCTATACGGTTGACCAGACTGCAATTCTATCTCCACAAAAATCCTCATGGATTGACCAGCGGCGAACTCTCGGAACTGACCGGCGTATGCGTCAGAACTATTCAAAGAGATTTGCTGGACTTGCAGAACAAACTGGGCATTCCGCTAAGCCAGGATGGAGACCGTTATGGAATCCTCGAAGGATACTCTTTACCTCCGGTCACCTTCTCCTTCTATGAAGCGATGGCGCTCTTTCTCGCTGCCCGCCTCGCCCTCCGGCAGACTGATGAAAATAATCCTCATATGCAACAGGCGCTCCTGAAAGTCTCCGAAATTCTACCGCCACCTGTCGGTGAACGTCTCGCATCTGGTATTGATACCATTTCTTCCAGGGTATCGAATCCCGAATTTATCAAAGCATTTGAAGCCGTAGCCCTTGGCTGGATAACCCAAAGGCAGATAAAGATGAAGTATCATTCTGCCGGGAGTGACGAGGTAAAAGAGTGGGTGCTTAACCCGTACTTCGTCGAAATGACCGGCTCCGCCTTCTCCATGTACGTTATCGGCCAGGCATGGAGGGAAGGCAGGGAAGGAATCATTACCTTCAAGTTCGACCGTATCCGGGACGCTGAGGTAACGAAAAACCATTTTGAAATACCTGATGATTTCGATATTGAAAAACGTCTTTCAAGCAGTTGGGGAATCATGTGGGGCGATGAAACCGTCATCCGGCTCAGGTTTTCACCGGGTGTTACCCGCCGCGTTAAAGAAAGCAACTGGCACCCTTCACAGAAAATCGAAGACTTGCCGGATGGCGGCTGTATCTTTACGGTACAGGTCGGCAGCACGCTCGAAATCACCCCCTGGATTCGGGGCTGGGGACCGGATGTCGAGGTACTCGCACCGGAGGAGTTGAGGGAGAAATTTAAGGGGTGGGCCAAACAGCTTTCAGAAACTTATTCCGAAAGCGAGAGTGAGTAAAAGTTAATGACTGTAGAAAATCTGGAAGAATACCAAATCAAGTGTAAAAAAGGAGGTACCGTGCTTGAACGATTTTAATCAGTGGTTTGAAACAACTACAGGTAATCCACCGTTCCCGTTTCAAAGGCAATTTGCGACAGGAAATGAAATACCCGAATTAGTTAACGTACCCACAGGTCTAGGAAAAACTGCCATGGCTATATTGGGCTGGCTATGGAGAAGGTTATATGCAACCGAAGATATCAAACAGCAAACTCCCAGACGGTTGGTGTATTGCCTTCCGATGCGAGTGTTGGTCGAACAGACGTATGACAACGTCATCAAATGGCTCAATAAACTTGATTTGGTGGCGGAGAACCGAGATGACAATTCAAAGATTGCTGTTCAGGTACTGATGGGTGGAGAAAATGAGGAAGACTGGGATTTATTTCCTGAAAAGAGTCAGATTATCATAGGTACTCAGGATATGCTGTTATCGCGAGTACTAAACCGGGGGTATGCTGCAACCCGCGCCCGTTGGCCGGTACAGTTTGGCCTGCTCAATAACGATTGTCTATGGGTATTCGATGAAATCCAGTTGATGGGGTCAGGATTGGCTACCACAGCCCAGTTTGAAGCGTTCCGTCGCTCTCTTCCGGGTTCAAATAGTATCGAAGCCACGAGAAGACACGGCTGCCAGAGTGTCTGGATGTCGGCGACCATGCAGCCTGAATGGCTTAAAACCGTCAATTTCGAATCATCTGTTGATACACTAAATACGATAGGCTTTAGTTTCGAGCACGAGATATCCACCCCGGATACCGCTGAAAAAGCTAAGGCTTATTTACAAAAACTGAGGGAGGCCAGGAAACCTCTGTATAAAGCTTCAAGCATGATGAAAGACGCTGCCGGGCTGGCTAAAGAAATCCTCGATAAACATCATCCGGGTTGCAGAACGATAGTGATTGTAAATACGGTGGAGCGCGCTCGAAACACCTTCGAAGCTTTAAAGAAAGAAACAGGAATCACAGAAACCAGAAGGGGTAAGAAGAATCAACCTGAACTGGAGATAAATACCCATAATTTAAACCTGAAACCCGAACTCGTTCTTTTACATTCGCGTTTCAGACCTGAAGACAGAAAAAAACAGATAGATAAAGCAATTACCCTTCCTGGAGAAGCTGGCACGATAATAGTCAGTACCCAGGTAATCGAAGCAGGAGTCGATATCAGCGCAACGACACTATTTACCGAATTAGCTCCCTGGGCATCACTCGTGCAGAGATTTGGGCGCTGCAACCGGTACGGCGATGCTAATGACATAGCATCTGCCTACTACTTGCCAATGCCAGATAAACAAACGGATAAAGAAAAACTGGCGAAACCATATGATATTCAGGATTTAGAGGGTTCTGAGAAAATACTGAGAGAACTTACTTGCGTTGGCGTAAAATCGTTACCGGAGATACCTTTACCTTTCGAGCATACTCATGTAATCCGCCGGAAAGACCTGGTAGAACTGTTTGATACTACCCCGGATCTGGCTGGAAATGATATAGATATCGACCGTTTCATACGCAACATCGATGAGAGCGATGTTCGTGTTTTCTGGCGTGACTATGATAAGACTCCTAATGCTACCGAAAATAAAGAAGCCGAGCCAGCCCCAAAGCGTGATGAACTCTGCTCCGTTCCTATTGGAGAATTTAAAGAATTCACTAAGACTCATTCGGAGCAAATCTGGCGCTGGAATTTCCTCGATAACAGATGGGATAGTGTTAGAGAAAATCAAATCGTCCCCGGGCAGATTTTCCTTGTTTACGTCAATGCGGGCGGGTATATATCCGAGGAAGGCTGGAATAAAGATAGTAAAGTAGCTGTGAATATTGAATTATTTGCGGAAAAAGGCACGCCATCGGATGCTACAGACGTGGATAACCTTTCTACAGGCATCTGGCAGTCTATCGCCCAACACACCGATGACGGCTGGAAGCAACTAAATAGTATTTTAAGTGAGATAGAGTTATCGAGTGAAGATTCGGATGCGTTACTATGTGCCATTCGGTGGCATGACAGAGGCAAAGCACACAAGGTTTTTCAGGAAGCATTGCCTGATGATGCTCCAGATACTGATGTAATTTGGGCTAAAGCCAAGGGCAAGTGGAAAAAGTATAAACATCCCCATTTCCGTCACGAGCTTGCCTCTGCCCTGTCAGTGCTGGACCCGCGAAATAACAAGATTCCGGATGAATTACGCGATCTTGTTGCTTACCTTATTGCCGTGCATCACGGGAAGGTACGCCTTTCTATCCGTTCATTGCCGAATGAGACTCGTCCCGACGGAAACCGACGTTTTGCCCGAGGAATCTGGGACGATGACAATCTACCCGAAACTGACCTGGGCGGAGGTATAACAGCACCTGAGGTGAAACTATCGCTTGAACCGATGGAGCTTGGCTTATGCGAGGAAGAACCCTTCAAAGGTAAACCTTCCTGGGCGGAGCGCATGTTACGATTACGAGACCGGATTGGTCCATTCCGCCTGGCATATCTCGAAGCGATACTCCGCGCCGCGGATATGCGGGCAAGCCGGAAAGCAGATCAGCGAATGGCGGACAAACTAACTCCTGGTTTCGACCGGCAAAGCAGGAGGTTCATCGATGACTGAGACAATGAAACGTGCTCTCGAACTGGATTCACTCGTTCTTAAAGGTCTCCATACGGGGAGTTTAGGACATTACCTAGCGGCACTCGGTCTCCTTAACGCAATCAGACACGTAGAGGGTGCCGATGAAATTCGCGGTTATTGGAGGAACGGGCAGTTTCTGTTGTACGGGCTTGATAAACACACCCTGGGTAACTTTCTTTTGAATACGTGGAATCCTTCTCCTTTTAAGTTATGGTGGAGAGAGGTTCAAGAGGCAAGCAAGAAAGATTCCGAAGCCTTGCCTAAGTTGAGAGCAACTGTACCTGATGAGAAAGTCGACCAGCTCGATGCTGTTATGGTACAGGCAAAAAGGCGCGTCTTCAATGATATATTCGGCACGGGTGGAAACGTTGGCAAGCGCGATTTGGCCAGATTGTGGGAGAAGTGTTCTGAGCTTACCAGAAAGGCTGAGGCGGGGGCGTGGTTGGAACACACGCTGTTCGGACTTGAGGACACGCTACTTCCAAAACTGACAAGCGCCGGTACGTGGTTCGCCTTTTCTAACAAGGTATTCAATAGCGGCCAGGACTGGTATCGAGAAGGACGCCTTTCGCCATGGTCGTTTCTCCTGGCGGTGGAAGGTGCTCTCCTTCTCCGAGGGGGAGTACACAAGAGGTTAGGTTCTCAAACACAAGGTATCGCAGCCTTTCCTTTTATGTGCCGCCCGTTGAGTGCGCCGGCTGAAGGGCAGGTCGGCCAGAGGAAGTCCGAGTTTTGGGGGCCGATTTGGAGCAAACCCGCTACGTTAGCGGAGGTAGAGTCGCTTTTTAGGGGCGGACTTATGGAGGTTGGAGGACGCCTCGCCGTAGCCCCGCACGAGTTTGCCGTTGCAGCCATGGACGCGGCGGTTGATGCGGGTATAACGACATTCATTCGCTTCGAATTGTGTCAAACTACAAGCGCTCAAGTGTACGAAGCGTTACCTCGAGAAGAAGTTCCAGTTGACCGACGATATGGGGAGAGCTATTCACGATTGGTTCTTCCGCTGATCTCTTCTCACTGGATTGAACGCTTACCGGTAGAACCGAGAGACACGAAACAGCGTGGCAGGTTTGTTGGATTGAGAGGTCCTGTAGAGGAGGCAATTATTCGCCTGTCTGAAGAACCAGATGATCCTGAACGCTGGAGGACATTGCTGCTGCTGATAGCTCGAACTCAGGAGCGCGTGGACCTAAACAAAAATCTGCGTGAGCGTTGCATCCCACTTCCCCGACTTTCCCAGGGCTGGTTCGAAAGAGCGTGGCCGTCTCGACCTGTCGAAATTGAAGTTTCAAGAGCCGTTGCCTCAATGGGAGCAGGTACGACTGATCCGATTCTGTTCAACATATTTGGAATTGAGCGCAAAAGCGAGAAATATGCTTCGTTCCCAAAGGCACGCCCTGTGCGTGCAGTATGGAACAACGGACTGCCGACAAGCGTCTTTATAGATATTATCAAGCGGCGCCTTTTGGATGTGGATGAGCTTGAATCAACTCCCCTTAAAGGCACACAACCTTGCGGCCTTAATGCCATAGCATCCTTCTTATCTGGCGAAGGATTCGACTTTGAGCTGACCGCGCTCTGGGTTCCAGCACTTGCGCTCATTGACTGGAAACCCCGCCCATTTCGGGATGAGCAACAGCAGTTATTTCCGAGCGTCCCGCTCAATCCTCTCTATTCACTTTTCCGTCCGCTTGTTGACCCGGAAGGCCTGGTCATCGGCGGCACACCTCTTTTTCCCCTGAGAGAAGATGATACTAATCGTCTCATAATAGTATAGACTTTTTAACCTCAATAATGTATAATAG
>CAZJMW010000063.1:0-7885 GCA_964547375.1 uncultured Dehalococcoidales bacterium | reverse complement strand
AGAAAATTATGATTATTACCGGTGATGTTATGGAAAAGGAGACCTCGCGTTTTATCGACGAGATGAATATCGAAAATATCAATAAGCCGGTAAAGGTCGAAGAGTTGAAGCGCAAGCTGGAAAGGATAATGGAACGCGGTAAATAGTCATAATCATTTTTAATCCGCCGGTTCAATCCTGCTCAAACCTCCGGTTAACATCTGCTATTGCGGTATTTTTCCTGATTTGATTCGCGAAAAAGATTAGCCTCCGAATTAACGGAGGCTAATGATACATAAATCGATAATTCTCAGCTCAATCTGAGAGCTTGATTACTGAGTCTGCTCACTATGCGGTTAATGACAATCATGATTGCAGCGACAATGGCGGTTAATATAACCAGTTCCAGTATTATCGAACCGAAACCCAACCTGTTGATGCTTAAATCGACCACCGGCTTAATGACATAGAAGGTCGGGAAGATATATCCTATACATTGCGGTATCTGAGGAAACATATAGACAACGGCCGGTCCGAATAGAAGCAGACCGCCGAATTTCCACAGGGCAAACAGGGTATTCATATCTTTGATATATGCGCCGGCAATCAAGCCCAGCTGTGCTGCCATAACCGAACCCAGCGCCATTACCAGTATCAGCGAAAGAATAGATGAATGGAATTGACCGCTGATTGCCAGTGTCAGCACTCCCATTACTAATGCCAGGATTGCTCCGATGGTGCCTTTGGCGGTAAATATTTCGCCGATAGTGGCCGGACTGACGCTCAAAGCTTCCAGCGTATGTTTGTTCTTTTCATTTATCAGCGAAGCGGCCGGCAGCATCATCCCGCCGAAAAAGAGGGCGGTGAGTACCACCAGCGGCAACAGCCGGTCATTCCAGGGAATGGTGGATACGTCTCCGAGTGCAATTTCCTCGATATTTACCGGCAGTGTCGAGCCGTTTATCTCGTGAACGGAATCGCTAATCATCGTTCCGATGATAACGCGGTGTTTAATCAGGCTTTCTCCCCAGGTATAGGCCTGAATATCGGCACTTCCTGTTTGAATCATATTATCGAAATCAGCGGGCAGTATAATACCCATATCGATGGAGCCGTTTGCCGCTGCTGCTTTCAAATCGCTGTCATTATCAAATAATTTAAGATTGATACTGCTTGACGATTGCAGCAGCGTTGCCATTTCGGAATTGCCTTTATCCAGTAGCCCCATTGCAGCGCGGTCGCTGAATAGATTTCCGAATGCCAGGTTGAAAAATAATGCCAGCAGAACCGGTATTACCAGAGACATTATCAGCACAATGTCTTTAGGGCCGTAAAAGACCTCATTTTTTATCAGCGTGCGGATGCGTTTGAAACTCATTGGTATCGCCTCCTTAAAGCAGCCATACCGGCAAGGATGACAACCGCTGTTATTCCTGTCAGTATTGCCAGGTTTACCCCGACATCCGACCAGCCGGCTCCGTAGTTGACCACTCGGTTAACGGTATCCGTCAGGTAATAAGACGGAATGACTTTAGCCCAACCTGAAAGCAGACCCGGCATGACGTTTCCGAATCCTGGTATCAGGAGAATGATAAATACCAGCATTCCCCAGCCGGTGACCGCCATCACATCGCGCGAGAGCGATGCCAGCAGGAAGCCGAGGCCGACGACCAGCATGCTGCCCAGAAGCAGCGTTGTCAGCATTATCAGCGGCTGGTGTGTAAAGCCGTTTGCCAAAAGCAGAAATAGCACTGCCTGTGCCATAGCCAGCCCGACACCCAGTATTCCTTTAGCCATAAACAGGTCTGAAGTTCGCATCGGAGTTACGAAAAGGGCGCGAGCCGTTCCTTGTTCGATTTCTACGCTGATTAAACTGGCCAGCGTCAGTATTTCTGTAAGCAGTATCACAACTGCCAGCAGTGGGCGCATGCGCTCTCTCAACGATATCTGGGCTCCCGCCATGTCAGCCCCCAATACCTCTTGCGAGACATTGTAATTAATTGATTGACCGGTTTGCATATATGCCATTTCTTCGATAAGAGCGACCATGGCGTCTTTTATCTCGGTAGCCGTCGATGAGGAATAATATACCTTTATACCCGGTATACCTCCGGATTGCCAGATAGCCAGCAGGTTATCCGGCAGCGTAATCCCGACATGATAATCCCCATCGAGTACTGCCTGCTTTAATTCTTCCTCATCGCCAAAGTATTCTATATTAAAGCCTTCTTCACCTGTTATTTGTGAAAAGATTGCTGCATTGTCATTTTCATAAATCGCCAGGTTAAGTTCCTCGTTTACCTCCGAAGGCATCAGGAAGTAAATAACGATATATAAAATAAGACCGACAACCGTTATCAACAGGTAAAAGCGGTTGCTCATAAAAAGCGAAAAGTCTTTTTTAAGCAATGCTTTAACGATGCTGAGGTTCATTCTGTCAGCCTCCGTCCGGTCACTTTTATAAATATATCTTCCAGGGTGGCTTCCTCACTATGAATGGTGACTACCTTCTCGTTTCTAAACAGTTTTTCCACTTCCTGCGGCGTGCCCGGAGCGTCCATGTCGATTTCCTTTTTTTCGATTGTCCCTCCGTTAGAGGATATCTCGGCTATCAGCGAACGCCTGCCGTATTGCTGCTTTAAATTGCGAGGGCTATCTAAGGCAGCGATTTTTCCCTGGTTCATAAAAGCGACACGGTCACACAGCTTATCGGCTTCCCACATGTCATGAGTGGTGAGAAAAATGGTTGCCCCCCTGTCTCTCTCCTCCAGTATGATATTATCGATTGCTTCTGAAGACACCGGGTCCAGCCCTGAGGTTGGTTCATCCATAAAGAGAATCTGCGGTTTGTTTACCAGCGACCGTGCGATCATTAACCTTTGTTTCATACCCTTTGAATAACCGGAGACTTTACCCTTTTCACGCCCGGCCAGTCCTACTCGTTCCAGCAGTGCATAGCCGTCGAATTCTTTGACACCGAACAGCGCGGCAAACAGCTTCAGGTTTTCTAAAGCGCTCATTTGTTCGTAAAGGTTGGTCTGCTCGAAACAGACGCCGATTTGCGACTGCACCCTGTTGGGCTCTTTTGCTACGTCATACCCGAGCAGGACAGCTTTTCCGTTATTAGGGCGCAGTTGGCCGGTAAGCATCTTTACCGTAGTTGTCTTTCCGGCTCCGTTGGGCCCTAAAAATCCTAAAATTTCTCCGGCTTTAACATCAAAGCTGATGTGGTCAACTGCCAGCAAGCTGCCGTAGCGGAACGCCAGGTTTTCGACGATGATAGATTTTTCCATTGTGTATTATTTTCCTCCCTTTTGAAACAGGTCGATTTCCTTTTTTAAGAAACCGTAAAACATGATATGAGTAATCTGCTGCATGAGCTCGATTTTATCTAAGTAGTTTTTCCAGATTTCCTTATTGGCAGATGTTCCCGCTTTAATCGTATCAAGGTATAACAGCAGGGCTTCATTGTTAAGAGATTCATCTATATAACCCTCTTTTTTCCCGTCTTCCAGCATTTTAAACCACAGCGGGCGGATTTCATTCACATAGACTTCATCGATATAGGGCGTGATGGATTCATCCTGGCTGATTATTTTATCCAGTATTTCGCTGTTCAGACTGGAAGTCATATCCATTTTGCCGCTGATAATCCCCATTACCTTTTGCGGGAAGGGAACATCTGAATATAAGAGTGTGCGATTGCGCTCGATGTTATCCTGGAACAGTAGTTTGATTACTTCGTAAACCAGTTTTTCACGCGTGCCGAAGTTGTTATAGATGGTAGTAGGGGAGACTTTTGCCTGTTTGGCGATGGCCTCGATGCTGACCTTATTAACATCGTGGGTGTTGCTAAACAGTGTTAACGCTGCATTCAGAATACGTTGTTTATTATCTTTGTTGTCGATTTTATTCATTGTAGTAAAATAGTATAATACTATAATACTACAATTGTCAATAGTTTACCGGAAAATAATTACCGAGTTTGCGCATTGAGAGGCATTTTTGCTAAACTAGTATTTACGAGGGCCGTTAGCTCAGTTGGTAGAGCACCTGACTTTTAATCAGGGTGTCACAGGTTCGAGACCTGTACGGCCTACGTTCAGCCCCCTCTGGTTTTGATAACATTTTGATAACGGATTGCTCAGACTTTTTGTTTTTCCCAGTTTCAAAAATGCTGTCGAATTTTTCCGCAGCTTCTTCTTGCATGCCTGGCAGTACATGACTGTAAGTGTTTAATGTGATGCTTATATTAGCATGCCCCAGACGCTCTGAAACGATTTTTGGGTGAATCCCTGCCATTAACATTAAAGTGGCATGTGTATGCCTTAAATCGTGCACTCTGATGTCTTTCAGCCCTGCTTTATTTATTATCCGCTTAAATGCGAGAGTTACAGCATTGGGATTAATCGGAGTACCATCAGGTCTAATAAAAACAAAATCATCAGGTTCTAATGTAATACCGAGTTGAACTCTTAATAGTTCTTGGTCGGCTCTATATGCTTTGAGCAACTCAGCAAGTGAAGCAGGCAGAGAAACTGCTCTTCTGCTATTTGATGTTTTAGGTTCTTTAATAATATATTCGCCATTATCGAGCTTTTGTGCTGACTCTACAACCATAAGACGAGATTTCGTTAAATCAAGGTAACGCCATCTTAAAGCTAACAATTCACCACGTCTCAAACCAGTATATAAGAGCGTAGCGAAAAATACATAGTAATCGGTTTCTTTTGCTGCATCAAGGAATTTGTTAACTTCTTCTTGAGAAAGTGTATTCATAACTACTTGCTTTTGACGTGGCGGAGTAACCAGATCCGCCACGTTCCTAATTACTAAATCTAGCATAACGGCTTTCTTGAGTGCTTTTGATATAATCCTGTGAAGATAAAGCACTGTTCTTCCAGATAAACCGCCTTTCTTATCAGCTCTGCCATTTTTTAATTCTTGAGCATAAAAAGCCTGAATATTTTCTTGACTGCCAGATTGATGCTTGGTTATTCGAATCGCTATGATCCCCACATCGATGCCACTTTTACCAAGTTAAGCTCTGTCCTGCCCTCTATGCTGTCACAACAGGTCAATAAAACTATGGCATGGATGCAGACACTGCCCAAGAATGACAAATTGATACAGATCATGGCTACCGTGGCCGAATCCTGGATAACACAGAAACAACTGAAAATAGACTATCAATCCATATTGTCAAAGGAAATAAAGGAACGTATTATAGAACCTTATTTCATTGAACCGGCGGCTTTCGGGCATTCCAGTTATGTAATCGGTTACTGTCATTTGAAGAAGTCGATGCGAACCTTCAAGATTGAGAGAATAAAATCGGCAGAAATTGTCAATAAAAAATGTATTATTCCAAAGGATTTTGATGCCAATAAATTATTACAGTCATCATGGGGAATAATAGCGGACGGGGAAATTAAAACAATCAAAATGAAGATCAAGGATCGGGATATGATAAGGCTGATGCAGGAGACTATCTGGCATCCAACACAACAATTCGAAAAGCAGCAGGATGGTTCCACTGTTATGACACTTCAAATTACCGATACCTGTGAGTTTTTATCATGGGTGTTGGGTTGGGGGGAGAGGATTGAGGTTCTAGAGCCGGCGGAACTGCGTGAGCAAGTTATTGATACTGTGAGAAAAATGCAAAAAATATATAGAGAGAAGTAATTATTTTGACAGTAGATGTCGTTGAATAATAAATTCTGGTATAACTAAGTGAATAGGAGAAAAGGCATCGCTTGCTTATTGAACTTGGTATTAGAATAGGAGAACTGTTAGCACTCTTTAAGCTGAGTCTATCAAAGAACAAATAAATCCATGTGTATCATAAATGGTCAGAAATTAAGGGATATTAAAAACAGGAACTTTGACAAATGTCTTTTGTAGTATTAGTCATCCTAATGGTAGAATAGCTCCATTAAGAAGATAATTACAGATATTTTGAGGATATACTATACCTAGTCTATTAAAAAAAGTTTTGTTTGAAAATAAGGCACAGACTTTAATGTGGAGACTAATAGTATATATTGCGAATGTAAAGTCAATATTATCTTTTCCTGTGACATCAATGTAGTGAAAAAGGTAGACAGTGAATTAAAAATGCGTAGAGTTGATATATCAAGCTTGTTAAAAAAAAGAGCTGCTAAGCTTGGAAAAGTTAATTTAAGGCTAAAACATGAGATAGGTGAACTAAAACAAGCCTTGGATTTGCTCAGTAATCAATATTATGAAGAACAAGAGTTATGCAAAAAGTTGGAAATAGAGGTCAATGAGCTAAAAAAAATTGATAAGAAACATAAAGATGAGATGAGACAAAGGGCTGATTTTATGAAAATACTTGTCCATGAACTTAAAACACCCCTAATCCCACTGCTACCTATAAGTGATTTGTTAATAAATCAAAATAAAGATAAGGAATTGCTAGAAAGTTTGGAGCAGCTCAACCGCGGTATTATTAGAATGAATAACAGAATTGATGAATTTATGGATTTATGCAAAGGAGAGGTTGGCTGTCTTGTAATTGAAAAGGAAAACGTAGATTTAATATGTGTAATTAAAAACACTGTTTCATATTTTGAACCACACATAATAAAAAAGGGGCAAACCTTGATTTATGATATACCTGGTTCCTTGCCCATAGTAATTGGTAATTCAGAGCGTTTATCTCAGGTATTAACCAATCTTCTTGATAATGCCTCTAAATTTACGCCTACGAGTGGCCAAATAATAGTCAGAGCTTATACTAAAGATAGTAATGTCATTGTGGAAGTTCAAAATAGTGGTATATATTTAACGGAAGAACAGCAACGTATGATTTTTAACCCATATCAAAGGCTATCCAACAATATTAGTACGGGAGGCCTTGGTTTGGGCTTAGCACTTTCTAAGATGTTGACAGAATCACAAGGTGGCCATATATTTGTAAAAAGTATTTTAAATAAGGGAAATATTTTTGGTTTTTATATGCCTATTCTTAAGAACTCCTTTAATACCTAGTTAGGGGTAAAATTTTATGAAGATTGTTATTATTGATGACGATGTCAATATAATAGATTCACTTTCCTTGATAATCCATATGTTTTGGCCGGAATGTGTAATTATATCATCAGGACTTGGATATGAAGGGCTAAACCTGATTAAAACAAAATTACCTGACGCAGTAATACTTGATATAGAACTTCCTGATATAAATGGATTCGATATTTTAAAACAAATACGAACGTTCTCTAACTTACCTATTCTCATCCTTACCATAAGAGATTTTGAGGAGGATATTGTAAAAGGACTAGAAACAGGTGCTGACGATTATTTGGTTAAACCCTTTAGACAAATGGAATTTTTAGCAAGATTGAAGTTAATGCTGAAGAAACAGGAACCTTTAAATTCAGGAACACCTATAAATATAGGTAATTGGTTGTTTGATTCTATTGGGCATAAGGTAATTTCTAATACTAAGGTCATTCATCTAACAAGCACTGAATGCGCGATATTATCCCATTTAGCTTTAAACAAAGGTAAAATTGTAACCTTCTCTTCATTAGCCAACCTACTATGGCAAGATAAGTACCCGGGTTATAAGGAAGCCATTCAAGTTTATATTTGGCGTCTGCGTAAAAAAATTGAAGTTGATGTTAGCCACCCAGATATCATACACACTAAAATAGGCATTGGATATTATCTGGAATAATTACTTAGTGGATACTATTTTACGATAGGAAAGCGACATAAAAATGACGTCCTCCCAATCGAAAATATTTGAATACTATAATATTCTCAGTTTGCTTTTACCCTGAAAACACCTGTAAAATGAATAAGAGTATTGCTTTATAATGACCTTACCCCACCAGTAGTATCACTATCACTTAGAATCCAGTGGTTATTTCAG
>CAZJMW010000062.1:0-8104 GCA_964547375.1 uncultured Dehalococcoidales bacterium | reverse complement strand
CCTGCGGTATCGGCAAGGGTTTGAAGACCAAGGTCAATGCCAATATCGGCAACTCTTCCGATTACGGTAATGTTGAAACCGAACTTGAGAAGCTGGCGGTGGTAATCGAAACCGGCGCCGATGCAGTGATGGACCTCTCCACCGGCGGCAACGTCAACGATATTCGCCGCGCCATTGTTGCCAAGAGCTCGATTGCCATCGGCACTGTCCCCATTTATCAAGCCGGTCTGGAAGCTGCCCGTAAACATGGTGCCATTGTCAATATGACGGCTGATGAATTATTCGATAAAATCGAAGAACATGCCAGAGACGGCATCGATTTTGTTACCGTTCATTGCGGCGTAACCCGTGAGTCCGTCGAGAGGTTGCAGAAGCAGAAGCGCGTTACCGATATCGTCTCGCGCGGCGGCGCTTTTATGATGGGCTGGATGATTCATAACGGAAAAGAAAATCCGCTCTACGAACAGTTCGACAGGCTGCTTGAAATTGCTCTTAAATACGATGTCACTCTCAGTTTGGGTGACGGTATGCGTCCCGGAAGCCTTGCCGATGCTACCGACCGGGCACAGGTTCAGGAGCTTATTATTCTCGGCGAACTTGTTAAAAGGTCTCGCGATGCCGGGGTGCAGGTGATGGTGGAAGGGCCCGGACACCTCCCCTTGAATCAAATCGAAGCCAATGTAAGATTGCAGAAGTCCATCTGCGAAGACGCCCCGTTTTACGTTTTAGGGCCTCTGGTGACCGATGTGGCAGCCGGCTACGACCATATAACCGGGGCTATCGGCGGGGCGATTGCCGCTGCTGCCGGAACCGATTTTTTGTGCTATGTAACGCCAGCCGAGCATTTGTCGCTGCCGGATATGGAAGACGTGCGGCAGGGCATTATCGCCTCACGCATTGCGGCACATGCCGGTGATATATCAAAGGGCGTCAAAGGGGCGATGGATTGGGACAGGAAGATGTCGCTAGCCCGCAAGAACCTCGATTGGGAAGAACAGGCGCGCCTGTCACTTGACCCGAAACACCACAGGGAAGTGCATGCTCAGCACTCCACCTTCGGCAAGGCATGCAGCATGTGCGGCGACTTCTGTGCTATGGAGCTGACGGCGAAGTACTTAGGCATACCTGTTAAGAAGTGCTAGATTTTATTAATGTTGTCGTCTATTCGTAGGGACGGGCATTGCCCGTCCGCCATATTCATATAAGGACGGGCGACCATTGGTCGCCCCTACGGTTTTACTCCTCCGCCGTCGTTATCACCCAAAAGGGTACTTCGGGTTCGACAAGCTTAGGGCAGGCTTCACGAACAGCTATGCCCCTCCCCCGAGATTCTTCGTCCGCCTGCGACGTCCTCAAGTATGACAATGGCGTCTGACCGATTCTTCCACTTTGGAAAAGGGGAATCAAAGGGGATTTGCTGCGAATAATCATCTATCAATAGCTTAAAAATACATAATTGTTCTATAATCTATCTGTGGAAAAGTCAAAATATAAATCAGATGCGGATATCCTCTATTCCAGTCTGGGCAATTTACAGGAATCGGTCATAAATCCGGTATTAGTTCTCATAAGCGGACTCCCCGGAACCGGCAAAACATATTTCTCCAAAAAACTTTCGGAATGCCTGCCTTTCGTAACACTGGAGAGTGATGCCTTGCGGCGTATTCTCAATCCAAGTCCAAATCATGGCAAGGCGGAAAGCGCACGGCTTTTCTACGCTATCCATTTACTATGCGAAACGTTATTAAAAGAGGGACACTCTGTAATCGTCGATGCCACCAATCTGACAGAAAAGTATCGGCGGCATTTCTACGATATTTCCGACAGGTTAGGGTTTAAGCTTGTAATCGTCCATCTGACTGCAAACGAACCGGTTATCAAAGGGCGTTTGGATAAGAGGGCAAAGGAGTGTGATACTCACTCAGATGCAGACTGGAAAGTATACCTCAGGATGAAGAAATCAGTTGATAAAATTAAGCGCAAGCATTATTCTTTAGATACGTCTTTGGATTATGGAAATATCCCGGATGAAATAGTCGAAGAAATAGAATCTTAATTAAGGGATAGATATAGAAAGGGGTTTGAATTGGATATCAAGGTAACAAGCGGAGAGATTACCAAAATTGAAACAGGCGCTATAGTGCTGGGTATGTTCGAAGGCGAAAAAAGGCTGGGCAGGGAACTTGGCGCTTTAAACAGGAAACTGGGCAGGGTGATTACAACATCCGTTGAAAAGGGTGAAATAAAGGGTAAAGCCGGAGAGTTGAATATTTTCCATACTCTTGGCAAGATGGCAGCCGGACGGGTAGTGGTAGTGGGGTTGGGTAAAAAAGAAGAGTTCAAGATGGAGAAATTACGCGTTGCGGTAGCCGAAAGTTGCCGTGCGTTAAGGCAGAAAAAGGTTTCGGATATCACCATTTTAGCAACCTCTATTGTCGACGGCAGGAAATTCTCGCAGGAGGATTTTGCTCAGGCAATAACAGAGGGAGCCATTCTCGGCCTTTATACCTTCAGAAAGTATTTCACGAAGGAAAACGATTTTAAAGCGGTGAAGAAATTATCGCTCCTTTCGATAAAGGAAGATGAGCTCGCCGCTATCAAAAAGGGCAGCAGCAAGGGCAGGATAATTGCGGAAGCGGTCTGCCTGGCAAGAGACATGGTAAACGAACCTGCCAACTATATGACGCCTTCAGCAATGGCCGATATCGCTCAGAAAATTGCCGATGATAACAAACTGGAAATCACCGTGCTTGAACGCGAAGATATGCAGAAACTGGGAATGGGAGCCTTACTCGGCGTTTCGCTCGGAACGGTTCAGCCTCCCAAGATGATTATTGTCAGTTACAAAGGTAGAAAGTCGAATGATATCGACCTGGCACTGGTCGGTAAGGGCATTACCTTCGATACCGGAGGCATCTCCTTAAAAACGGCAACCGGTATGGAAGAGATGAAAGCCGATATGTCGGGCGGCGCAGCTGTTCTGGCATCCATCAGCAGCATCGCCCAGTTAAAACTGAAAGTCAACGTTACCGCGGTCGTGCCGGCGGTGGAAAATATGCCGGACGGCGCGGCTATCAGGCCGAGCGATATATTAACTGCTCTTACCGGGAAGACCATCGAAATCATCTCAACCGATGCCGAGGGCAGGCTGATTCTTTGTGATGCACTGGGTTATATCAACAAATCGAAACCGAAGGCAATCGTCGATATTGCTACTCTGACGGGGGCATGCGTCGTTGCTCTTGGAAAGCAGTGCAGCGGAATCATGGGGAACGACCAGTCGCTGGTTGATAATGTTATCGCCTCGGGCACCGAAGCCGGGGAAGCTGTCTGGCAGTTGCCGTTATTCGAGGATTACAAAGAAAACATTAAAAGCGATGTAGCCGATATCAAGAACAGCGGTTCGGGTGGAGCCGGAACGATTACAGCAGCGCTGTTCCTTTCGGAGTTTGTGGGCGATACGCCCTGGGCGCACATGGATATTGCCGGCACCAACTTTACCGATAAGGATAAAAAATACAATGTTAAAGGCGCTACAGGTGTTCCTGTAAGGACGCTGGTTAACCTGGCGATAAAAATGTCCGGCAAGAAGTAAAAACCTCTGCTCCAACCCCTCTCCGCTGGCGGAGAGGGGGGATTTATAGGGGACTAGGTAAAATTGTCATTCTGGAATCAATATAAATCGGAACTCATTACTGAGAGATTATCATCCTGGAGGGAGTGAAATGACCGAAGGCTCCGGGTGAGGTGTTAGTTCGCCCAACCCCAGATGCTTCGTTCGACCACCACGAACTCAGCATGACAGTCTAAAATCCGTTCATCTTGAGTTCCGATAAACGAAATCGAACCAGTCTGCGATAATTAATATATAAGGATTAGATATGGCAGAAAGTAACGGTAGCATCTATATGTTCTCAGGCAAAGGTGGTGTCGGCAAGACCACTTGCGCGGCAACGACAGCTTTACATCATGCCTCGCTGGGAGAAAAGACGCTGGCACTTTCAACCGATGCTACGCCGTCGCTGGCGCACATCTTCGAAATAAAAGACCTGCAAAAACCGTCGGAAGTCACGGAGTCTCTCTTTATCGATGAAGTCGGTATTCCAGAAGTGGAGGAGATGTGGGACAGGAAGTTCGGCAGGGAGGTTTACGAGGTCTTCTCTTCTATAGTGTCGCTGGATTACGATTCGTTCAAGGAATTCATGTCATCGATGCTGCCGGGTCTGGCGGATGAATTCATGGTTGATTATATACGCCAGTTGAAACTGAGCGGCAAATATGAATCCATTATCTGGGACACTGCTCCGCTGGGACAGACGCTGGCGCTGCTGCATACCCCCTCAATGCTGATTGAGCACCTCAAGCTGGCGCCGCGCATATACACCAATTTTAAGTTCGGTCAGAGGCAGAAAAGCTCCATCATGGAAATCATCAAAGGCTGGCAGAAGCTGTCGGGGGATTGCCTCGATTTTCTGCGCAAGGAAGTTCGTTTTACCATTGTCACCATCCCTGAGGCGCTGGCTTTCGAGCAACTGGACGGCGTATTTAAAGAAATGAATAGAAACGGTTTCAAAATCGGGCAACTGGTGGTTAATAACGTCATCAAATCCGATGAATCGGAATTTTTAAAATCAAAGGCGGCTCAACAAAAAAGATATCTGGATATGATTTACGAAAAATTCCCGGGTGTCGATATTATCGAACTGGCGATGCGGCCATATGAAATCAAGGGAATCGAAAGACTCAAAGAAATCGAAAAAAGCCTGTTTAAGCAATCTGCTTAATCAGGCTGATGCTATAACATAACCCATTGTTTTTTATGGCCTAATACTATATCATATGTGTAGTTTTTAGTTGAATAGAGTTTTAAATTTAAGCTATGAAATCAAAAACAGAATTAGTTACAACCTCGGTGTTCTTTGCCGGGTTAAAACCCGATGAACTGGAACCGATAATAAGGCTCGTAAATGAAAAAAGATATGAGCGAGATGAGATGCTTTTCTTCGAAGGAGAGGCTACGGAATCCCTTTTATTCCTGGCTTCGGGTGTGGTAAAAATTTTCAAGACCTCTCCTGATGGGAAAGAACAAATATTAGCCATTGCTCACCCCGAAGAAACCCTAAATGAAGTACCGTTATTCAACGGGGGATTAAACACTACCAGCGCACAGGCAATGATGCCGGTTATTGTCTATACCATCAAGAAAAGGGATATTGAAATGATAATGAAACAATATCCGCTGGTGGCTTCCAATGTAATTCATATCCTGGCAAAACGGACGCGGCAACTGGTAACGCTGGTTGAAGAGCTTGCTTTCAAGAGAGTAAATGGCAGGCTGGCCGGTATTCTGCTGGAAAATGCGGTTCGTGAAGGTCAATCCGGTGCCAGGTTAACACAGCGTGACATGGCTGCCATGGCCGGAACTGCCCGTGAGGTAATCAGCCGTTCCCTGAAAGCGATGGAGGATGACGGTATTATCGGTTTTGATAAACACAGGCTTATTATCAGGGACAGGGATGCCTTACATCGCTTATCGCAGACATTTTCATGAGATAAATATCACATACAGGCGTAAAAGAATAATATATAATATGTTTGTAAATGAGGTTTATTACGGATGTATTTAATGAAACCTGAAATAAACAAAGATAGATGTGACGGATGCGGGTTATGCGTGGGTGTATGCCTTGAAAACGGCATAATGATAGTAAATAAGACTGTAGTTACCATTGACGAAGTGGAATGCGATTGGTGTGGACTTTGTGAAGCGGTTTGTCCCCATGATGCCATACGCTGTCCGTTCGAAATTGTTTTTGCCTGATTGATTCCCCCGTTTTATATCTTGTTTTTAAAACTCTTATAGCCTCTTTTAATTTCATTTACCTCATTATTAAAATGACCCTCCGGTATCATCAAAAATGACCCCAAAGTAATAGCATAATGAGACTAAGGTTACATACACTTATTTCGTCTAGTAATAAACTGAAGTTAGTTAATATTCAGTATTGTATACAGTTATAGTAAAGAAGTACCTGTATACTATTTTAAGGGGGTGACCGAAATGGTTATGTGGAAAGCAAAGAAATGCCCCAAGTGCAACGGTGACATGTATATAGACGTCGATGAGGATACCTGGTTCGACCATTGTTTGCAGTGCGGTTATATGAGAATGCTGACGCAGGTATTGTGCAGTAAATGCGGCAAGCCGATAACGGTAAATACCGAAGAGAACAGCCAGAGTTACAATTGTGAACACTGCGGGTTCAATGCAGAGTTATGCCAGTTGGTTCGTTAAAAAAATACACAGGACATACCTGTCAGGGGGTTGTATTGGATAACAGCTTCTCTAAAATCGAAACCTTACTTAAGCCGTCTACAGATATTAACTTGTTTTTCGAGGTATGGCCTTTAACAATATCCAGCCTGTCTTTCCTGATATCCAAAAGATGGCTTAAGTAATCTATCAGTTCCTTGTTAGCCTTCCCTTTTTCCGGGGGAGCAGCTATTTTAATGCGCAGTACATCGTTTAGCATGCCGTTTATTTCATTTTTAGATGCACCTGGTGAAATCTGTACCGCTATTTTGGCCTGTGTTTCGTTGTCATTTTGTAAATCCAGGGGCATTTGGCGCGTCGGTTTTTTGGCCAATCTTTAAAGCTCCCTGTTCAAAACGCCGTAGGCATTGCCCGCCATTACCAGTATTAAAGATGTAAAAAACCAGAATATGGTGGTAACTATCATGCTACTGAATTCCCAGATTGCGTCGATGAAAGCGGGCGCCATCCCGATGACAGTAAAAACTGCCATTATCAGGCAAAGAATTCCGATGGTTGTAAAGGTTGCCGATAATATTTTCATATTCACCGCCTTGTGTATTTACAATTAGTATGAAGTAGGATATTCTTTTCTTGTATGTGTTCGGATAATATCACCAGTGCCTGAATAAGTCAATAACTTTAAGGAGATAAATGCAAAAACTGTCGCAGGAAATCGGAGAACTGTTAAGAGCTAAGAAACTTACTCTCGGATGCGTTGAGTCTGCTACCGGAGGTCTAATCTCAAGCGCAATTACACAAATACCCGGCAGTTCTGATTATTTTAAAGGCTCGATTATTTCCTACAGTAACCAGGCAAAGGTAAATCTGGCCGGAGTCGGCAAGGATACACTGGAAAAGTATGGAGCTGTCAGCCCGCGCGTGGCGGAAGAGATGGCAGCAGGCGGCAGAAAAATACTGCACGTCGATATCTGCCTGGCGGATACCGGGATTGCTGGCCCGGACGGCGCCACCGATAAAAAACCGGTTGGTCTTTTCTACCTGGGGCTGTCAAACAAAGACGGCACCTTTAACCGCAGGCTGAACCTGAAAGGCGACCGGGAGCAGAACAGGCAAGCGGCGGTTGAAGCGGCTCTGGTATGGCTTAAAGAATACCTGTCAGGTTTGGAATAAGCTCTTACAGCAATATACTTTTCAATAATCCGAAATATCTGTAAAATAACTGTAATTTAATAAAAATTGTATAAAGAAGATAAAAACACAGTCCGGTTGGTAGTCCGGGCATATTAACATCTGTTCATCATTGAATATCAGTAGCCTTCCCTTGCGGTCGTCCCTTCTTCGGAAGGGGAAGGTATGTCTGTATGTCTTCAGGTTTTCTTTGAGGATCCGTTTTGGGTTGGTCTGTTTTCTACTACGGATGATAGCAGTTCAAGGTTTTGCAGGGTGGTCTTCGGCAAAGAGCCGACGGATGCTGATCTTTTTGCCTACTTGCAGAGGAATTTCTATCAGTTGAAATTTGTTGAGTCTGAATCCGTAGTCATGCATCCGTACGGTTTTGTTAATCCCAAGAGAAGACAAAGGCAAATCAGCAGGGAGTTGCATGACAGTATCGGTTTTAAAAAATCCTATGAAATAATCAAGCAATCCTTAACACAAAGTACCAAAAAGGTAAAAAGGGTAGAACGGCGGAATATAAAAGAGAATCATAGCGAATACGTAATGCAATTAAAACGGGAAAAACGCCGCGAGAAGCACAGGGGGCATTAATAATATTACATAATCAATTCAAGGTATGCCCAGTAAACCAGCACGTTAATTATCGTCAGC
>CAZJMW010000061.1:0-8135 GCA_964547375.1 uncultured Dehalococcoidales bacterium | reverse complement strand
AAGACCCAGGTTTTTATTGCCCCGCCCGGCGACCATTATGTCACGCGCTTGACTCACACGCTGGAGGTTTCACAACTGGCGAGAACGATTGCCCGCTCACTGAATTTGAATGAAGACCTGACGGAAGCCATCGGGCTGGGACACGACCTCGGCCATACCCCCTTCGGACACATCGGCGAAGATGTTTTAAACGAGCTTTATCATAAGGGATTCCGGCATAATCAACAGAGCCTGCGGGTGGTGGATATCATAGAAAACGACGGAAAGGGATTGAACCTGACCTGGGAAGTAAGGGACGGCATACTGAACCACTCCAAGCCGGAGGATAACATGTACGGGGAGAACTGGGGAGAGGTTGGTACGCTCGAGGGAGAAATCTGCAAGATATCCGACCTGATTGCCTATGTCAACCATGATATCGGGGATGCTATCAGAGCCGGAATTATTACTGAAAATGACCTGCCTGCCTCCACCTTCAAACTGTTGGGAAAATCACACGGAGAGCGCGTCAATACCATGGTCTGCGACATAATCGAGAGTTCATGGACAGCCACCGGAAGCGAAGATGCCGATACCAAGCCTTCAATAAAAATGAGTAAGCAAGTGCTTGAAGCCACCAGCCAGTTGAGGGGCTTCCTGTTCGAAAAGGTTTACCGGGCGCAATCCAAAGAACCGGAAGCGATAGAAGCCAGGAAAATCGTTACCAGGCTCTATAAATATTATTTGAGTCATCCGGGTGATATGCCGCCTGAATATATGCGTTTCAGCGATGAAGCCGAAAGGTGCGTCGCGGATTATATCGCCGGCATGACAGACCAGTATGCCACCAACCTGTCAAAAAATATATCAATCTGATTCTTCAGCTAATTTAATTCCGCTCACGACTTACTTTTTACGATAACAGGCGTTTAATTATCAGGAAAACAATAATGTATTTTAATTGGTCTCATATTTATTAACGACTAAACGGATTTTCAGGCTGGATAGCAACGTCGTTGCGAGGAGTTATAAAAGGTCGGAGCGACGAAGCAGTCTCATACTTTGAATATAATCCAAACAATTCATTTTTCAGATAATGACAACACGATTTGCCGAATACCTGTTGTAATCCGTATAGCTAAAAAGACTTGTTTAACGGCTTCTCTTTTCCCTCAGCAAGACAGTTAATGATTGATTAATAAAATAAATATTTTTTCGGGCATATCGGGCCAATATATTGTATAATTGTTTAGAAGTATGAGTATTATTGAAGACGTAAAACAAAAAACCGACATTGTAGAAGTGGTCGGCCAATATACAAAACTGACCAGAGCCGGTAAAAACCTCAAGGGTTTATGCCCTTTCCACAGCGAAAAACACGGCTCCTTTTTTATCTACCCCGATGAGCAGAGATGGCACTGTTTCGGCGCCTGCAACGAGGGCGGCGATGTCTTTTCATTTATAATGAAGCAGCAGAATATCGATTTCGGCGATGCCCTGCGTTTGCTTGCCGAAAAAGCCGGCGTCGAAGTCCCGGTTATGGGCGGTCAAAAAGAGGACAGGGATAAATTCGATAAACTCTTCCAGGTTAACCAGGCAGCGGCTCAATACTTTCATAACATATTAATCAATACCGATTACGGTGAAAAAGCTAAAAGCTACGCCTTGAAACGAGGATTGAACGAGAAATCGATTGGTGATTTCCAGCTCGGTTTCAGCTTGAACAACCGCGACTCACTGAAAGTATACCTGCTCGATAAAGGCTTTACGGAAAATGAGCTTTTGGAAGCCGGCGTAATAACCAAAGTCGAAGGAAAGGACTCGCATGATGTATTCCGTAACCGCCTGATGTTCCCTATTCTGGATATCAAGGGCAGGTGTTGCGGTTTTGGCGGCAGAACATTCGAGGAAAATCAGGCCAAGTACATCAACTCCCCCCAGTCCCCCATCTTCGATAAAAGCGGCAACCTCTATGGTATACACCTGGCAACTCAAGCTATACGCAAAGAAGACCGGGCGGTGCTGGTTGAAGGTTACATGGATGTTATCATGGCGCACCAGTACGGTTTCTCCAACGTAGTTGCTTCAATGGGCACGGCCGTTACCGACAAGCAGATGAATATTGTTAAAAAACTTACCAAAAACCTGGTACTGGCACTGGATTCGGATTCCGCCGGAGAAGAGGCGATGCTGCGCTGTGTCGGATATGAGAATTTAATCGGAAATGAAATTAAAGTTGCCGTAATACCGGCCGGTAGCGACCCGGACGATGTAATAAGAAAAGATGCTTCACAATGGCAAAAACTGGTGGATAATTCGATTCCGGTTATCGACTACACCTTCGACATGGTAATCTCAAAGCTGGACCTTTCCACCGCCAAGGATAAAACAGTTGCCGCAGGAAGACTGATTCCGGTAATTGCCGAAATGGAAGACCGGATTCGCCGGGCCCATTACCTGCAAAAATTGTCGCGACTGGTGGGAGTCGGGGTGCGTGAACTTGAAGCAATGATTAAAAAACCTGTAGAATATAATAAGTACGGTAGCAAAAAGGATAAACCCCTCCCCGCTGCAACAATCCGTCCGGCATTTTCCCAACCCATCGAGGAATACTGCTTGACGTTGCTGTTGCAATTCCCTAAACTTAAGTCCTTTAAACACAAACTGAAAGCGGAATATTTCGAGAACAGCGAAAACCGCGAGGTTTTTAATGCGCTTTCTCAAACGGAAGACTTGGAAATTATTAAAAATAACCTGGATTACACCATCTGGGATTACCTGGATAATCTTATAAAAAAAGCAGTGCCACCCGATAAAATAGAGCAGAAGATGTCGGTCTGCACCCTCAGGTTGCATGAGAAATACCTCCGCAGGCTTGAAATGAAGCGAGAAATGATTTTTGCCGCTGAAGCGGCAGCTAAAGGCAGTATTGCCGGGCTCAACAAGCTGGAGGAACAGGGCATAGAGGGCAGCAACGAATTGAGAGAGGTCTTTTCAAAAAAATCGGCTGGCGGTCTATATGGAGGAGATATTAATGAAACAGGAAAACAGCAGGAAAAGCAAAAAAACAGAAAAGCCTAAGAAGAAATCCGACATAGAGCTGGTAGAAGAACCGGAGGAAGCGGAGAAGGAAGATGAATCCGCCGAGGCCGAGGTTCCCGAAGAGGATTTCGAACCCGGCGATATGTCGGAAGACGAGTTCAATCCCTCCAAAGAGGACCTTGAGGAAGAGGATATATCGGTCGAGCAGGACGTTAAGCTGGCATTACTGGACGCCGGCGACGAACCGGGTATCGTCGATGACCCTGTCCGCATGTATCTGCATGAAATCGGAAGAGTGTTGCTGCTTACGGCAGACGACGAGAAAATACTTGCCCAGAAAATGGAAGCCGGCAAGCGTATCAAGGAAATCAAGGAAAGCTGCTTTTCTAACAGCGGCAGAACTGCTACGGCCACCGAGATCATGTTATGCATGCTGAGAGACCTCTCTAAGTTGATGAATATCCTGCACCTTTTACAGGAAGAACTGGGTATTAAAACAGGCAGGAACTTCAAGGAAGATATCTCGGATACCACGCTCATAAACAATATTTCGAACGAAATCGACCAGAGATTGACTCAGAATATCGCCCAGAAAACCGGATTGCCGGTACCGGATATCGAGCAGGCTATTATCAACCTCTATCTCAATATGAGCCTGCTGCCGAAGGACTTCCTGGCTGCCATGGATGATAATATCGATTCGGCCGACATCGAGCAACTCACAACCGACCAGGCATTTATCGATTCGGTGAGCATCTATGAAGATAAATTCCAGGCTTATATAAATCAACTGGTCAAGGAATCCGATAAAGCCGAAAAACACTTAATCGAAGCCAACCTGAGGCTGGTTGTCAGCGTGGCTAAAAAGCACATCGGGCGCGGCATGCCGCTACTCGACCTGTTGCAGGAAGGCAATATGGGCCTGATTCGCGCCGTCGAGAAATTCGATTACCATCGCGGCTACAAGTTCAGCACCTATGCCACATGGTGGATACGCCAGGCCATCACGCGCGCCATCGCCGACCAGGCACGCACCATCCGTATCCCCGTGCACATGGTAGAAACTATAAATAAACTGCTTAGTGTTAGCAGGCACCTTTCACAGGAACTGGGACGCGAACCGACACCCAAGGAAATCGGTGATGAACTTGAAATTTCACCGGAAAAAGTCAGAGAAATCATCAAGGTTTCGCAACTGCCGATTTCGCTGGAAGCCCCTATCGGTGAGGAAGAGGACAGCCACCTGGGAGACTTTATCGAGGACCAGAACGCATTGCCTCCCCCCGATGCCGCCTCCCGCCAGCTCTTAAAGGAACAAATCGAGGATGTGCTGGACAGCCTCACGCCGAGGGAAAGACGTGTATTGCAGTTAAGGTTCGGACTGGAAGACGGGCGCAGCCGTACCCTGGAAGAAGTCGGGCGCGAGTTCAACGTTACCCGCGAACGCATCCGCCAAATCGAGGCCAAAGCGCTGCGCAAACTGCGCCACCCCACCCGCAGCCGCAAGCTGAAGGATTATTTAGAGTAATCCATATATTATAGGACGTTGAAAAAATCCGCTCGCCCTGAGTCCCGATGTATCGGGAAAGGGTTTAAAAGCGGATTTTTTATTTGGTACTGTAAACCGTCTTTGCGAGTCCCGACACGTCGGGACGAAGCAATCCCTACCACCGGACATTAAATAGCCCGCCGAATTATTAATTCGCAGCAAAGAGATTGCCGCGTCATCCCGATAAATCGGGATTCCTCGCAACGACTGTTATTAAGCCATAAAACGAAGGAGGTAATAGTAAATTAACTTCGATATCCAATATTATGTAATGTTTTTATAGCGATATGATAACCACCCGCGATTATCAATTCCTAGCCACATAATTCCACTATTTTTAGTACTATATTACTATTTATTTCTTCGATTTTTTAACTTTTTGTCAACTATTTGTCAACTATTTTGTGGTAACATGCGGTTAAAAGTAGAGAAAACATGCAACTTTTTTCATAAAAATTGGTTATCCTATTATAAGGGTAAAATAAAATTTGGAAAAACAGGTATTTGTTCAGAATATATTAAGGTCGGGGTGCTAGAGTATATGCGGGTCAGGTTTCGTATAGTGCTTTACCGCTGGTTAGAGAAGGATTTTTAAAATAGCAGTGGTATTTAATAATTAGTAAACATTTTATCTTTTAATACATCTTATAAGAATAATTTATGGAATATATGGATAAAACAGGGTGATAGAAATGTTATTTATCATATTCAACAAGCTATACGGAGTATGGCAGGTAGTCCTTAGAAAGCCCTGTTGCGGAATAATATTTCGTGGCAGGGCAACAAAATGACATGCAATCAACAAATATAAAGGAAGGATAAAACAATGAAAAAAAGAATAATAAACGTACTTCTAGTCTTTACATTGGTTATCATGGGAACTGTAGGGGCATCTAGTATAGGAGTTCTAGCCAATGGGGAGGAAACAAATAACGAAATATCTGATGTAGTACTTACAGAAGATACAATTAATATCTTAGATCAATTTAGATTAGAAGTGGCTAAGACTTTAGAAAAAAATATGATAACATCCTTACATAATGCAAAAATGCCTGACGGCATTAAAATCCAAATAGATGATAATGCTAAATTTTCTTTTCAGATTACTACTTCGAATTATGGTCAAACAGACGAATGGAGTAGCGGACTAATACTTGCGGGAGCTACTGAAGCAGAATATGATATATCCTCAAGTCTTGTAAAACAATATTCTATAGTAAGTAGCCCTAGTGCTGGTTCAATGGGTTCATATGCACTTGTCGGGCAAAATTTTTCTATATCCGGAAATAATGACGTATATGCTGAAATGAATTCTCAAGGCCATATTGAGGGTTGGATTGAGGCATATCTCACCGCTGCTGCTGAAGCAACTGTAACTGTTTATTTAGTTGACCAAACCGATGGCGGTTCATATAATGACCCTCTTTACCATAATGTTGTTTATGGCCCAGCCGGAACCGATGATATAGATACAAACTATAACAGTAATGAAATGGTATTTTTAGAAATGGGACATTCATATTTTGTTTATATTTATTTATCAGGCATTTCTACTGTAGTTGGAACAGCCGCAGAAGCTGATACTTATTTCTGGGATGGAACGACATATACTACCATCACATTCACTTTCTAACAAATTTTAACATACTGCCTGAAAAGAAATAATATCGGGGGTATTGTATATTATGTATAATACATAAATTTATAGTAAATAAACATCAAGCTTGGGGGTAGATAAATACAATAAGATAATCTACCTCCAAGCTAAGTTGAAATAGTCAATTTCTGTTTAAAAAATAGAATATAAAGGAATAACTATTAAAGGAGACTTAAGTAATTGAATATAAGAGCATTAAGCATTGTAGTTGTTTCCATATTATTTCTTTTTTCATCTTGTCAAAAAGATGGGGGCGATACAACTATACAATCAAGTGCGATTAATAATACCGAAATTCTAACCTTCAGTATTACTGATAATAACAACGAAACAATAATTAATACTGCCAAACAAGCAGATGATTACTTACCTACGCCGGACGGCTACCGATATGTTGCTAACATAAATAATTATAATAATGACGAAAATGAATGGCTTCCAATTCAAACAGTCGAGTTATGTCTAAAAAAACCGACAAGTTCTGCTTTCATTCAATACAGGAATTATATTGAAACCAAAGCAGGCGAAACCAGAAATAATATATTAATTGTTAATATACCCAGATCGCCTGCCAATACTAACTACATCAATGTAGTCATTAGTTTAATGAATGCCCACAACGGAATCGAGATAAATAATGGGCCGATGTATCAAGAATACGGGTTGTCCTGTATAATACTCGAATTTGTTATTTCGACTAATATTGACCCCGGAGAATATGGCATTGAAATTGGGATAGAGATTGACGGCGAAGATTATGGGATAGTTCCATGTACAATACGCGTCATTTAATAATACTGGTTCTATACTCGGAATTGCAGTAATTGGCAAACCATCAAGAGTAAATTATATCAATAAAAACGACAAACTTTTAGTATTTTTAGACACAATGCAATTATTTGTTGATTATTTTGTGTTAGCATTAAAAAAAGCGAAATATTATGCAACCTTTTTCATAAAAATTGGTTATCCTTTTAGGGGGATAAAAAATAATTTTGAATATAATAAAGGCAACCGGGTTGACATCCGCACTTCCGGTGCTATAATTGGGGCGATTGTTTATATCCAATACGATGTAGGACAAGTGAGAATTTAATGAATAGCAAAAAGAAAATCAGTACAGCGGGAAAAGTATTAAACCGGATAAAAAATCACAAATTCTGGACCAGCGTAATAATTTTACTCATTATTACAATAGCGGTACGCATTTTCGGCCCGTCCATATCCATCGGCAACTGGAATCCGAGTTACCTTCTTTTTGTTGCGATACTTTATTATTACACGTTTATCGGAGGGATTATATGGTCGATTCAAGCAAGGAAAGACGGGTTAAGTTTAATAACGCTGGGATTTTATTCCGTCGCTATTTCTATAATCGCAGGGTTATCCTTCTTCTCGTATGGCGAATTTGAACCTGTCAGCTTTGTTTTTGCTATCCTTTTCCCATTTGTAAGTATAGTACTCTTTGTTCTGGGGTATAAGCGCTACAAGCGATGGCAGCAATCCCAAACAACAGCTAAGCAAGGCTGAGATACATGAAGAACAAAATATTAATTACAGCGTTTGTCTGCTCCTTGCTTTTATCGGCTTGTATAATACCCGGCTGCCATAGCGCTAATCCCGATACCCCTTATTTTCCAGTAGCCAGAGTAGAGACGGGAATGGAAGCCCTTGCTACAGGAACACTGATACTTGAAGACGGCTACTTGCGCCTTTCAACTTCCTATTCCAATAGCACTTACATGATAATCTGGTCTAAGGGCTACTCGGTGGAAAAAGAAGGCGATGAAATAATGATTCTCGACGAAGACGGGCAGGTCGTTTTAGGAGTCGGCGACACAATATCGGCAGGCGGCGGAGAGATGCAAAACATGTGCAATTTATGGCTGATAGGTGTATTTTTACCGC
>CAZJMW010000060.1:0-8153 GCA_964547375.1 uncultured Dehalococcoidales bacterium | reverse complement strand
CGGACCGCAACGTCATCTTGCGCGAAAAGGAATTACCAGCCCGGTAAAACCCAGTAAAGGGCGAATATGAGTTTTAACCTGTCCCGATTTATAGGGATTGCCGCGCCTTCCCGATTGACATACGGGATGAAGACACCTGTTGACGGATGGCTCGCAAAAGCGGTCATATAATTCGCAACAAAGTCGAATGAGATTCTTCCCCCGATTTACATCGGGGTCAGAATGACTGCTGTAAGAGTATTTGGCAATACGGTTTCATTTCAGGACAGGCCGCTCGAACATAGGTTCCGCCGGAAGCCTGCCATGTCTCACCCCTCCGGAACGTGAGTTCCTGCCAGCGTACCCGGAACACGGAATTTTCAATCCGTTTCTGAAAAAATCCCCGAAAAAACGAAAACGAATCGAGGCTGTTACCTCGGCTGAACCTTAACAATATAGAGTTGACCTTAAACAACATGACTCTACCCCTGAACGATAAGCACTGGAAAACAATTTCAGGCGTGAATTCGAAAATTCAACGCCTGAAAAATTCGGTTTTGTTCGGTTTTAGCTGAATACACTGGATACCGTTTTTCAACGGTATGGTTCTCTCTTTCTAGTAGTACCGGCCGTACTTTTCAACCGAGTCTACCATCGCTTTAACGTTTTCCGGTTTGGTTTCTCCGTAGCCGGTGGTCGAAGTCGTCAGGATGAACCCACCGTTCTTGCCGCAGACCTGTATCAGCTTCTTGCAGTATTCTTCTACCTCCGAGGGTGAACCGGCGGTCAGCAGCGAAATGGGCACATTACCGGTCAGGCAGGTACGGTCGCCCAGAATTTCCTTCGCTTTGAACATATCGGTATCCTGAAGTTTAAGGAAGAATTTTCCTTTCGGGAATTCAGTAAGGTACTCGAGCTGGTTATCCCTCCTGCCTTCCAGGAGCATGCTGATGATATCGTACCCGAGGTCGAACGTTTTTTGAATAGCCCGTTTCCAGTTCGGCCAGACAAACTCCTCGAACTGCTTGTTCGAGAAAAATTCGTCGGAAACCCGGTGAGCTTCGCCGCAATTACCCATTGCCGGCTTGCCATCCTCGTGTACCGCCGGGGTTGCCCGTTTAATCCTGAGTTCCAGGAACTTCTCAAGAGCTGCTTTCAGGTTATCGGGCTGACGGAACATGTCCATGACGCAACCCCGGAAACCCCGGAAGCTGTTGGAAAAGCCGGAGAAAGGTGGCTGGACGCCGCCCCCCCGCTGCCAAAACGGGTCCTGGGGAAAGCCGACGGCGGCCATTTCTTTATTGAAGTCGCCCACCGACTGATTCCATTTCTTCTGTTCTTCGGCGGCTTTGTTCAAAGCACCGGCCAACTGCTTCAGTTCAGGTGAATCGAAGAGGGCGGTAAGGAACATCGGATTTTGTCCCATGTCCATGAGCGGCGGGAGATTAACCAGCGGCTTCATCAAGTTGTACATCCGCGGCAGCCAGTATCGGAATATGTAATCGGACGGGTCGAAGAGGAACTGGTCGTACTCGTCCGCTTTCATGAATTCCTGCTCGTACACCTGGTGAGGAACATCCGGAGGAAGTTTTCCCCCGGGATGCCAGTTATAATTCGAATCGAGAATATCGAGGGCGGTACCGGCCCCGGAAGTAATGGTTCCATACCCGTCAGGTGCGAAATCAACCATCATTCTCTTGAAGGCCTTTTTCCATGCCGGAGCGTCATAGTAGACACTCGAAAAAGGTATCCCGACGTATTTACAGGCTGCGTATGTGCCGCCAAAGATAACCGGCACCCTGTCCGGCTCTCCGAGCGTATAGGCTTCATACAGTCGCTTCTGCCTCTCCTGGTACAGCTCTTCTACCGATTTACCGTATTTCTTTTCAACCTCGTCCCGTAATTCCCGTTCGAATGCCAGCGTTTCTTTTTCCGAATCACTCTTTGCCATTTACCATCTCCTGCGATTTTCGATAGTCAATTATGTTATCTGTCAGTATAGTGGACATTCCCGATGATGTAAAGTTCTTGACCAAAGCGATAGACAATACATTGAACGCTTAATATTCGCATCCTGACTACTTTTTTTACTTTCTTCGAAAAATTGTAGGTAGAGTTAATTAATGATACTTGACGATAGTGTGACTGATATTCATAAATGACAAATACGGAATTGGATGTTGAAGGTTAGCTTAACAATCAACGTCATCCAGTCCCGGTAGCGTATGCCTACAAAGAATCAAAATTTATTATGTTAGTGGCTTGATAATGAATGATGATAAAGAATTACTATTTAAAGCGGTTGATGCTGAGGCAATCAATTCTTTTTACCTGTCTTTAAATAATGAAAAAAAATACTTAACTAATCCTGCAAAAGTTGATATTGAATTAGCAGTTGGCATATTTTCGGATTCGAATCTTATTGCAGTTACGGGGATTAAAAGACGATATAAGCTATTCAGATTCAGTTTCCACATCATAAAAAAACAATATCAGGGTCTTGGATTAAGTAAACAACTGACTCAAAAATTAGTCGAACAGTGCACAATCAATAACTTTTGTTGTTTTTTTGCTTCAGTGGACTGCGAGAATGAGAATGCTATTATTTCGGGGCACAAGAATGGATATGAGTTAATCTACAGTGATGGAAAAATCGCACGCTTTATTTATCCTTTAAATAGAAAGGGGCAAATAGTAAAGGTTATTATTCCTTTTGTTTGCCGGCTGATATTTCCCATGAGTCGACTATTTTCCAGGTAAGTATACATGTTTAAAATATTCATGACTGACAGAAGAATAATTACTGTGCCTGCATTCGCAAAATCGTTATCTGAAAAAGAGATAGAGGTTATCTGCGGTTCAGTTGCATCATTCCATTGATGACTGATAATCGTGATATGCCTGCGCGACCGTTCTGACTTAAGCGACTCACACCAGCTTCTTATTCCTTTCACTATTTCATACTCTATAAGACGCTTTACATTTTTTATGCCTGATACTGTCAAATAATGACGAAAAAATAGTAGGTTAAGTTAAGAAAAGTAACTTGACTTAACGATAATCAATATTCGTAACTGTATGAAGTGGAATCAGGTACTTTAAGTGAGTTTAACATTATAGAATCAACCTGAAATCATGAAACGAACCTGGATTTCCACAGGGAGGTTACAGCCATGAAGACGAAGACCGTTATCATTTCGATGGCGCTATCGATAGTAACGTTACTCTATCCGGTAGTACCGGTTTCAGCTTCTTCCGACTTATTTTCACCGGTATCAATCCATAGTGACAGCAGTACCGAGGTAAGCGCCTGTTCGTCTCTGCCTGAAATAACAGTTGAAGGAAATTCACTCCAGATAGCGAACGGTGACGACACTCCGAGTTTATCGGACTATACTGATTTCGGCACCATCCTGACCTACGGCGACACGATAGACCGGACTTTTGTGATAAAAAACACCGGTGATGTTCCGCTGAATCTTACCGGGACACCGGAGGTGGTTGTCGACAATTCTAAGGATTTCCTGATCAAACTGCAACCGGTTAACCCGGTTCCGGCGGGAAGTCAGGTAATATTTACCATTCGTTTTCGGCCTGTTAAATCGGGACTGCGTATGGCAACCGTGACCATTGCCAGCGATGACAGCGTCAACAATCCATATACCTTCGTGATTCATGGTACCGGGCCGGTAACGCCTGATATTGCAGTAGAGGGTAATTCCATTGAAATCGAAAATGGAGATTCGACACCGGGTTTCGATGATAAAACCAACTTCGGCAGTACGTGTTTAAACTACGAACCAATCGAGCATACCTTCGTTCTTAAGAATAAGGGTGATTACCCGTTGCACGTTTTTTCTCCAGGGGTGACGGTAACCGGGTCAGGTTTTACGGTTGTTACCCAGCCTGTTGTGCCGGTAGCTGCCGGGAGTGAAACATCCTTTGTTATACGATTTAATCCAAAAGAGCATGGCTTATGTACGTCAGTGGTCAGTATTTCCAGCAATGACCCGGATGGTAACCCATTTGAGTTCACTATTCAAGGTATCGGAGAAGAAAACTGCTTAGTCACTTTCAACGACCCGAATCTAGAAGCTGCAGTTCTCGAAGCTTTAGGAAAACCGTCAAGCCCCATCTATCAGACAGAATTATTATCGCTCGATACTATACATGCTGAAGGTAGGGGAATCTCGGACTTAACAGGGCTTGAATACTGGAAGCCTTCGTTTTCTGTTAGTTTATATCTGGCAAACAACAATATAACTGATATATCTCCATTAACTGCCAAAGGATTTCATGATTTAGATTTGTCCAACAATTATATCAGTGATATTTTGCCATTAACCGGGAAAGGATTTAATTCTTTAGATTTATCCGGTAATTACATCAGTGATATATCAGCCATTAATGATATTAGTGTGGAATATGAATTATGTTTGTTTAACAATCAAATATGGGATATAACACCATTAGCCGACATACAACTTGCCGTATTAGATTTATCATGTAACCTGATAAGCGATATCTCCTCTTTGCAAAACTCATTTGTGCGTGAAATAAACCTATCGCATAATCAGATAACCGATATTTCCTCTTTGTGTCTAAGTCTAACGCTCCCACCTGGTCACTTCAAGCTCCAAAACCTGGATGTTTCCTATAACCAGATAAGCGACATTTCGCTATTAATCATCGGTGAGGACCTTTATACTCTTGATATATCTAATAATTTGATTACGGATATTTCACCCCTGGTCGGGATGTATAGGCTAGTCTCAGCGAATTGCGTAAATAATAATCTCAATCTTTCACTTGATTCAGTCACTGTTGATGATATCCTTACCCTCCAAAGCCGCGGTGTCAATATTTCATACTATCCGCAAAATAGTGTTGCTAAAACTAATATTCTGACTGCCTGCCTCATGGAAACACCGACTACGAAAGACCTGCTTGGCGTCTGGGAGAATTCGCCAACTGATGCTTTCGCAACAGGGAGCGATGGAACAATTCTTCACTACGATGGCAATTCATGGTCGCAGATGGAGAGCGGGACGACAGAAACCCTTCATTCTGTTTGGGGCAGTTCGGGAGATGACGTGTATGCAATCGGTGATAATGTAATGCTCCACTACGACGGTACTACATGGACTTTAACAGGTGATGGAGGTTCATGTATCTGGGGAAGTGCATCCGGTTCAGTATACATAATGCGAGAATTAGGCCCAGATACGGGTGTACTTATCACTAATGGTATAGGTTGGAGTTGTCGTTGTTTTGATTTGTGGGGGACTGCTGATGGTGAATCATTCATTGTTGGTAAATATTATGACAATGGGTTGAAAGATCCTTTTGTTGCCTACCACGATGGTAACAAATGGAGTGAGATATGGAAAGACCCGACTGTGACCCCCGAATTTTCTGGCTTGATGCATGCTGAAAAGTTATCCGGTATCTGGGCGAGTTCATCTGACGACATATGTGCCTGTGGAACAATGCGGACCATTCTTCACTATGACGGTAATAGATGGACATGGCTTTCGATAACAGGTGACGATAACGGTATTTCTCTATATGATGTCTGGGGAGGCGCGCCGGGGAATGCCGTTTTCGTTGGCGGAAAAGGGACGATTCTTCACTACGTCGACGATACGTTACTGAAAATTCCGGTCCCGACCACGGCGGATTTGTATGATATCTGGGGAAGCTCGACCGAGCATCTGTTTGCGGTCGGGCAGAACGGGACAATTGTCAGCCTTTCCCGGATTGCAATGCCGCACACGATTTCTGCCAGCGCCGGCCCCGGCGGGGATATCCTGCCATCCGGCGATATACCGGTCAGCCAGGGAGGAAGCCAGTCTTTTACAAT
Organism: uncultured Dehalococcoidales bacterium; assembly: GCA_964547375.1. Lineage (GTDB taxonomy): Bacteria > Chloroflexota > Dehalococcoidia > Dehalococcoidales > UBA5627 > UBA5627. The sequence goes on along the minus strand of CAZJMW010000060.1, from coordinate 2,311 downwards.
CAATCCGGCGCCCGGGTATGAAATAGCCGATGTTCTGGTTGACGGGCTGTCTATCGGCGCCGTGCCGGACTACACGTTTACCAATGTTACTGAAAATCACACCATCCAGGCTGATTTCGTTTTGTCATCCCAGCCTCAGTCACCTGTTGTTATCGATGCTGAGACCGATGCCGCCGGGACAGCGATAACCGTTACCTTTGACAAGCCAATGGCAGACCCGGCCGGTAAACACAATCAGTTCAGTTACCGGATTAACAGTGGGAGCCCGCAATCGTTTTATGCTGCGGCTCCGGGCAGTGAGGAGACTGAAATTGTACTGACCATATCTGGTTCTCCGATAGTATTTGATGATACGGTCACGATTTCGTATGCAGCCGGAGATGTAAGTTCTGCTGACGGTTACCTGCTTGAAAGCTTCACCGACCGGCCGGTGACGAACAACGTCGAATCAAACGTTACCGTTATCAGGATAATCGCCCCGGATACGGTACATTGCGGAGAGCAGTATCCTATCACTATTACTGTCGAGCCGCATACCGATATTGCCGGAATCCAGTTCACACTGCTGTATGACCCGGCAATGGTGAGTATCGATAGTGTTGAAGAAGGGGACCTGCTGAAGCAGGATGGGGCTGAAACGTATTTCACTACAGGGACGGTGGATGCTGGTACCGGGCGAGTAGCGGGAGTAGCCGGGGTAATAATCACCCCGGGACAGACGGTATCAGGAAGCGGCGTTTTTGCCACCATAAGCGTGACCGCTGGCAGTGAGGAAGGGGTATGTGAGTTCAAGCTGTCAGGAGTGATGGCCGGTGATATGACCGGCCTGGCTGTTCCTGTCAGTTCGGTTGATAAACAGATACTCCAGACAATAGCGAACCGGGCGCCGGTCCTGAACGAAATCGAGGCGAAATCGGCTAATGAGAATGAGCTTCTTGAGTTTTCGGTATCGGCACAGGACCCGGACGGTGATACGCTGACCTATTCCGCTCATAATCTGCCTGAAGGGGCTCAATTCGATGCTGAGACAGCCACGTTTTCCTGGACGCCGCGATATAACCAGGCGGGAGTCTATACGGTCCGTTTCGAAGTGACCGACGGGGAATTGAGCGATTACCAGGAGGTGACGATTACCATCGTCAAGCTTTCCGAAGACTGGGATGTTAACGGAGACGGGGCGACCAACATTCTTGACATGATACTGATAGGGCAGCACTGGGGTGAAACAGGGTTAGCGGGCTGGATACAGGAAGACGCGAACGAAGACGGGATAATCAATGTGCTCGATATGATAATAATAGGCCAGCACTGGACCGAATGAGAACAATATAGTGAAAACAGTAATAAAGAATGTGGTTACAGGTTTCCTGCTCATCCTGGTGTCGTTATTTTCATGGGGCAGGGCATCGGCAGATTCAAATACCGTTTTTAAGGTAATCGCTCCGGATGCGGTGGGGTACGGAGAGCAGTTTACCATACAGATTGTTGTGGAGCCGGGAGTTGATATAGCGGGAGCGCAGTTTTCGCTGTTGTATGACCCGGCAGTGGTTGCTATCGATAGCGTTAAAGAAGGGAACCTGCTGAAGCAGGATGGGGCTGCCACGTACTTTGCCAGGGGAACGGTTGACAGCATAACCGGACGAGTGGCAGGGGTAGCCGGGGCGATAATAACGCCGGGGCAGACGGTATCGGAAGCCGGCGTTTTTGCTGACATAACGGTAACTGCGGGCACTAAGGGATGTATCTGCGAGTTTAAACTGGATGAAGTTGTTGCCGGCGATATTTCCGGCCAGACGGTAGAGCTGGTTGTCGTAAATAAGGCTGTGGGCATCCATGACAACGATACCTTAGAGGATAACGGTTCCGGGGAAATTGAAGACAGACCTGGTTCGAAAGAATCGGGTGAGAAATCGATAGTGGTTTCAGATATGTCAGAAACAGACATAATCCGAACGAGTGAAAAAGAGCAACAGAGAATAGAATGGTGGGGTATCATACTCATCGTAATTGCGGGATTATCTGTTATTTTCTTTTTATCAGGTTATTTAGTGAGAAGGAAGAAATTGACTAAAGGCAGTAAATCATAAGATTAAAGGTAAAGAACCAGCAAACAAAAGAGGGACTGACGAAGCCAGCCCCTCTCCTCGTTTCGGTTCAGCTTTTTATCGGGTCGCGGAATCGGACGGAGTCCCATCAAGCTTATAAACGACACCGCCTTTCGTAATACGGTCAACGACAAAGGTGAAAGAGGCATCGGCCGGCGGGTTTTTTACTCTGGCAGAATTGAACGTTGTAGTGCCCGAACCGGTAA
>CAZJMW010000059.1:0-8277 GCA_964547375.1 uncultured Dehalococcoidales bacterium | reverse complement strand
TGAATCCCCGTTGCTTAAAAGCCACCGAGAGTGTTGTTGCCAGCGCTCCCGCTCCTATAAAACCCAGCCTGATTTTATTAGTCATTTTTTCTTCCAGGCGTATTAAATAAAAAAACCTTCTCCGAAACTGCGAGAAGGTAAATCTGAAATACGCGTCTCGGTCGTACTCGATCCAAGCGATATATACCTGCCACCGTTTTAAAAGCTCACCGCCGTAAGGTCGATGGCTTACAATTTAATTGTATTGAGCTTTATAGCATATGTCAAATTATTTGAATAGCAAGGTAACGGTTTAATGCTCTGAAATATCCTCAAAAAGCCTGCTGCAAAGTATATCGTTTAAACCGCTTGCTTTCCTCTGGAAGAGCGTTTCGTTTAAGGGAGTAATCGAAATATATTTTTCTTTCAGGGCGTAGATATCGCTGTCTTTTTCGACATTGTTATTTAGCTGCTGTCTGACCAGCCAGTAGTATTCATGTTTGCCGTCATGCCCTTCTTTGACAGTATCGATATGAGTCTTATGGGCCTGGCGGGTAATTAGAATGCCTTTTATTTCGTTAATCGGATAGTCGGGAATATTGATATTTAAGAAGAAGTCTCCCGATAAGCTCTTATCCCTGAATTTTTCGGCTATCAGCCTGACCAGCCGCGCCGCATTAGAGACATTGTCATTATTATAATTCAATACCGAGATGGCGATAGCGGGAACATCCCTCAAATATCCCTGCAAGGCAGCGCCTACCGTTCCCGAAATCAGTATGTCATCGCCGGTATTCAAACCCTGGTTGATGCCGGAAATAACCAGATCGGGTTTTTCCTTAACCGCCATTTCAAGCGCAATGATGACGCTGTCGCCGGGGCTTCCCTCTACTGAATAGGCATCTATATCCTGTACCAGTGGAGTGATTTTATGGACGCGCAAAGGCTGGCGCAGAGTTACCATTGTGCCGGTTGCGCTCTGTTCGCGGTCTGGAGCCACCACAGTTATGTCGGCTATTCCATGTAACTCTTTAACCAGTGCCCAAAGGCCGGGAGAGAGGATTCCGTCATCGTTTGAAAGCAGTATATTCATAATTTTATCTCAATCGTTAATAAAGTTTAGCAGAAGCATAGTGCCATAACAAATCTTTGCAAGAGTCCAATATTTTTCACCGTACGGCATTTTCTTAAAATATCAATTATTGTTATACTAGACAACAGGAGTTTATCATGAAAAAGATAACGGATATTTTTAACCGGAAAGAGAAAACATTTTCTTTCGAGTTTTTCCCTCCCAGGACAGAAGCCGGCATGGAAAAACTCTATGAAATAGCCGAAGCTTTTGCTGCGCTGAAGCCGGACTGGTTTTCGGTCACTTACGGCGCCGGCGGCGGCACCCGTGACCTGACGCTGGATATTGTGGACAAGTTTCAGAAGCGGTTCCAAATACCCACCATGCATCATTTTTCATGCGTCGGCGACAGCAGGGAGGCGCTGGCAGAGAAAATAAATGAGATGAAAAACAGGAATATCCGCAATATCTTTGCCCTGCGCGGCGACCCACCCGCCGGGGATGAAAACTGGAAACCTGCTGACAATGGATGTGAATACTGCTATCAGCTTATCGAGATGATTCGCGAGCATGGCGATTTCTTCAGTATCGGTGTTGCCGGCTTTCCCGAGGGGCATATCAATTGCCCGAACAGGGAACTGGATTCGATTTATCTGAAAAAGAAAATCGATACCGGCGGTGATTTTGTGATTACCCAGATATTTTTCGATAACGAAGACTATTTCAATTACGTCGAGAGGTTGAGGAAAGCGGGAGTTACAGCGCGCATTCTGCCCGGCATAATGTCGATTACCAACTACCAGAAGCTGCTCTCATTTTGCAAAGGGTGCGGAGCGACAGTACCGCAAAAGGTGCACGATATTTTTGCTCCCCTCGACGGCGACGATGAAGCAACCTACAAGGCAGGGGTGGATTTCACTGTCCGGCAATGCGAAGAACTTCTTGATGGCGGCGCTCCCGGTATTCAGTTTTTTACCCTGAATAAACTCGACCCGGTCAGGGAAATTTTAGAAAGCATTAAACGCTATTTTTAAACAGAAAGTGCACCCGTGAAAACCAGCGATTTCGATTATTTTTTGTCTCAGGAGATGATTGCCCAGACACCGGTTGAACCCAGAGATTCCTCGCGTTTGCTGGTAGTCAATCGTGAGGATTCAAGCATCACCCATGTCAATGCCTTCTTCGATATATGCCGCTATTTAAAAAAGGGTGATGTGCTGGTGTTCAATAACAGCCGCGTTATGCCGGCACGCCTTAAAGGCATCAAACCGGAAACTGGCGGTAAGGTTGAACTGCTGCTTTTAAAGCACATGGAGGATGGCTCGTGGGAGGCACTGGTAAAACCGGGTAAACGCGTCCGAGTCGGCACAAAAATCGAACTATTTAACGATTCGTTGCCCTCAGGGGGAGAAATCCCGCCGGTCTTTGCCGAAATCGTCGATGTTAAAGATGAGGGCATCAAGCTGGTGCGATTCTCTGATGAGCGTTATCTGCCTGTACTGGGGAAAATGCCGCTTCCTCCCTATATCCACACCCCTTTAGAGAATCCCGAGAGGTATCAGACTATCTACTCCGATATCGATAAAACCGGCAGCGCCGCCGCACCCACCGCCGGTCTGCACTTCACGCCCGGTCTTATCGATACCCTGCGTAAAAACGGAATAAAATGCCTTTTTACCACTTTGCATGTCGGATTGGATACCTTCCGCCCGGTACAGGGCGAAGACCTCAGCCAGCATAAACTGCATTTCGAATACGGTTATATCAGCAAAGAAGTGGCCGATGAGGTATCGCTTGCCAAGAAAGAGGGCAGAAGGGTAATCTGTGTCGGAACGACATCCGTCCGGCTGGTGGAATATGCCGCCGGCATCAGTAAAAATGCACTACTGGACCCGTTCGAGGGCTGGGTGAATCTCTTTATCCTGCCGGGATACAAATTTCTCATTCCCGATGCCATAATTACCAATTTCCACCTGCCAAAATCGACATTATTGATGATGGTAAGCGCATTTGGTGGTATGGAACTGATGAAGAAAGCTTATCAGGAAGCCATCGAAAAGAATTACCGTTTCTTCAGCTTCGGCGATGCCATGCTGATTTTGTAGATTGCCTACCTACTTGTAGGTATGAGAACGAATGAGACCTGCCGAGCCGCTCGTGTCCTTCGCCATACTCATGATGCGCGGATATTAGTAGAACCGTTCGTGGTCTTGTCATAGTTAAACGCTGGATGAGCTTTTAAAATGCCGTTCGTGCACTTCGATAAACTCAGGATGAGCGGAGCCTGTCAAACCAGAAGTACCCTCCAGGGTGATAGTGGCGAAGATAATAAATTAGGGATTGTTCCGCTCAAAAGACCCTTCGACAAGTTCAGGGCGAGCGGAACACATGGTCCGCCTGCGCCATCTTCGCATAGATTATGAACACCCGAATCTTGCTATAATCGGAATTAAGGCCACCCCTCCCCGGATGCTTCATTCGTCTATCACGAATTCAGCATGACAATTCTATTAGCTGTCATTCTGGAAGTCACAAGGGGTGACTGAAGAATCTTGGGATGTGGGGAGAAATAGCATAGAGGCATTTGCGACAACAGGTGGAATATCATCCCTCATCAGTCTCATTTCACTCGACAGCTTCCCCCGAGGGAAGCCTGATATTAGGGTATCAGGATACCGCATGAGGGTAATACCCCTACCTCAAATTGATAACCGTTACCCCGTCCCCGCCCTCGCCCGCGGGTACGGTTTCGAAGTTCTTTACCAGCGGGTGGTGGGATGCCAGGTCGCGTACAATCGAGCGTACTGTCCCCGTACCGTAGCCGTGAATGATGCGTAGCCTTTTAAGGTTGGATACGGCGGCGTCGTTAAGGTAATTATCTAAAAGCACCTCCACCTCATCGGCGCGTTTGCCGCGCAGGTCGAGCTCCATCGCCATCTGTCTTAACGGAATCTGCACCTGTACGCTGTAATCTTTTTCTTTTTTGTCGTCCCCTGATAGCTTTAGCAGTCCATTCCTGTCGGTCTTGAAGCTCATCGAGGAGGTAGCCACTTCAACCTGTCCGGTCCGGTCGTTTATAGAAATCACTTTTGCCTTAACGCCGACTTCTTTAATAAGTACGCTGTCGCCGACAGCGATAACGGAGTCCTCTTCCGGCAGCGTTTCCTCGTCCTCTGCCAGTATGCCTTCCCTGATTTGCTGACGGACTGATTGCGAGGTCTGGCGGGCATTCTTGATATTTTCTTGCGTCTTCGTCCTGCGCATTTCGGAACTGACCAGTTTTAATTCCTTCTCCAGCCGCGCTACCTCTTCTATAATGGAGTCGCGGGCGTTCTGCTTCAAGCGCTGTTTTTCTTCATTGAATTTCTTCAGCTCGGTTGTCAGTTCCCTGTTCTGCCGAGTATACAGTATCTTCTCGTCTTCAAGTTCCCTGTTTAACGTTTCTAATCTTTGTTTTTCCTGCTGGATGTTGGTTAAAAGTTGCTCAAGCTGGCGTGAACTTTCCTGCAGTGAGCTTCTGGCGGTGCTGATTACCGTTTCCGGCAAGCCGAAATGGGCGGCGGTAGCGATGGCGTTGGAGCCGCCGGGAGTTCCCAGTGTCAGTTTATAGGTCGGGTTCATCGTCTCGGGGTCGAAATCGAACGAGGCGTTCTGCAATCCGTCGGTCACATGTGCGAAAACCTTCAGGTCGGTGTAATGGGTGGTTACCGCTGCCAGCGAATGTGAAGCCAGTATATGCAGCAGAATAGCCCTGCCTAAAGCAGAGCCTTCATTGGGGTCGGTGCTGGCTCCCAGTTCGTCCAGAAGAACCAGGTTGTATCCCTTTAACTTTTTCAGGATGCGGGCGATATTGCTCATATGCCAACTGAAAGTCGAGAGCGTCTGGGCAATGCTCTGTTCGTCACCGATATCGGCAAAGATGCCGTCCAGCACCGGCAGTTTACTGGTAGATGCGGCTGGAATCGGCAGCCCGGCCTGAGTCATCAGGCATAGCAGTCCGATTGTTTTTAAGGCGACGGTCTTCCCTCCGGTATTGGGACCGGTGATAATCAAAATCGAGAAATCCCGGCCTATTTCGAGGCTTAACGGCACGGCGCTGTCTCCCAGCAGGGGGTGGCGGGCATCATCCAGCTTGATTACTGGGGCGGCAGATGAATCCGGCTTGTAAATCGAGGCTTCGCTTGCCTTGAAGCGCCTTCCAAAACGCGCCTTTGCCAGCGCCAAATCGAGTACGGCAGTAGCTTCGATGCTGTCAATGATATCCTCACTGACGCCGCCGATAAGTTCGCTGATTTCGGTCAGTATGCGCGCTATTTCGCGCTTTTCTTCGATTTGCTCTTCTTTTAAGGCATTCCCCATTTCCAGCGTCTGCAAAGGCTCGATAAATAGCGTGGCCCCCGAATTGGAAACATCATGAACAATACCGCTGATTTCCTTGCGGTATTCGTTCTTAATCGGGATGACATAACGTCCTTCGCGTTCCGTGATTAATGCTTCCTGTATGAAGTGCTGCTGTGTGCCGGTCGAAATCAAACCCTGAAGGGTATTCATCAGGGCGGCTTTCTTGGTCTGTTGGTTCTGGCGTATGGCTACCAGCTTGGCCGAGGCGTTGGGGAGAATCTCGCCGTCGATGGAAATTGCCCGGTTGACGGCTTTTTCAATGGGTGTGAATTCGCCGATGTTATCAGCATATTTACATAACATCGGATATTTATCGGGATGGTCTGATATGCTGCCGTGCAGCAGGCGCATCGTCTGCAGTGAAGTACAGATCATCCGGAGCGTTTTGGGGTCGAGCACCTGTCCGCGCGAGGCGGCAACAGCATAATCGCGGATATCATCGACTCCGTTTGCGGAAACCGAACTGTCTCCCTCTAATAGTTTTCCGGCTTCCGCCGATTCCCCCAGCCTTTTGTTTATTTCTTCGATATCCGTAGAAGGAGATAGCGACATTGCCATTTCGCGGGACATCGAAAAGGAGCAGTATCCGGCGATGATTTCGCGGATGCGCGGGAATTCCAGGAGTTCCAGGTCTTTTATATCCATAATTATCTATTTTAGCGTATCTTCAATATCGGTGCATTATACGCTTCCGGAAGGGTGGAATAAAAATTAATCCGCTCATCCTGGCAACTGACCGTGGATAAGCGGATTAACGCGATTTTAAAAAACAGGCTATATATTATTCACAGATAAGCCGCTCTTTCTTTAACCTTTTTAATTTTAGCCATAAATTAATGAAACCATATACTAACAGGGCAAGAATGGCGGAAAGCAAACAAATAAAAAAGATACAGCCGGGATAACCGTTAAATACTACGGGCATAACCAAACATATTGCCATTATCTCAAGAGGAATCACGCTGCCCAGAAGCCACATTACTTTCTTTAAGTGATTGATGCGGGAATCGATATCACTGAATAAATCGAATGCCTGCATATCCGCCTTCTTGCGGAAATAAACCCATCGTAATATAGAAGCGATGTGTTCTGCCCCGGTGTCTTCCATAAAGCGTATGTAAGCCATGCTTTCAGGATGTGTCGGCAGTTCTTCTAACAATTCGATACGGTAAAAATATTCACCCGGATTTCCTTCTTCGAAAATATATTTGAATATTCCCACGCCGACCAATTGCATTCCTTTTGCCGACATTTCATTCAGCCATTTTTCTTCCTTTTCGAAGTCCCAGGCAAAAAGTACCTTGTATTTTGTAAATCTCATCGGTAATTTCCTCCCGTAATATTTTCTCCGTTTATTATCAGTTCGCGTAAGCGTTTGATTTCATTCTCGATAACTTTCTGTCCCCCGACCGTTATCTGGTACTCTTTTTTTCGGCTGTTCATTTCACCGGGCAGGGCATGAATCCATCTTTTTTCAAGCAGTGTATTGATGGCACCGTAAAGCGTTCCGGCTGCCAGTTTTACCCTGCCGTTGCTCAGTCTTTCGACATTTTGCATAATGCCGTAACCATGCAACGGTTCATATAACGACAGCAAGATATAATAGACCGCTTCGGTGAGAACCAGATTTTCGTTATTGAGCATGGTATTAACCTCCTGTATATCCAGAGCCGTTATAACGGTTGACGATATATTATATCGGTTGCCGATATAATTGTCAACAACCTTAAAACGAGTTATAAATCGGTTTATTTTCAGGAATGTTTGACATCCCTTCCTCATAAAACTATAATAACGGTCATATGGTCAAAATAATTATTAAAATCTACAGGGAGCCCTGCAAATAATGGGCAGACAGCCGCTATCACGCCGGGTAGGTATTATCCCGCAAGTAACCGGTTTTACCCCGCAGGGAGTTTCCGTATCGGCAGAAGTAAGGCTCACCATCGAAGAGCTGGAAGCCATCCGTTTGAAGGACGTCGAAGAACTGGAACTGGAAGAATGTGCCATCGAGATGAATGTATCCCGCACTACCTTCTCCCGCATCCTGGATTCGGCGCGCAAGGGAATTGCCGATGCGCTTTTAAACGGTAAAGAAATAATCATAGGGGGCGGCAACTTCGAAGTTGCTGCCTTAAGGCAGTTCGATTGTCCGAAGGGGCATAAATGGTATATTTTCAGCGATCACATCATCAAAAATGTTCCGGAAAATTGCCCCAGGCGCAAGACATCGCATATGGAAGTTATGCAATCCTGTGACAGAATATGCGATGAAATGCGGTTCATACGTAAACGGAAACCCGGGGATGACATAAACCGATAATAAGCTGTATTATATACGGAATATTATAAATAATTAAAAAAGCATGGAGGATTTTTAATGGTAACTGAGGAGCAGATAAGGGAAGAACTGAAAGACCTTGTAGTTCCGGGTCTTACAAGAACGGTAGGCAGCATGAATCTCATCATGGATGTCAAAATCGAGGAGAAAAAGGTTGCTTTAACACTGGCTGCCGCCGGAATGACGGCACTGGTTCAGGGTGTTTTAAGGGCCAAAATAACCAAAATCGTTAAGGGATTAACCGCCGATAGCGAAGTAGAAGTAAACTATGAAAATGTGAAACCGGGCGTATTGAATAAAATTAAAAATATAGTGGCTATCATGAGCGGCAAAGGCGGCGTGGGTAAATCACTGGTAGCAGGGCTGACGGCTGTATCCCTGAGAAGAATGGGCTACAATGTCGGCATCCTTGATGCCGATATCACTGGCCCCAGCGTCCCCAAGATGTTCGGTGTTACCGACAGGCCGGCCGGAGACGAAACCG
>CAZJMW010000058.1:0-8419 GCA_964547375.1 uncultured Dehalococcoidales bacterium | reverse complement strand
ATTTCAGCGGCGCTTATCTTTTTCTCTTTTATAATCGCCTGAGCGGTCGGGTCGTTTGCCATGCAATCGATGGGAAAGGGTGTTTCGTCCACAATTTTCACCTCGCGGAAACCGCGTCCCTCGATGGCGCTTATGTAATCTTTCTTGAGTATTGCCCCCGATATGCAGCCGACATAACCGGCCACCGATTCCCTGACAAAATCGGGCAGTTTACCCAGCAACACGATATCCGATACCATCAACCGGCCGCCGGGTTTCAAAACGCGATATGCTTCCTCAAAAACCCTGACCTTATCCGGCGAAAGATTGATGACACAGTTGGAAATGACAACATCTATCGAGTTATCGGCTACCGGCAGGTTCTCGATTTCACCCAGCCGGAATTCGACATTGTCATAACCACCCTTGCGGGCATTGGCGCGTGCTTTTTCCAGCATATCGGGCGTCATATCCACCCCGATGACATGTCCGCGCTTGCCGACACGATTGGCTGCCAGAAAACAGTCGAACCCCGCCCCCGAGCCGAGGTCGAGCACTGTTTCACCTTCTCTTAACGATGCCATCGCTGTCGGGTTGCCACAGCCCAATCCGAGATTGGCCCCGTCAGGCACGGCTTTCATCTCTTCATCCGAGTACCCGATATCCTTGCTTATCGTTTCTGCTGTTGACTGTCCGCAGCAGGAACCTGAGCCGCCGCAACAGGAAGATGTGCCCCTGGCAACTTTGCTGTACTCCTGCCTGACAGTCTTCCTGATATCTTCTTTTTTCATAATTTAATCCTTTACCCGTTTATTTCTTTCAGAGCCGGCCCCAGCATTTGCTGTACCATCCTGTTGAGGTCTTCGATTTTTACCAGCGCGATGAAACCGACATCGCCGTTATTGTTCCACCTCACCAGAGCCAGCTTATCACCGGCTTTGATGCCCGATTTTTCTCTTATTTCTTTCGGCAGAACCATTTGCCCGCGTTCATCGATGCTGACGACAGATTCCACCTGGCAGCAGGGCAGGTTATCCGGGCCTTTACAGCAATCCATATTCCTCTCCCAATAATCAGAATAATAAGAATATACTGAAAAAGCAGAGAGAAGTCAAGGTTATTTATAACCTCACCCCTGTCCCCTCTCCGCAAGCAGAGAGGGGAATAATTATACAGGTTCCCCCTCCTCTGAAATCGGAGAAGGGGCTAGGAGGATGAGGTGTTAATGACAACTCTCACTTGTCATCCTGAAGTCACAGGGGGTGCCTGAAGGATCCGGGGCGTGGGGAGAAATAGCAGGCTCGTTGCCTCAGCATCAGGCGGAAACGCGTTAATACCCCCGCCCCGGCAACTGTCTTGTTAATCTCATTATGAATGCCTTTTATTATATATATAAGCGGGATAATTAGATTGTATCGTTGAGATTGCTTCATCCGCCTGCGGCATCCTCATAACGCCGGTTGTAAATAAAGGAAAGAATTACCACTTAGCGATTCTCTCACTTTAGCAAAGGGAGATTAAGAGGGATTTTGGCAGGTTATCGGAATTGATTGAACAACCCGCCGCAAATCTCCCTCATTCCCTCTTTTCCAAAGAGGGCAGTACATCAAATGCCTTTGTCATGCTGAATTCGTACATTAGCTACGCTAAGTATAAATGAGGGACGAATGAAACCCCGATGAATCGGGATTTCATTCAGGCTTGCCGGAACTCAACATCCGGGAAAGGGTAAATTTACGAAGTAAATGACGGATGAGGGTTGATATCCCGCCTGTTGCCGTAGATACTTTTGTGCTGTTTCTCCCCACCCCCCGGATTCTTCGTTCGTCCCTCACGAACTCAGAATGACATTAAACGCAAATCCGTAGGGGCGACCATTGGTCGCCCGCCCTTTAAACGAACATGGTGTACGGGCAATGCCTGCCCATACAGTTTACAGTCAGGCTATTCGTGAGAGATTGCCACGCCCTGATTTCATCAGGTCTCTTTTTTGAGTATTATGCCCGCAATGACATTTGACATTAAAAAGAACCCCCACTCTTGGTGAGAGTGGGGGTAAAAGCATTGACAGGTCTGGACAAAACGGTGATTAATGCAGGAAGTGCCTGACGCCGGTAAAGACCATGGCGATGTTATATTTATCGGCGGCCTCAATCGATTCGTTATCCCTGATGGAGCCTCCCGGATGGATAATGGCAGTTATACCTGCCGCCGCCGCCTGCTCGACGCTGTCGGGGAAGGGGAACATGGCATCGGAGGCCATAACGGCTCCTTTTGCGTTTTCTCCCGCTTTCTTGGCAGCGATATCGACGCTGAAAACGCGGTTGGGCTGCCCCGAACCCATCCCCAGCATGGTGCTGTCCTTGGCAAAAACGATGGCATTGGATTTAATGTGCTTGACGGCAATCCATGCAAACTTCAAATCCTTCAACTCAGCTTCGGTCGGCGCTCTTTTTGTAACCGTCTTTAATTGCAGGTCATTCTCGGCCAGTGAATTGGATTGCTGTACAAGCATGCCGCCTTTTACCCTGCGGTAATCCATGTAACCGACCGGAGTCTTGCCGTAATCCGCCGGCATATCCGGTACAAGGATGCGCAGGTTCTTTTTCTGTTTCAAAAATTCCAGTGCTTCCTCGTCATATTCGGGTGCAATAACGATTTCATAAAAGACTTCTTTCATCGCCTCAGCCATTGCCAGTGTAATCTTGCGGTTGCAGGCCACAATGCCACCGTAAGCGGAAACCGGGTCACCGGTAAAAGCCCTCTTGTAAGCCTCGACGATATCGGGATGGCTGGCAAGCCCGCAGGTGTTGGTATGTTTGACAATTGCCACCGTTGGCTGGCTAAAATCAACTGCTGTTCCCCAGGCTGAATCCGCATCCAGTATATTGTTAAAGGAAAGCTCTTTTCCCCATAAAACCTTTGCCCAGGTAATGCCGGTATCCTGCTTCCGGCCGGCAATGTTCTCCGAGTAGAAAGCAGCTTTCTGGTGCGGGTTTTCGCCGTAGCGCAGGTCATAGCGTTTCTTTAAAGCGATTGTCATATCCTCGGGGAAAGTGTCAACCCCTTGCCTGAGGTACTGGGAAATGGCGGTATCGTAGACGGCGACATGCTGGAAGGCTTTTTGCGCCAGCCTCTGTCTCTCCGCCATATCGACTTCGCCGTTTTTTAATTTTTCAAGTATCATAGGGTAGTCTGCCGGGTCGACAATTACGATTACACCGGGGAAGTTCTTGGCGGCGGCGCGAATCATGGTCGGCCCGCCGATATCGATATTCTCCAGTGCGGTATCCATAGTAACTCCCTCTTTTGACACGGTCTGGACAAACGGGTAGAGGTTAACCACCACCATGTCGATAAGCTGGATGTCGTTATCCTTTAGTTCTTTCATGTGGGATTCGAGATTGCGTTTAGCCAGAAGACCCCCGTGCACTGCCGGATGCAGTGTTTTGACCCTGCCGTCCAGGATTTCGGGGAATCCGGTAATTTCCGAAACGCCTTTTACAGGCACTCCGGCTTCGATTAAAGCCTTCTTGGTGCCTCCGGTGGAAAATACCTCGAATCCCAGCTTTACCAGCTCTTTTGTGAATGATGCGACTCCCAGTTTATCGGATACGCTTACGATAGCTCTCATATAATACTTCCTCCTGATATGACTCCTGCTTATTCTATGACAACGCGGCTGTTACCCGCTTGTTTAACGACATCTCCGATTACCCTGGCGCCGGGAACCTTCTCAGTAACCTTTGAAACATTCTCCGGCGAGCAGAAAAGTACCATCCCGATACCCATATTAAAAACACGGTACATCTCTTTGGTATCGACTTCACCCTTTTCCCGTATGAGTTTGAAAATATAGGGGACTTCCCATTTAGTGCTGTTAAACCTTACAACGACTCCGTCCGGCAGGATCCTGGGGACGTTGCCGGGCAGTCCGCCGCCCGTAATGTGAGCCATCCCTTTAATTAAGGGCAGCGCAGGTTTGAGCTGTTTTAAGTAGCAGATATGCGGTTCCAGCAGCGCTTCCCCGACTGTTTTTCCCAGCTCGGGGTAGAATTTCCTGACCGCCTCGGGGGTATCTCCCAGCACCTTGCGAGCCAGGGAATAGCCGTTGGTATGCAATCCGTTGGAAGCGAGCCCGATAGCGATATCCCCTGCCGAAATCAATGTGCCGTCGATAATGTTTTCTTTTTCTACAACACCGATGATGCAGGCTGCCAGGTCGTAATCGCCGGCGGCATATAAACCCGGCATCTCGGCGGTCTCCCCGCCGATAAGGGCACAATTGCTTTCCTTGCAGGCGATTGACAAGCCTTTGACAACTTCCTCAACCCTGTCAGGGGATAACTTTCCCATAGCAATATAATCCAACAGGAACAAAGGCTCTGCGCCGCAGGTTAAAATATCATTTATACAGTGGTTGACAAGGTCTTGCCCGACCGTGTCATGCCTGTCCATAGCTTCCGCTATTTTAAGCTTGGTTCCGACACCGTCGATGCTGGAAACCAGGACCGGCTGTTTATAGCCTTTAAATTCGAACATGCCGCCGAAAAGGCCGGGTCCTGCCAGTACTTCAGGCCTTGCCGTGGTTTTAGCATGTTTTTTTATTACCGATTTAATACTGTCAGCAGTATCGATGCTGACACCTGCCGTATCATAAGTGTATTTAATTTGATTTGCCTCCTGAAGTGATTTTTATATAGTGAGTTAAGCCAATTTTAAAGGCTCCTTAATTAGATTAACATTCGGGAAAAGAGCATTGATTAAGGTCAATTTTATCTGACTCAGCAGGCTTTTATCATATCATTAGAAAGGAGTTGTTGCAATCAAATCAAAACATCAATTTGGACTGCTGTCTATGGAAGGCAGGGGGTTATTTCTTTAACAGAACGCGTTTTTTGGGACAGGCTGATTCCAGGGCGAATTTATCCATTGTAAGCTGTACGGGCATGGGATACTCCCCGGTAAAGCAGGCCAGGCAAAAATCTTGCTTTGGCAGCCCGACTGCTTTAATCAGCCCTTCAAGGCTGAGATAACCCAGCGAATCAGCACCGATAAAATCCTTTATTTCAGAGATGCTTTTCTGGGCGGCAATCAATTCCCATTTGGTTGCCATGTCAACTCCAAGGTAACAGGGGAAACAGATGGGCGGCGCACAGATGCGCATATGGATTTCCTTGACGCCGCTCTTTCTGAGCAGCTTGATTACCTGTGGCGTGGTTGTTCCGCGTACAATGGAATCATCGACAAGTACAATGCGTTTCCCTTCCAGGATTGACTGCAACGGGTTGAACTTGGTTTTTACTCCCAGGTCTCTTATTCTCTGGTCCGGAGCAATAAAGGTGCGCCCCATATAGCGGTTTTTAATAAGTCCCTCCGCTACAGGTATTCCTGACCTGGCGGCATATCCGAAGCCGGCGGCCGTAGCGGAATCGGGGACACCGATAACCATATCGGCTTCCACCGGGTATTCCTCGGCCAGCTGGGCACCCATTGCCTGACGAGCCGAGTAAAGAAGCCGGTCTTTTATGATGCTGTCGGGACGCGAAAAGTAGATATATTCAAAGATACACAGGGCTTTTTTATCGGATTCCTCCGTATAACTTTTAAGCCCGTCTTTGTTGATGGCTATTATTTCTCCCGGGGCTATCTCGCGGATCACCTTAGCTCCGATATGATTTAAAGCGCAGGTTTCTGAGGCTACAACGTATTTGTGTCCGTCTCCGTTGCCGATAGTTCCCAGACATAGAGGACGTACTCCCATCGGGTCTCTGAAAGCATAAAGAGTGTCTACGGTCATAACAACCATTGAATAAGCACCCTGAAGACGCCGCATACCGTATCTAATCCTGTTAACCATGTCTTTTTCCGGGGATGAAAGTATGATATTGGCTGCAACTTCGGTGTCTGTGGCGGTGTTAAAGGCATAACCTTTATCGATTAATTCCTGCTGTAGCGGTTCGGCGTTGGAAATATTACCGTTATGGGCTATAGCTACAGCATTCCGGCCTTCACCGATAACGATGGGTTGTACATTATAGATATTGTTTGAACCGCGGGTGGAATAACGGTTATGCCCTATAGCGATGTTTCCGATTAGTTTTGAAAGAGCATCTTCATCAAATACCTGTGATACCAGCCCCATATCTGCGTGGACATCAATTCTATGACCATCGGTTGTAGCTATGCCTGCGCTTTCCTGCCCCCTGTGCTGCAGGGCAAATAAAGCAAAATAGGTAAGCCTGGATATATCCTCTCCGGGGGCATAGATTCCAAAGACGCCACAAGCCTCGTGCAAAATGCGAACCTCTTTTAAAAGAATGGGTGGGATGATTAAGACACAACAATAATTATAGCCTATGTAACAAGAGTGGTCAATTTAGGCGATGAAATATTTAAACTAGTTTTGTTTGTGGTAGAAGATGAACATGGCATTATGAAAAGTAAAAACCTGTGAACCGGGCAATGTTTCGTCAACCAATTGTTTTAATTCATGTTCGAACATCGGATGTCCCAGTTCCAGCAGGTCTCTATGTTTTTTTCTTAACGGTTCGCGTATGAAAATATATTCATAACACTCACTGGTTTTCTGCAGGCAGGCAGCCATATCGTCGATATGATGCAAGACTCCCCACATGATGGCCATTTCTCCGCCCGGCAAGCACTTGCCGAGGTCTTTTACCTCTGCCTCGATTCCTTTATCGTTGGTACGTTTGACAAGTTCCGGGCAAATATCGTAGCCCTTGAATGTTGCAGGTTCGAAAATGTCCTTTAAGATGACCGTTATCTTGCCGTCGCCGCACCCCAAATCATGCGTCTGCCGATTTTTGAAGTCTGCCGGGACAATGCTGCGCAGATAATCCAGTTGTTTTTTGATATGCGAGCCGACAACTACGTTGTTGCCGAAGAAATAGTACATCAGTCTTTGTAGTGTCATATGCTTTCAATTCGGTATTCTATTCCTATTTACCTCTGTTAGCAAGTTTGCGAACAGAATAACTGAACGGATTAAACTTCGATACCGACCGCTTTTAATACCGCGCCGAGTCCGAAGTATCCCAGGTAGGCCACAAACAGGCTTTTTACGATGTTGCCGGCGCAGCACATCAGCAGAAATTTCCATAATTTATATTTACTGGTTCCAATTGCCATTGCCATCGGGAAAAAAACCGGGTTGAATATAGCCGACATCAAAAAGACCGCCATCGAGCCGCGGTTGCGTGCCCAGTGCATAATGCGTCCGGTCCAGCGTACCACTGCTTTATCGGAATCGAGGTATGAAAAATCTACGTTGGCAAACAGCTTGCGCCCGCCGCGCCCGAAAAGGAAGATTAACGTTCCGCCGACACCGGAACCGATGCCCGAAACGATGCCGACCACAAGCGGGTTTAAAACAGCCCCCATTGCAAATTGCACCGCAATCGATGGAACGGGGATGATAACGGTAGCCCCGCCCATGACACAGACAAAGAACAACCCGGTATAACCCAGATTGGGTCTGGCCTGGAACTGTTCCCAGTAGGCAACTACGGCGAAGGCAAGGAACAGTGTCAGGATTATGGATAGCAAACCTACCCAGAATTCCCAGCGCCTCAGGGTGCGCTTAAGCCCGGCAAATCTCGGTTTACAGGTATTTTCATCGATTCCGGAATTATCTCCCGCCGGGCTATTGTTTACATTTTTATCCAATAATTTCCTTCTTTTTCCTACCGGTTCGTTTGCCGGCATTTACGGCATCCGCTTTAGCGGTGCCGAAGGTCAACCCGTCGGCACCGCGGTCTACAATAATGGTATCGCCTGCTTTAAATTCGCCGCGCAGCATTTTACCTGCCAGCTTGTTTTCCAGGTGCTGCTCGATAGCTCTCCTTAATGGCCTTGCTCCGTATACCGGGTTATAACCGGCTTCCGCCAGCCAGGACTTGGCCTCTTCGGTAATTTCGAGCTTCAGCTCGTGTTCGGCCAAGCGCTTTTGCAGGTCTACAAGCATCAGGCCGACCACCCTGTTAAGGTTCTCTCTACTTAGTTCATGGAAGACGATAATCTCGTCGATACGGTTGAGAAATTCAGGGCGGAAGGTTTTCTTAACCTCGTTCATAACCTTATCTTTCATCAACAGGTAGTTGCTGTCGCTACTATCTTTAATATTCTTTTGTGTAGCAAATCCGATGGCGGATTCGCGTTTTATAAGTTCCACCCCGGCATTTGAGGTCATAATAATCACGGTATTCTTGAAATCGACCGTTCTGCCGTGCCCGTCGGTCAACCTGCCGTCATCTAAAACCTGCAAAAGGCTGTTAAAGACCTCCGGGTGCGCTTTTTCTATTTCATCCAGCAATATTACACGATATGGGCGTCTCCTGACAAGTTCAGTTAGCTGCCCACCTTCGTCGAATCCGATATATCCCGGCGGAGCTCCGATTAAGCGCGACACGGTATGCTT
>CAZJMW010000057.1:0-8622 GCA_964547375.1 uncultured Dehalococcoidales bacterium | reverse complement strand
AGGTCGCTTCAAAGACGGTCGTGCTGAAAGATATGAAGGGCGCTGTGCAGGAGACCATAGCGGTGGACTGCCTGGTTGACAGGCTGAAAGCCTAGCTCTCAAATAAAAACAGAAAATACTCTAAAACAAAAGCGGAGGGGCTAAAAGTAGCCTCTCCGCACTTATTTTTCAAACGCGATTATGTTGGAAGATAGCCCGTAACCGTTACGGTAGTATATGTTGTACTGGTCGTTGTAGTAGTAGTCGGAATAATAATCGTCTCGGTGGAAATATTCGGATTTGTATAGGTCGATGTTGTTCGAACCGGGGTGGTAACGGTAACGACACCTGTTTGTGTGGAAGTAACCGTAGTAACAGCAGTTTCCGTAACCGTAACAGTGGCAGTTACGACCGGATTGACCTGGGTTGTAGTGGTTGAAGTAACCGTTGTTGTAACAGTACCGGTAATAATTTCCTGCTCCGGGCCGATAAATGCGAAAGAAACCCCTGTTATTACTACCAGAGCTCCGACAAAAATAATATCTATCAGGTTACCGAATAATTTCATAATATCACCCCTTCTGAGGTTCCTTTTTTTTCACTCTTAACTATATTTATAACGCCAAGACCATTTAATACAGGGATTTTAACCTACGTCACCGGTAATAGTGACCGTAACCGTTTCCGTAACAACATTGGGGTCGGTTTCCTCGTAGGTATTGGTCACCGTAGTGGTAACGACATTAGGGTCGGTAACTACATATGTAGTGGTAACCGGTACGGTAGTCGTAATATTGGTAGACGCCAGTGAAGTAGCAGTCACTGTAGTATATACTGTCGAGGTAGAAGTCACCGTTTTAGGGAACGTTTGAGTAACGGTTGCCGGGACTGTGGTAGTAACCGTACTGGTAACATAGACAAACTCGGGGTCGCGAACAGATGAAACCACAAGTAGTGTTATCAGTGTGCCGCCCAGTAAAAACATCAATATAAAATAATAAACAGGCTTGATCATAATTCCCCCCCCGATTATCCTTCCGGTTCACTAACGACTTTTATAAAGAGTTGTCAGGTTGTTTTCATTATAATACAATTCAGTCGTAAATGATATCTTTTTAACAAATTTTCTAGAAACACTCCGCCAACTTCTTATAAGTTGCAGGCAGCGATTCGTTTACTAACCTGATGTCTGAAAGCACCGGCATAAAATTATTGTCTCCGTTCCAGCGCGGAACGATATGCGTATGAATGTGTTTGTCGATGCCGGCACCCGCCACCCTGCCCAGGTTCATCCCCACATTGAAGCCGTCCGGGTTCGAGACCTTCTTCAGCGCAGTGATGCATTTGCGCACCAGTTCGTAATGCTCCAGCAGCTCCTCGGATGTCAGGTCTTCGGGAGTGGACAGATGCCGAAACGGGACCACCATAAGGTGGCCGGGATTGTAGGGATAGCAGTTTAAGATTACGAAATTATATTTTTCGCGGTGAAGGATGTAATTTTCGACATCTTTATCCTCAAGCGGTTTGGTACAAAATATACAGTCTTCCTTGTCGACTTTCTTGATATATTCCATGCGCCACGGCGCCCACAGATTTTCCATATTATTCTCCTCAAAGGTTATGCTGCTATTGTAAATGTGTTTATGCCAAAGGTCAAAGGAGTAGTACTGTCTTTGCGAGGAGTGAGTGTTTAACGAACGACGCGGCAATCTCTACCGCCGTATTTCGTAATAGTTTACACGTTATAAACTGTTACTAACATTCTTTTTAATATATGGTGCGGGTTAATTATACTGCATTGTAGAGATTGCTTCGTCCCGATATGTCGGGACTCGCAACGACAATTTTCCCCACTCTCTACACACTATACGCAGTCCAATAAAAATAACAATATGGAGATATGACAATATAAATCATCCCATCCTGTAAGTAAAATCATTCTTATCTTGTAATAAAATTGCAACAGATAACAAATAACACGTATAATTAAGTTTCTGGAGGAAAATTTTGACCTACCCCGACAGTATTCTATGCAACGTTTCCAAACCGGCGCGTTATACCGGCGGCGAATGGAACAGCATCATAAAAGACTGGCAACAGACGAGTATCAAATTCGTCTTGAGCTATCCCGATATCTATGAAATCGGCATGTCCAATATGGCCATACCCATTCTCTATGAGATATTGAACAATCAACCTGACGTTCTGGCCGAAAGGGTATTTACGCCGTGGATTGATATGGCAGCCGTCCTTAAAGAGGCCGGCATTCCGCTGCAAAGCATTGAAAGCGGACATCCCTTGAACGAATTCGACGTCGTTGGCTTTTCGCTCGGATATGAGCTATCCTACACCAATATTCTGAATATGCTCAGTTTGGCAGGGATTCCGATAATGACATGCGAAAGGACGGACGAGCACCCGCTGGTGATTGCCGGCGGCAACTGCGTGCTTAACCCGGAACCTATGGCAGACTTTATCGATTTCTTCGTTATAGGTGATGCAGAGGAATTATTACCGGAACTTATATCCTGTTTGAAGGAATTAAAGAGTAAAAAAGACGGGCTCTCAAGAAAAGACAGACTGCGAAAACTGGCGGCTATCCCCGGTATTTATGTTCCTTCTCTATATGCAGTGGAATATGAAGAAAATGGAATATTTAAGAGTATTACGCCTATCGTCCCGGAAGCCCCGCCGGTTATAAAAAGACAAATCGCATCCAAACTTCCGCCGCCGGTAACACGGCCGGTGGTTCCCTTTATCGAAGCCACCCATGACCGTGCGGCGATTGAAATCAGCCGCGGCTGCACCCGAGGTTGCCGTTTCTGCCATGCCGGAATGACATACCGGCCGGTACGCCAGCGTTCCCACGAAGAAGTACTGGAGGCCGCCGGGGATATTATCGATAATACCGGGTACGATGAGTTATCTCTCGTTTCCTTAAGCACCAGCGACTATCATGAAATCGATGAATTGGTTTCAAAAATGGTTGAGAAATACGGAAGCAGGAATATCGCCCTGTCGCTTCCCAGTTTGAGGATGATGGTGGATTCGGTTAAGCTGATATCCTCGCTGCCAACCGCCCGCAAATCGGGCTTGACCTTTGCCCCCGAAGCCGGCAGCCAGAGATTGCAAAAAGTTATTAATAAGTGCATACCGGAGCAGGAAGTGCTGGATACCGTATCCGCCGCTTTCGAAAAAGGCTGGAAAAGTCTGAAACTCTATTTTATGCTCGGGCTTCCTACGGAAAGCGATGAAGATATTTATGGCATCATCGAATTGGTAGATAAAATACGTACTGCCGGCAGAGCTATCCCCGGCAGAAAACCCTCCCTGCGTCTGACACTATCGACCTTTATACCCAAACCGCATACCCCCTTCCAGTGGGTAGCCATGGACAGCGAAGAAAATATCAAGCACAAGCAGAGCATCTTAAAAATCGGACTGCAAAAAAAGGACGTCACTGCGTCATGGCAGGACTATGATAAAAGCCTTTTGGAAGCCGTCATTTCGCGCGGTGACCGCAAGTTAGGAAGAGTTATTTATCATGCCTGGCAGACGGGAGCCTGTTTCGACGGCTGGGGTGACCAGTTTAAATACAATATCTGGCTGGATGCCTTCAGGGAGGAGGGTATAGACCCCTCTTTCTATAGCCAAAGAGTGCGTCCGCTGGACGAACCGTTGCCCTGGGGGCACATCGATACCGGCGTTTCCGTTGAATACTTAAAGCGAGAATACAAAAGGGCGCTGGAAGAAAAAGAGACCCCGGATTGCCGCGACCACTCCTGCAACGCTTGCGGCATTGAAAAAGTTAATAATCTGTGTAGATAGAATAATTCTTAAATTTTAAAAGAGGGGGAAACAACTAAAAAATGGTTAAAATCGACGAACAATCATGCATCGGTTGCGGAGCCTGCACGGATGTCTGCCCGCAGAAAATTCTCTACGTAGACGGCGGTGTCTGCAAGGTGACTGACAACAGCAAGTGCCAGAGCTGCGGTGATTGCAAGGATGTCTGCCCGATGGACGCTATCGAAGTATCGTAGAAATAAAATATATCTATTAAAATACTGCTACAACACAAAGGGGCTGTCCCGGTATCAGGACAGCCCCTTTTCATATCCTTTTATCTAAAGATGCTTACTCTTTATCCTCTCCGTCGAATGCTGTGATAGCGACAACGGCATCGCTATCTTCCAGCTTCATCAGGCGCACACCCTGCGTACTCCTGCCCTGGATGGTGATTCCCAGCCGCGGGTCTTTCTCCTTAACGGGGGTAAGAGTGATAATTCCGTTGGCGGAGACTATCATTACCTGCTGGTCGGGGGTTACCGCACGGGCTGCCGCCACGTCACCGGTCTTACCCACGATCTTGAAGGTGATGACACCGCTGCCGGCACGATGCTGCAACGGGTAATCCTCGATGGGTGTCAGTTTTCCGTGCCCGCCCGAAGTCACGGTGAGTACATACGAACCGGGTTGAGCTACATCCATGCTGACCACTCTGTCATCCTTTTCCATCTTGATGCCGCAGACGCCGCCCGAGGCTCTCAAGCTGGTTCTCAGTTCGGAGATGGGGAACCTGATGGATTGTCCTTTCTGCGTTATTAAAAGAACATCATCCGTTTCCTGTCCCTGGCACACGGCAATCAGGCTGTCACCTTTCGACAAATCCATGGCAATCAGTCCGCTTGAACGCACCGCGGCAAAACTGCTGACAGCTGTCTTTTTAACCTCGCCTTCAGCTGTAGCCATCAGCAAAAAGCTGTCTTCCTTGAATTCGCTGACCGCAATCACCGCTGTTATCCTTTCACCCTGAGCAATGGGGAAAAGGTTGACGGCCGCCATGCCCTTTGAGATGCGGGATACATCCAATGGCACCTCGTGGCATTTTATTGAGAAAACCTTACCTTTATTGGTAAAGAACAGCAGGTTATCATGAGTATCGCCGACCACCAGATACCTGACCGCATCCAGTTCACGGGTTACCATACCGATAATTCCCTTGCCGCCGCGGTGCTGTAAAGTAAAGGACTTGGAAGGAACCCTCTTTACGAAACCGCGTTCGCTTAAGGTAACCACCATTCTCTGGTGCGGAATCAGGTCTTCCTCGCTGAAATCGAGCGCTTCCTGGATGCTGATTTCGGTCTGGCGCGGGTTGCCGGATTTGGATTTCAACTCACTCAGTTCATCCTTTACCAGAACCATCATCTTGCGCGGATTGTTGAGTAAATCTTCCAGGTAGGCAATTGTTTTAAGCAGCGCCTCGTATTCTTCCAGTATTTTCTGTCTTTCAAGACTGGCCAGTCGCCTCAATTGCATTTCAAGGATAGCCTGCGCCTGAAGCTGCGACAGCTCGAACCTGGTCATCAATTCCTTTCTGGCATCATCGGCGGATTTGGACTGGCGAATGGTCTTGATAACTTCATCGATAAAGTCCAATGCCTTTTTCAAGCCTTCGAGGATATGAGCCCTGTCCTGTGCCCCTTTTAACTCGAATTTGGTGCGGCGCGTCAGCACTTCATGGCGAAAATCCAGGAAATACTGCAGCGCTTCTTTAAGGCTGATAACACGCGGCTGCCCGTCTACCAGCGCCAGCATATTTACAAAGAAAGAGGATTGCATGGCGGTGAATTTATATAATGCATTTAATACCTGCCGGGACTGTGCTTCTTTCTTCAGTTCGATGACGATGCGCAGGCCGTCCCGGTCAGATTCATCGCGCAGGTCGCTGATGCCGGCAATCTTTTTATCTTTAACCAGTTCGGCGATTTTTTCCACCAGCGCCGCTTTGTTGGTCTGGTAAGGCAATTCGGTGACGATGATTTGCTGCCGCCCAGTGGTGGACTCTTCATAATAGGCCTTGGCTCTTACCAAAACCTTTCCATGGCCGGTAGCATAGGCACTGACAATACCGTCTCTGCCCAGAATCATTCCCCCGGTGGGGAAATCGGGGCCTTTTATATACTTCATCAGCTCATCGACGCCGGCATCGGGATTGTCGATAAGATAGGCAAGGGCATCACAGACCTCAGTCAGATTATGAGGAGGAATGTTGGTCGCCATACCTACAGCGATACCGGAGCTGCCGTTTATTAAAAGATTGGGGAGCCGGCTGGGAAGAACCACAGGCTCTTGAAGGCTGTCGTCGAAGTTGGGCATGAAATCGACGGTATCCTTATCGAGGTCTGCCAGCATCTGCTCGGCAATAGACTCTAAGCGCACCTCAGTGTAACGCATGGCCGCCGGCGGGTCGTTATCGACACTGCCGAAGTTGCCCTGCCCGTCCACCAGTGTATGCCGCATCGAGAAGGACTGTGCCATGCGCACCATGGCATCGTATACTGAGGAATCGCCGTGCGGATGGTATTTACCCAGCACTTCACCGACCACGCGCGCGCTTTTCTTATGCGGTCCGGAATGATAGAGCCCCAGCCCCTGCATGGCATATAAAATACGGCGATGTACCGGCTTTAAGCCGTCACGCACATCCGGCAAAGCCCTGGAGACTATAACGCTCATGGCGTAATCGAGATAAGAGCTTTTTACCTCTTCATCGATTTTTATATCCCGGATATTCCCCTCACTCATCTCTCTTTAAACCTCCTGTTCGTCTTCTTCAATGAGATCATCGCTTTCGTTACTGTCATCTGTAATATCTTCGGATAGCAATTCCGTATCTTCGCCGCTATCGCTGGTATATTCCAGTTCTGACAGAGAATCATCGTATTCCAATCTGCGTCTTAATAATTTATCGCTGACATAAGGCCTGATATTATTGACGCCTTTGGACGGGAAAGAGAGCTGCCCGAGTTGTGAAGGGTGCTGAAAGGTTTCCCGTATAATAATTGCCAGGTTGTCATCGGAAACACTGATAACCGTTGCCGAATACAGGTTGCCCCCGTTCATAAGCCTGATAAGCCGCTGGCTGTGCCTTGGTTCGATTAAACCAAGGTATTCATTACGGCTGTTTTCAACCACAAGGTTGGAATCGTCAATTTTTAATTGCACCTTGTCGCCGGCATCTACCCTGGCTAAATCATTTTTTTGCGCCAGGTGAATCAATCTTACAACACCCGCTTTCCCGGTTTCTTCTATGAATACATTCGGTTCCACCTTAGAAGTATTCTCTTCAGGTTTGGCTCCGGTCTCGATAAGGTGGGCAATGCGGTGCAGATTCTTCTCGGCGATATTGTTATGAGGGTCGAGTTGCTTTGCCCGCGTATAGGATTCGCTGGCAGCTTCATAATCTCCCAGTTCCATATAAGCGCGACCCAGCCGGTTAAAGGAATCCACATCATCGGGGAAACCTTCGATAATAGCCTTGTTGGCTTCAACGGCTTCACGCCAGCGCCCTTCCATAGCCAGAGCTATGGCATTTTTGCTCTGTTGCCTCATTAACCTGGCTTGTTCTTCTTTTTCATATGACATCTTAAATTCTTTATTCCATCCCTGAATTGTTAACTTATTTTATAAACAAAATATTGTACCCCAGCCTGTCAAGTATCACAAATCGAAGTCTAACAATAATAATCCTATTTATCAAGTAATTACAAGTATTTTTTTGAAAAATTTTAGATATTATGCTTTAATCAGTCTGCCTTTTGCAAGTTGCACGGATTTTTGAGGAATTTGACCGCATGGACAGCCTTGACCTGATCTCCATTTTGATAATTGCCGTCGGACTTTCGGCCGATTGTTTTGCTGTTGCTTTCAGCGGATGCATTGCCATGAAATCCATCTCCAAAAAGCAGGTTGTTATCGCCTCTTTATCATTCGGTATTTTTCAAGCCTTTATGCCGCTTCTTGGTTGGCTGGCCGGGCAGACGGTGGTCGATTATATCGCCGATTACGACCACTGGCTGGCTTTCGGGCTTTTAGCTTTTATCGGCGGCAAGATGGTATGGGAATCCTTCCGCAAGGAAGAAAAAGATTGCCGCACGGATATTACAAAGTGGGGTACGCTTTTAACCCTGTCGGTTGCTACCAGCATCGACGCGCTGGCAGTGGGGTTGACGTTCGCTTTCCTTGAAGTAAATATTGCTATGGCCTGCGGAGTCATCGGCGTTACGGCATTCCTGATTTCGATACTCGGATTCATACTCGGTAAGAAAGCCGGTAAAGTGCTTGGCAAACGCGCCGAACTTATCGGCGGTTTAGTCCTGATTGCTATTGGACTGCGGATTCTTATCAGCCACCTGATGCAGGCTTAATCCTCACGGTATTCCACCGCGCACTCAGGCGATTCCCAAACCTTGACGCCGGATAATTTGACGGGGGCATCCTTCAACTCGGTTTTCATCGCCTCGTATACTGTGCGGGCAATGTTTTCCGAAGAGGGATTGATTTTATCGAACGGCGGCGTTTCGTTCAGGTTGGCATGGTCAAAGCGGGAAAGGACTTCTTTCAATATTTTTTTCAATTCGGTAAAGTCGAAAGCCAGCCCGATATCGTCAAGCTGTGACGAGGTGACTTTAACCTTCACCTGGAAGCGGTGTCCGTGCAGGTTCTCGCATTTGCCCTTATACCCTCTCAGGGCATGGGCGGCGTCGAAGTGCTGTTCTACCGATAACTTATACATTTCTTAATCCTTACGGGCATGCAATTTTCATAACGCCCTGAATTCCTTTTTCAAGTTCCGCAAGC
>CAZJMW010000056.1:0-8740 GCA_964547375.1 uncultured Dehalococcoidales bacterium | reverse complement strand
TTTACCATTAGTAGAGGACCGGAACCGATCATTGTCAGAGTTCCGCCGACTATTGCAGCAAAACCGATGGGCATGATTAAAGCGGAGGCCGGAATTTTACGGCTGCGCGATATATTCAATACAGAAGGTAAAATCAGCGCTGCCGAACCGATATTTTGAATAACAGCAGACATAAAACCCGTGATAGTTGAGGTAACTGCAATAATGCGGGGTTGACTTGTACCGGATACTTTTAGAATAATACGAGAGAAGCGATCCATAATGCCGGTCCGGGCAATACCCCTGCCCATAATCATCACCGCTATCATAGCAATAACTGCATTGGAAGAAAATCCGGCCAGCGTTTCAAGGGGCTCAAGTACACCGCTCCATGCCAGAGCCAGTAAACACAGGATAGCTACAACATCGATGCGCAGCCTATCGATAATCAACAGGACAGCAACGGCGACAAGAATTGCCAGCACCGTTATGATTCCAGTATCAAGCGGCATATCCCCCCTGATTGTAGACACCAAAAGATTATTAACCTTAATTATTTAGAATATTACTGTTAATCAATTATGTGGCAAATATCCGGCTATAACTGCTTAAGCTATCGGGGTAATCCCGGATTGATTTGTTAGAATACACTTGATTATATTATGTTTACAGTCTGTATATCAACACGTTAACCACGAATTGTATTTTTTATCACGCGTTTATTTATCGAGTTCGTGACATGGTTCAAATTGAACAAGCCTTCTTACCAACGGCAGTGGCATTATGTAATATAAAATGCAGATTTTTCCGGTAGCATAAAATATTCCTTAGTGATATACTTTTTTTAATATGAGCGAAGCACTGAATGCTACGGATACCAAGTCAATAAGCAGAGTAAAATCAGTGGCTGTTTGCCTGACTGCATATCTTGCAGCCGTGGTCGTGGCCATAGTTACCGGGTATATGTTGCAGGGCTATCATCCCATTTTGATTGCCGGGGCAGCCGACCTGGCGGCAACTGTTGTTATCTTCGCTTTCTCGGTTTATTATGGAAATGCCAGCATTTACGACCCCTACTGGAGCGTGGCACCGCTTGCTATTGCAGCCTTCTGGCTGCTGCATCCTGCATCTATAAATGATATCGGTTTGCGTGAGGCGGTTGTCCTGATACTGCTGGCTTTCTGGTCTGTAAGGCTGACTTTCAACTGGCTCAGGCGCTGGAGGGGCTTAAATCATGAGGACTGGAGATATGAATACCTCAGGGAAAAAACAGGCCGGGCCTTCGGATTGGTTAATTTCCTTGGTGTTCATTTATTCCCCACCGTACTGGTTTTTGGCGGTTGCTTATCACTTTATGCCGTGCTCATTACAGGAATCAACAGCTTCGGCTTGCTCGACTGCCTGGCAATAGTAGTTACTGCTATGGCAATCCTTATCGAAACTAAAGCCGACCGGCAACTACATGATTTTATTTCAGTAAACACCAAAAAAGGGCAGCTTTTATCTTCCGGGCTATGGGGATATTCCAGGCATCCGAACTATTTTGGAGAAGTACTTTTCTGGTGGGGGCTTTTTCTATTTGCGCTGGCTGCTAACATCACATACTGGTGGACGATTATAGGTCCGGTTATGATTACTTTGTTGTTTACCTGCATAAGCATTCCTTTGATTGAAAATCATATGGTAAAAAGAAACCCCGAATACTTGGTGCAAATGCAGAAAATATCCGCCTTTATTCCGTGGCGGAAAAAATAATACCGCTAACCAGGCAGCGTATAGCCTGATTCATATCTTTAATCCGGTTCTATTTGAAGCGCACTCTGATAAAATCAACTTCTCTTATATAAAGACGTTAACTTAAACAGTTTTTTATGGCAGGATTTAGTCGCGTTTCATATTAACGAATTGCAAGGGCACATCGTAATCCTGTTCCCGCAATAACTGCATTATTTCCTGCAGGTCGTCAATCTTTTTACCGCTTACTCTAACCTGTTCATCCTGAATGGTAGATTGCACTTTAGTATTAGTACTTTTTATAAGCTTTACTATTTTTTTACATGTATCAATCGGGATACCCTCGTTGATTTGAATATCAATTTTTACCGTCCCGTGAGAGGTGGGTTCAATTTTCCTGGGAGCCAGGCATTTCGGTTCAACCTTCAAGCGTACACATTGCCCCTTCAACAGTTCAATGACTGCCTTCATCTTCAATTCATCGCCGGTAACGATGTGTATTAAATTGTCTTTTTTATTGAGAGTTATCTCTGTTTTTACGTTTTTAAAATCGAAGCGGTTAGCCACTTCACGCAGGACATTGTTTATGGCATTATCCAATGCCTGCATATCAACTTTATTCACCACATCTACTGAAGGCATGTTAACCCTCCCTGAAAAGCAAACTATAAAACCCCAGAATTGCTCCGGGGTTTTATGAATTATTTTTTATCCCACAAAAATCGATACGGTTTCTCTATTCTGTTTTCTCAGCTTGTTCAGCCTTAGGAGCTTCGGAAACTTTTTCTACCGTTATTCTAACCTTATCACCGCGCTTCAAATTCTCAGCCGGTTTAAAAGCAGCTTCGGTATTTTTCGCCGTCCAGATAACCCTCAATAATACCCTTAATTCCTCATCTGTGGTGATATCTGTCGACATATTTGCATCAACCTGTCCAATTACTATCGGGTCCATATTTTAACGCCTCCTCATATTAGCTTTATTATAAAGATTTATGCCGATTTGGTTTCGTCTGCGCTATCTTCAGCCTCAAGTTTTTCTTCTTCCGCCGCAGCCTCTACCTCAGCTTTTTCAGTTGCTTCTTCACACTCACATGAGCAAGCACACTCGCATTCGGCAACCGGTTCAACATTTTCAACTGCTTCGCCAACCGATTCACCTTCGGCTACCGCTTCCGGTCCGGCTTCCGCTTCAGCGGGAGTTTCTTCTACCGGGTCGGGAACAATAACTACCTTTTCTATAGTAACCTTGATTCCATCGCCAATTTTTAAGTCCTCGGATGGTTTGATAGCCATTTTGTTGGTAGTTTCAGCTCCCCATCCCCATCTTAACAAAACCTTTAAATCTTCTGTCGTTTTGACATCGCCAGTCATTTCAAACTGGACTTCACCGAGCTTCACGATTGATTCCATGTACCGACCTCCATTGGATTTATAATATTAGCAATGTATTAACTGGATTGCTAAACCATATTTTATAAAGCCTGCTCCATTTTGTCAATACCCGCCCAATCACGGGCACTAAAACCGGCAAGCCTTATTAGTTTAATATATTTTATTAAAACGGCTTATTTCTTTGTTGATATATGGAAAGGAAGATATAGCGGGCAAAAACCGCTGAGGGCAGTTCCTATCAAAATTCCACCTAAAACTATTAATACTATCTGCCATGCGCCGTCCAAAACAAACAAGGCCACTACGATCAATGCAACACCAACAATACCACGAATAATCCTGTCGATTTTCCCCATGTTCATTTCACGCCTCCTGAAAGATATTTCTACGGGAAATTAAACTACAAAAACTACATTCCGGAATCCGGCAAGCGCCTTGATATTTCCACATCCTGAGTGTCCGCTATTATTTGCATTTCCTGGCTGCAGCAACTGAGAGTACCACCGCCGGCAATTAATACGGTCACTTCGTTTCCGCAAATGACACACCTGTATATTTCACCGGTATTTTTTACACCCATGTCAACCTCCGTGCAGGCAGCGTATTACTTAACTATATATTAGTGTACGTAAAACATTATTGCAACAATTAGCCATATGAGTTAAGCCGAATTATTTTCCGAATATAAACCGTATTTGTAGAGCAAGTCTAATTAAGATATAATATATAGTAATAGTTAAAGTTTAGGTTAATATATCTTCTTAGAATTCCCGTCATTGTAATAAGCATTGTATGGCCCGAACTCCAACTAATATATTATGAGAGGAGGTCATACAATGACTGTCAAAGACAAAATACTGCAGTGTCACGACTGCGGAGTGGAGTTTACTTTCACTGCCTCGGAACAGCAACAATTTCTGGAAATGGGTTATACCAATTCACCGAAACGTTGTTCTTCATGCCGACAGGAAAGAAAAGCCAGGCAAGCCGGCAAACTTCAGAGTAACTTCAGGAATACTGTTAGCAATTCGGGCAATAACAGGAAAGAGATGTTTTCTGCAGTATGTGTGGAATGTAAAAAAGAAACCAGGGTACCTTTTAAACCCAGTCCGAACAAGCCTGTATATTGTGGTATGTGCTACTACAAAATTAAAGATAACAGGTAATTAATCGGTTTATATAAAAAACAAGGAGAAAATAATGAAATTATATGTCGGAAATTTATCATACGATTTAACGGAAGAAGACTTAAAACAGCAGTTTTCCGAATACGGTGAAGTGGAAACCGTAAGCATTATATCCGATAGAGATAGCGGTCGCCCCAAGGGATTTGCCTTTGTGGAAATGCCGTCAAAAGCTGAAGCTGAGGCTGCTATTACCGGAATGAACGGAAAGATGATAAACGAGAGAACCATTGTTGTAAACGAAGCTCGTCCCCGCACCGAAAACAGGCCTAGCGGCGGCGGTTACGGCGGCAACAGAAGCGGTGGCTACGGAGGAAACCGCAGCAGCGGCGGCGGTTACGGCGGCAATCGCGGTGGCGGATTTGGCGGCGGTAATCGAGGCAGAAGGTAATAACCTGCCGTTTAACCGGTTCCATCGGGTTACCACATAATATGTCAATAATAAACAACAAAATGAACTCCTTCCCAGTGTTTACGGGGGAGGAGTATGTCTATTTACAGTTGCATCTTGATTTCACAACCAGTGCAACTGCCATTTATTTAAGGAGTTTTAATGAATTTTAGTGATTTTAATTTACATCCCGCCATTATGGAAGGCGTTAATGCGCTCGGATATATAGAGCCTACACCAATCCAGTTAAAGGCAATTCCTGCCGCGTTGCAGGGAAGCGATATCATAGGTCTGGCGCAAACCGGTACCGGAAAAACCGCTGCCTTTGTCTTGCCTATACTGCAAAAGTTAATGTCGGGAAAAAGAGGCCAGGTCAGGGCGCTCATAATGTCGCCGACCCGCGAACTGGCAGAACAAACATGTATGGCCATAAACAAAGTCGGAAAAAGAACAGGCATCAGGAGCGTTGCTGTTTACGGCGGCGTAAGTATCCTGCAGCAGGTGAATAATCTGCGCAACAGGGCAGAAATTGTCGTTGCCTGTCCCGGACGTCTTTTAGACCATATCTGGAGGGGAACTGTCGATTTAACCCATATCGAGATACTGGTTATAGATGAAGCGGATAGAATGCTGGATATGGGATTTCTACCGAATATCAAAAGCATACTGGATTGTATTATGCAGAAACGTCAAACACTGCTATTCTCGGCTACCATGCCGAAGGAAATCCGTCGCTTAACGGACGACATTCTCACAGACCCTGTATCTATTCAAATCGGACAAACCGCACCGGCCGAAACTGTATCTCATGCCCTTTATCCGGTAAAACAGCATCTTAAGACTGCGCTTTTAATGGAAATACTCTACCAGATTCAACAGGAAACTGTAATAGTATTTACACGCACCAAGCACCGCGCCGAAAAGGTAGCGGATGAACTTAAAAAAGCCGGTTTTAAAGCCGCTTCCATGCATGGGAATTTATCCCAGTTCAGAAGACAATCGGCCCTGGACGGCTTACGCCGGGGTTCGGTTAAAATACTTGTGGCTACGGATATCGCTTCACGCGGTATCGACATTTTAAGCATTACGCATGTTATTAATTACGATATACCTGAATGCGCCGATGATTATACTCACCGTATCGGCAGAACGGGACGCATTAACAACAACGGCGATGCCTGGACGCTGGTCACGGCTGCAGATTCGGGTATGATACGCGATATTGAAAAAATATTAAAGGCACCCATCGAAAGAAAAACAATAGCAGGTTTCGATTATACGATAGCCGGGCCTGTCGATGAACGGAAAAGCTATCAGCGAAATCCTGCCGTAAGTAGCGGTCGTACACCGAGACAAACAGCGGGAAGAGAATTACGCAATAAAATGTTTAATAATCGGAGAACTGCGGTTGCCAAAGCCCTTTAATAAGACTGTATATATTGACAAATTTTTTATATAATCAATTATAAAAATATTTTAAGCACCGGACGGAGGCATTTTTAATTAAACTATATGATTTACCGTAACGATATCAGAAATGTGGCAATTATCGCCCATGTCGACCATGGCAAAACCACGCTTGTGGACGCTTTATTAAAACAGAGCAAAATCTTTCGAGAAAACCAGCACGTCGCCGATTGCATAATGGATAGTAATACCCTTGAACGCGAAAAGGGTATTACCATCATGGCGAAAAATACCGCCATTACATATAAGGGAGTCAAGATTAATATCATCGACACCCCGGGACATGCTGATTTCAGCGGTGAAGTGGAAAGAGTAATCAGCATGGCAGACGGCTGTCTGCTGCTGGTGGACTCTGTGGAAGGCCCGATGCCGCAAACAAAATTCGTATTACAGCAGGCTATGTTAAAAGGCCTGAAGCCTATACTTGTTATCAACAAAATAGATAAGAAGGAAGCCCGTATACAGGAGGTCATCAAACTGACCCAGGATCTTTTCCTGGAACTGGCTACCAGTTCGGACCAGCTTGATTTCCCGGTACTCTATGCCAGCGGCAGAAACGGGATAGCTATGACGGAATTGGGGCAGGAAGGCAAGAATATTTTTCCCATCCTTGATTGCATTTTGGAAAAAGTACCGCCGCCACAGATTGCCGAAGGGACCTTTCAGATGCTGGTAACCAATCTGGATTACAACAACCATAAAGGAAAAATTTCCATCGGTAGAATCTGGAGAGGCAAGATTGCACCCCGTGACAATGTGGTGTGCCTGAATGCAGACGGCGACTCCAACCAGTACCAGGTTGACGAAGTATTCACTTATATGGGACTGGCACGTTTGAACGTAGACGAAGCCGAGGCCGGAGATATCGTTGCCATAACCGGTGTCGATAAAGTGAGCATCGGAGATACAATCGCCGACCCCGCTAACCAGGACTCACTGCCCAGGATTGAAATCGGCGAGCCGACCATAGAGATGACCTTCGGAGTTAATACCTCTCCTTTTGCCGGCCGCGAAGGGCAATACTGCACTACCCGTCAGTTAAGGGCCAGGTTGTACCGCGAGCTGGAAAAAAATCTCAGCTTGAGAGTGCAGGATACCGATAGCGCCGACACATTCCTTGTGAAAGGCAGAGGAGAGCTGCATCTTTCTATTCTAATAGAGACTATGAGACGCGAGGGATATGAGTTTGAAATCTCTAAACCGGAAGCCATCACCAAGGTTGTTAACGGACAACTGATGGAACCGGTCGAATCACTGATAATCAACACCATAGAAACAAATATCGGCATCCTGTCCGAATTGCTGAGCAACCGCCAGGCACAGCTTACCGATATGTACAATGACGGTAAGGGCAACGTGCGTCTTGAATATAAAATCCCTACCAAAGGCCTGATCGGTTTCCGCGGGCAGTTTCTTACCGCCACACGCGGCGACGGTGTTATGAATACCATAGTTTTAGGTTATGAACCGTGGAAAGGAACAATTACTTCCACCCGCAGCGGCGTACTGGTAGCTTCCGAAGCCGGCACGGCTCTGGCATACGGTATTGCAAGTGCGCAGGAACGCGGCGAAACATTCATCGAACCCAATACCCAGGTATACGAGGGAATGATCGTCGGCATGCATCAACGCATGCAGGATATACCTATAAATATCTGCAAGGAAAAGAAAAAGACCAACATCAGGTCGTCAACATCTGATATTTCCGTAAAATTAACCCCTGCCATTATATTCAGCCTCGAACAGGCGATAGATTTCATAAATGACGATGAGCTGGTTGAGATTACACCCGAAAACATCAGGTTACGCAAGAAATTGTTGTCTTATCACGACCGGTTAAGGAATATTTCCAGCCGGCGTAAAGATGAATAACGGCAAATAGCTACGGCTATCTGCCGGAGTCGGATTATGTCAGATAGCAAAGCAATTTATATACATGTACCTTTTTGCCGGCGCAAGTGCAAATACTGTTCCTTTATATCCTACCAATCACGTGAACGGGATATCCCGTCTTATATCGATGCCGTCAAAAAGGAACTGCAATTACGCTCCTGCAACGACCCTATCGATACGCTTTATTTCGGGGGTGGTACACCCAGCCTGCTGTCGGCTGAGCAAGTGACAGACATACTATCCGTTATATCAAAATATTACCGGATAGCGGATAGCGCCGAGATTACCATAGAAGCCAATCCGGGAACGATAGATTTAAAATACCTTTCGGATATAAAAGCGGCCGGAATAAACCGGCTCAGCATCGGTATTCAGAGTTTCAATGATGCCGAATTGCAAATGCTGGGACGTATTCATTCATCCGGTCAAGCTGGAGATGCCGTAAAAGAGGCTCAGGAAGCCGGTTTTAACAACCTGAATTTAGATTTGATTTACGGGCTGCCTGGGCAAACTGTTGACGACTGGAAATACAATCTTTTAAAAGCATTAGAATTGAATCCCGAACACCTTTCGCTCTATGCCTTAACACTCGAACCCGAAGAACCGCTCTTCAAGGAAATAGAGGATGGGAAATTGCCGGAAATATCAACCGACATCGCAGCCTGCCAGTACGAACTGGCCGAGGAATTACTGCAAA
>CAZJMW010000055.1:0-8839 GCA_964547375.1 uncultured Dehalococcoidales bacterium | reverse complement strand
GTCACGATATATTAAAAAAGGCGGCGCAGTTGCTTATCGAAGGTAATATCATTGCCGTAAAAGGGCTGGGAGGCTTCCAGCTTGCCTGCGATGCCACCGATTCCGACGCGGTAAAAACGCTGCGCGAAAGGAAAAAACGCCCCGCTAAACCCTTTGCACTGATGATGCCTTCCATCGACGACATAAGAAAACATTGTATAGTATCGGATAAAGAAGCAGAACTGCTATCATCCGCACAGGCTCCCATTGTGCTTCTGAAAAGACGGCAGGATGATACGGAAATAGCTCCAAATATCGCCGAAAACAATAAATATTTGGGGGTTATGCTGCCCCCCACCCCGCTCCACCATATACTTTTGCGCTATGTTTCCAAACCGCTGGTGATGACCAGCGGAAACCTTAGTGAAGAACCGATTTGCAAAGACAACGACGAGGCGCTGACAAGGCTGAAAGGAATCGCAGACTATTTTATACTGCATGACCGGGATGTCTATTCCCGCTACGACGACAGCGTTTATCTTGTTGAGAAAGATGAAGTACGGGCGCTAAGGCGCGCCCGCGGTTATGCCCCCTCCCCCGTTATGCTGCCGTTTAATGCCGGGCAGATTCTGGCCTGCGGGGCGGAGGAAAAAAACACCTTCTGCCTCACCCGCGATAATAATGCCTTTTTAAGCCAGCACGTCGGCGACATGGATAATGCCGAAACGCTGGAACACTTCGAGAACACCATCGCCCTGTATAAACACCTCTTCAGAATCAAACCCGAAATTATCGCCTATGACCTGCATCCCGAATACCGGGCTACCAAATACGCGCTGCAATATGCTGCGGAAAACAACCTCAAAGCAATCGGTGTGCAGCATCACCATGCCCATATTGCCAGTTGTATGGCTGAGAATAATATTCAGACGCCGGTTATCGGTGTATCCTTTGACGGTACCGGCTATGGCGCTGACGGCAATTTGTGGGGCGGGGAGTTCCTGCTCTGTGATTTTACCGGATTTAAGAGACTGGCTCACCTCGAATATATACCCATGCCGGGAGGTGCTGCTGCTATTCACAAGCCGTACCGTATGGCTTTAAGCTATATTTATACTCTGCTGGGGAATGAGACATCGATTGATAAACTGCCTATTCTAAAGCAGATACAGGAAACAGAGATAAATACCATAAAAAAACAACTGGAACTAAAACTGAACTGCCCGCTGACATCCAGCGCCGGACGCTTATTCGACGCCGTTTCCGCTATCTGCGGAATCTGCGGGGAAGCCGCCTACGAAGCGCAGGCAGCCGTCGAACTGGAAATGTCGGCTCCGGATGATATCAACGATACTGTGATGCAGGGAGTTTATCCATTTGCAATTGATAGCAATAGCGACATTTCTGTAATAAGATTTAAAAACCTGATAGAATGTATAATTCAAGATGTCGGTAAAAACACAGCGGTTGGAATTATAGCTGCCAGATTTCATAATACAATGGCAGAGATGATAACGGAAACCTGTAAATCGCTTTCACAAAAAACAGGTATAAAAACAGTAGCTTTAAGCGGCGGAGTTTTTCAAAACAGGCTCCTCTTAAACCTGACCATGAATGGACTTGAACCGGCGGGATTTACCGTACTTGGTCACAAGGTCGTTCCCTGCAATGACGGGGGGCTTGCCCTGGGGCAA
This sequence comes from uncultured Dehalococcoidales bacterium, assembly GCA_964547375.1. GTDB lineage: Bacteria > Chloroflexota > Dehalococcoidia > Dehalococcoidales > UBA5627 > UBA5627. The sequence continues at coordinate 7,166 of CAZJMW010000055.1, read as the reverse complement.
GCGGTAATCGCCCGTTACAATAACAGTTAAGGAGAAAAAATATGTGCGTTGCGGTTCCTTCGCTTATTACTGCAATAGACGGCGCTGATGCCGAAGTCGATATCGGCGGTATCTCCCGCAAGGCCAGCCTGATGCTGACTCCCGATGCCAAAATCGGGGATTACGTTCTGATTCATGCCGGCTATGCCATTTCGATAGTGGACAGGGAAGAGGCTGAAGCCACCCTGGAGCTTTTCAGGGAACTGGCCGAGGGTATCGAGCCGGAGGAGTTGAATTCCTGATGACAGAACAGATATATTTCAGGCAATCCGATATGGCAAAGGGGCTGGTGGAAAGTATCAAGCGCCATGCCCTAAAAGAAGCTCGCTACATGGAATTCTGCGGCAGCCATACCGTTGCCATTATGAGAAACGGACTTAGACAGTTATTACCGCAGAGTTTGACACTGACTTCGGGGCCGGGATGTCCGGTTTGTGTTACCGATAATTCAGAACTGGATAAAGCTATCGCCCTGGCACAAATACCGGATGTTATTGTCACATCGTTCGGGGACATGATAAGGGTACCGGGAAGCCATTCCAATTTACAGGAGGCTAAAGCCAACGGCAGCGATGTGAGAGTAGTCTATTCGCCGCTGGATGCTCTCGATATTGCCAAAAATAATCCGGATAAGTCGGTTATTTTTATCGCTGTAGGCTTTGAAACTACCGCCCCTACTGTTGCCGCATCCATTTTACAGGCAAAACAGATGGGCTTGAACAATTACTACATTCTTTCGCTGCACAAGGTCTGCCCTCCTGTTATTAAGGCCCTTCTGGATTCGGGAGAGGTTAACTTGCAGGGTCTGATTTGCCCCGGGCATGTCAGCGCCGTTATCGGCGCCAAAGCCTGGGATTTTATAGCCGATGACTACGGGATTCCCTGTGTTGTCGCCGGATTCGAACCACTGGATATTTTGCAGTGCGTCGATATGCTGGCGCAGCAGACCGCAAAGGGTGAAGCAAAGGTGGAAATAGCCTATAAGCGCAGTGTAACCTATAACGGCAACACCACCGCCCAGAAGATACTGGAACAGGTTTTCCAACCCTCAAATGCCAGCTGGCGCGGTATGGGAGAGGTTCCCGGCAGCGGCCTGAAACTGAGAGCTGAATATGCCGCTTTCGATGCCGAACTTAAATTCGATTTCGACCCCGGCCCTACTAAAATCCAGAAAGGGTGCATCTGCGGAGAGGTGTTGAGGGGTATTAAAACCCCGCCTGAATGCAAACTTTTTAGAAAAGTCTGCACGCCCTTAAATCCCATCGGCCCCTGTATGGTATCATCCGAAGGCAGCTGCGCCGCCTATTATCATTATGGAGAAAGCAATGACTGAAAAAATACTGCTGGCCCACGGCAGCGGCGGAAGCCTGTCGCACGATATAGTAAATGACAGTATCATTTCCCTGCTGGGTAACCCGATTTTAAACAAGCTGGACGATTCGGCGGTTTTCGAGGCTAAAGGAAAAATTGCCTTTACTACCGACAGCCATGTGGTACAGCCGATGTTTTTCCCGGGCGGCGATATCGGCAGGTTATCGGTCTGCGGCACGGTAAACGACCTGGCGGTCATGGGCGCCACCCCGCTCTATTTGAGCCTGGCGCTGATTATCGAGGAAGGGCTGCCGAAAGAAGACCTGAAACGGGTGATAACTTCTATTAAGGAAGCAGCCGACGAAGCCGGTGTCAAAATTGTTACCGGCGACACCAAGGTGGTCAACCGCGGCAATGCCGATAAATTGTATATCAACACCGCCGGTATAGGAATTATAGCTGACAGCGTGAATATTTCCGGGCATAATGCCAAACCCGGCAACAAAGTTATCCTAAGCGGTACTATTGGAGACCACGGCATCGCCGTACTCAGCAAGCGGGAAGGTATCGGCTTCGATACAAATCTGGAAAGCGACAGCGCACCGCTAAATAAAATGATAGCCGAGATAATGCAGGTTAGCTCTAAAATAAACTGTATGCGGGACCCCACCCGCGGCGGGCTTTCAAGCACCTTAAATGAAATCGCAGAGCAATCGGGAGTGAGTATCAGAATCGACGAAGAAAAGATTCCGGTTAGACGCGAGGTGGCAGCAGCCTGTGAAATGCTGGGGCTCGACCCGCTTTACATCGCAAACGAAGGCAAGGTGGTAGCGGTTGTCGAAGCGGAGGATGCCGATAAGATACTGGAACAGATGAAGAAAAATAAATACGGGCGGAACGCCGTCATCATCGGAGAGGTAACCGAAAAGCATACAGCTAAAGTGACCTTGAAGACTGCACTGGGAACCTCTCGCATCGTAGATATGCTGGTGGGCGAACCGCTGCCGAGGATTTGCTAGTTATGCATGAACTGGAAATTACGCGCAGCCTGGTAAAACTGGCTCTCGACGAAGCTGAAAAAGCCAATGCCAAAAAGTTGACCGTTGTAAACGTGGTGCTCGGGGAGATGTCGGGGGCGGTGGACGATTCGGTTTCCTTTTATTTCGAATTGATGACCAAAGACACCATCGGCGAAGGGGCAAAAATCAATTTCCGCAAGGTGCCGATGCAGGCTAAATGCCGCAATTGCGGAAGTACCGTCAGCCCCAAGGATATCTTCTGGGAGTGCGAAAAGTGCCATTCGATGGATATCGAGATGATATCCGGCAAAGAGCTATATATAGAAAGTATCGAGGTGGATTAAATGGAAATCAAGGTTTTAAAAAATATCCTGGATGCCAACGACCAGATGGCTTTGCAGAACCGTAAACTGCTGGCATCCAAAAAGATAATGATGATTAATGTCTGGGCATCGCCGGGCGCAGGAAAAACTACTACAATGTTAAGGACGGCGGAAGCCCTTAAAGGTAAAGCCCGTATGGCAGTTATTGAAGGCGATGTGGCCTCCAGCATCGATACCGTAAAGCTGACAGAGTCGGGAGTAACGGCCATTCAGATAAACACCGACGGCGGTTGCCACCTCGATGCCGGTATGATTAACCTGGCGCTGCAAAATCTGCCTCTGGACGATTTAGACGTTATTTTTATAGAAAATGTCGGTAACCTGATCTGCCCGGGGGAATTCGATCTCGGCGAGTATAAGAGGATTATCATTTCCAGCACGCCTGAGGGTGAGGATAAGCCGCATAAGTACCCGCTGATGTTTACCATCGCCGATGCCTGCATTGTAAATAAAATCGACCTTATGCCTTATGTAAACTTCGACATCGACAGTTTTATGCGCACGGTCAGCGGCATGAACGGTAAAATCGAAATTTTCAAAATAAGCAGCATCAACGGCAACGGCGTCGATAAATGGGCGGACTGGATATTAAAGCAACTGGATACTTACAGGAAATAATCTTTGGCAGACTGATAGCCAATCCCCTTTCCCGGTTTGAGGAAGGGGGATTTTTATTTCCAACATTAGGACTTGCCAACCGACGGTTCTCTCCCTTTGGCAAAGGGAGATTAAGAGAGATTTTGGCTATTAATTCATTTTTATCAAAATAAATCCTGTTGCTTATATGAATCCGAGCAAATCTCCCTCACCCCCTCCTGATTACCGCCCTCATTCCCGACTCGTCGGGACTTCCCCCAAGGGAAGCCATTATCAGCCTTCCCTCGGGGGAAGGTGTCATACCGATGAATCGGTATGACGGATGAGGGACTCTTAATGTCATCATCAATTAAACATTTTCCAATGATTGATATTATTCCCCGTGTTGTGATAGATAATCGTGAATGTTATAATTGGCAGTATTAACGTTTTCGGGAGTAACTTATGAAACTGAACAAGGAACAGGTTTTACATATTGCCCGCCTCTCAAAGCTGGGATTGACCGATGACGAGGTGGAGAAAATGAGCGAGCAGCTATCCAATATACTGGAGAACTTCGAGATATTGAATAAGGTCGATACCGACGGCGTTCCGCCGACAGCGCAGCCCAATGCCCTGACCAACGTATTGAAAGACGACGTGGTAAAGCCATCCCTGCCGCAGGACGAGGTACTTGCCAACGCCCCGCAGAGAGACGGCGATTACTTCAAGGTCAAGGTCGTGCTGGAGTAGATTGGATTAAATCGTAAGGAGATTACATTGTTGGACGGAAAGCAATTAACTATAAGCGAAGCCCATAAATTACTGAAAGATAAGCAGATTTCATCTGTCGAATTGACGAAATCATGCCTGGATAGAATCGAAAAGCTCGAACCGCAGGTTAAAGCCATCGTAACGCTAACCGGCGACCTTGCCCTCGAACAGGCAAAGAAAGCCGACGAAATGATAGCATCGGGGGACTGCAAACCGCTCACCGGTGTTCCCGCCATGATAAAGGATGTCATATGCACTAAAGGCGTCAAGACTACCTGCTGTTCGAAAATGCTTGAGAATTTCGTACCGCCCTACAACGCCACCGTCATGGAAAAACTGAATGCCAACGGCATGGTGATGGTCGGCAAAGCGAATATGGATGAGTTTGCCATGGGTTCCTCTACCGAGAACTCGGCTTTCTTTACCACGCACAATCCCTGGGATTTGAGCCGCGTTCCCGGCGGTTCCAGCGGCGGTTCGGCAGCGGCAGTTGCCTGTGGCGAAGCCATCTATGCCCTCGGTTCAGATACCGGCGGCAGTATCCGCCAGCCGGCCGGTTTTTGCAGTGTTACCGGCTTGAAACCGACCTATGGCAGGGTCAGCCGCTACGGTCTGGTGGCTTTTGCCAGTTCGCTTGACCAGATCGGCCCCTTTACTCAGGACGTTAACGATGCGGCGCTGGTACTCAATGCCATATCGGGATTCGATACCAACGACTCGACCTCGGTGGACATACCTGTACCGGATTACACCAAATGCCTGACCGGTGATATCAAGGGTATGCGCATCGGAGTTCCCAAAGAGTATTTCGTAGAGGGTATGCAGAAAGAGGTTGAGGATACCGTCAAAGCCTCTATTGCCAAACTTGAAGAAATGGGAGCTATAATCGACTGGAACGTATCGCTGCCGAGCACGCCTTATGCTCTGGCAGTATATTACATCATCGCCCCGTCGGAAGCCTCGGCTAACCTGGCACGCTACGACGGCGTAAAATACGGCTTTTCTTACAAGGATACCGATAACATGTGGGAAGCAATGGAAAAGACCCGTGAAATCGGATTTGGGCCCGAGGTTAAAAGACGTATCATGCTCGGGACTTACGCCCTTTCGGCAGGTTATTACGATGCTTACTACCTCAAGGCGCAGAAAGTACGCACGCTTATCCGCCGCGAGTTCGATAGCGCCTTTGAAAAATACGATGCGCTGCTAACTCCCACCACCCCCACCGTTCCCTTTAAAATCGGCGAAAAAGCACAGGACCCGGTTCAAATGTATCTTTCGGACATCTTTACCATACCCATCAATATTGCCGGCGTTCCGGCTATCACCATACCGGCCGGGTTTGCGGACGGACTTCCCATCGGTTTGCAGGTTATCGGTAAACCGTTTGCCGAAGAGAACATCCTGAAAGTGGCTCACGCCTACCAGCAGGCTACCGACTGGCACAAGCGGAAGCCGAAAATATAATTATTACCAATGCAGAGTTAGAGGGGCGCAAGCCCCTCTTTTTTTGTACTCAATCCAGACTTTTCGGGATTTTCCACAAAGAAAGCCTTTTCTGTATGTCATGCTGAATTCGCAAATTAGCGACGCTAAGTATAAATGATTGACGAATGAAGTCCCGATAAATCGGGATTTCGTTCTAGCCTGCCGAAACTCAACATTCGGGGTGGGGTGGTTGTTAACGTCATTTACACTGATGCTGTGGCAGCCTTCTTGCTATTTCTCCCCACCCTCCAGATCCTTCAGGCACCCCTTGTGACTTCAGGATGACAGATAAGTGTTTGTCATTCTGAGTTCGTGGTGGTCGAACGAAGAATCCGGGGATGGGAGATTATTAACTTAATTTAAGCTGACGCTGAGACAACGAGTGTGCTATTTCTCCCCTCCCTTCAAGATCCTTCTCCCGATAAATCGGGATCAGGATGACATTGTAGCGAAAAACTCGCAATGACAGTAGAGATAATTTACACCAATTATCATACCCCTTATAATCAAATTCACTTCAGGGTGTTATAATACATCTAAAATTGCAGAATGATTTACAAAAGATAAAGCTATTTGATGAAAATTGCAACCGCAAAATTGCGCAATGTCATAACCTGGGGACTGTTTCTATTCCTTGGCGGTCTTGCCGTATTATTCGTCATTAAGACTTTGTGGAATCCTGCCATGTCAGGCAATCCTCTTTCCGGTTTAATGAGAATTTTGATGTCGGCGGAGTGGATATTGATATTAGCTGCCTGCCTGCTGGCGCTGCATGCCGCCTGGACACTGGGATACAGGCGCGGCCTGTTTTTTGTTTTCCTGATATTTGCATCCGGACTAATTTCCGAGGTAATCGGCGTCAACACCGGATTGATATTCGGCGGATTTTATACCTATCAGGGCGATAATCAGCTAATGGTCCTGGGAGTGCCGCTGATGATTCCGCTCTTCTGGGGAGCCTTTATCTATGCCGGATACAACATATCAACCTCTTTCCTCTACTGGTTGAGCAAGAGGAAACCGGATAAATACTCCGGTAACTGGGAAACGCTGCTTATTTTAATCCTGCTGGATGGTTTGATTGTGGTTGCCATCGACCTGGTAATGGACCCTTTGCAGGTACAGGCAGGCAACTGGGCTTGGGTATCCGGTGGAGACTATTTCCAGATTCCGGTAAACAATTTCACCGGCTGGTTTGCGGTAACTGCAATAACCACCGGAATATTCAGACTTTTTGAGTATTTGAATCCCAAACCTGTTAATAATTTCAATATTTCAATGTATTTGATACCGTTATCAGGTTATCTGCTGCTTTGTTTCGGACTTATCGCTCTGACCATTAAAGCCAATCTTCCGCAATTGACTGTCATCGCATTGTGCACAATGCTGCCGGTAGCAATCGTCAACCTAACGCTCTTTTTGCGCTGGCAGAAGAAACAGAAAGCGTCGCAGAATACAATATCATCTGCGGATTGTAGCCGGGTTTGAATGTAAACGTGTGGATTGAAGGTTAGTTAACCCACCCTGAACCGCGCCACCTGCGGAGACTTTAAAAACTCCCATTTCCCCTTCATCC
>CAZJMW010000054.1:0-9159 GCA_964547375.1 uncultured Dehalococcoidales bacterium | reverse complement strand
AGGATGCGGAGGGTTAAATGGGTTTCTGGATAGCGTTGCAATTTCTGACCGTCATCCCGCTGCCTTTTAAAAAGCAGTGGGATGCGAAGGATATCGCGTCGTCTTTAATTTTCTTCCCGGTAGTCGGTCTGTTTATCGGTTTGCTGGTATTCCTGGCAAACTGGGGGTTGGGTGAGGTCTTTTATCCGGTTGTTAGCGCTGTTTTGACGCTGCTTTTCTGGGTATTAATGAGCGGCGCCATGCATCTTGACGGATTGGCCGATAGCTGCGACGGGTTGGGAGGCAGCACCCCTGAAAAAAGGCTGGAAATCATGAAAGACAGCCATTGCGGCGCTTTCGGGGTTGCCGGTGTGTCGCTGCTGCTTTTAATTAAATTTGCCGCTATCGTTTCACTCTCCGGCTGGGACTGGGAAACGCTGGTTCTGGCGCCGGTGCTTGGCAGCTGGGCGATGGTGTTGGCGATTTCTGCGTTCCCTTACGCACGTAAAGAGGGGCTTGGAAAAGCCTTTAAACAGGGTTCGACCATATTACGGTTTATCATTGCATCCATTATCACACTGGCGGCGGCTATCCTGCTGGCGGGGTGGTGGGGTATTGCCGTGATGGCGATTATTTGTCTTGTCACGCTTCTTGCCGGAGTCTTTTTTAAATCCCGTTTGGGCGGATTGACTGGCGATATCTATGGAGCAATCAAAGAGGTAAACGAGTCGGTTGTTCTTATAGTTATGCCTGTCCTGCTCTCGATTGTTTTTTAAAAAATCTATTAATCAGGCATTCTATTCAATCATGAATTCGATATACTATACTAGTTAGATAATCTTGTCATCCTGAAGACACAGGGGGTGACTGAAGGATCTGGGGGGAGGGGCTAAATTACCCCACCCCGGGTGTTGAGTTCCGGCGGACTGGAACGAAATCCCGATTTATCGGGACTTCATTCGACCATCGCGAATTCAGCATGACATAATAACTATACTTTTCGTTGAACCTGATCGAGTAGGGAATGATAAAGGAGCTTTTATTTTGAAGTTATATCTGGCAAGGCACGGGCAAACGGATTTGAACAAGGTCAGGAGATACCAGGGTCGCATCGATGTTCCCTTGAACGAAACGGGACAGCGGCAGGCGCAGCAACTGGCTTTGCGATTATCATCCGAGCCTTTCGATAAAATATTTACCAGCCCGCTTTTAAGAGCGCAGGAGACAGCGAAGGTAATTCATAACGGGCGCAGTATCGACATCGTAACATCATCCGAATTGGTCGAGATGGATTTTGGAAAGCTGGAAGGCAAGAACTATCAAGAAATAATTGAGGTATTCCCCGGTTGGGACCCGGCTGTTTTCGATTTTACCTTTGCCGGGGGAGAAAACCTGGATAATCTTGTCATACGTATGCGTTCCTTTGTGGATATGCTGATGAAGCAGGATGAGAACTCGAATATTCTGGTTGTTTCACATTCGGGGTGTTTACGAGTCATACTTTGTCTTTTACTGGATATCGATGTTAATAAATGGTGGCAATTCAAAATAGATGTAGCCTCTCTTACTATTGTAGATAACTTTAAGCAGGGGGCTGTATTAACCTTGTTGAACGATACTTCTCATTTGAACGGGGGATAAAATAATACTGCCAACGAGGATATAGAGGTTGAAAAAAGTTGAAACGGTTTAACTTTGGGGGTCGAAGAGGAATATAGTAAGGGCTAAGCTTTATTAATTATATATATACGAAACGGGGTAATTAAGGTGCATTGCAGGGATTGCTTCGCCCCGATAAATCGGAGGCTCGCAACGACGGTTGTAAAAGCCTTCCCCTCGGGGAAGGTGGCATTTACGAAGTAAATGACGGATGAGGGCGATAAAAAAGTCCCGACAGGTCGGGATCGAACCATAACGGGGGCATATTAAATATTCGGTTGGTAAGCAGGAGAACAGAAAATTTGAAGAAAGCCTTTGTATCATGGAGCGGCGGCAAGGATTGCTGCCTGGCATGTTATCGGGCGATGAATTGCGGATTGGATATCCGCTGTTTATTGAACATGGCAACCGAAGACGGCATGCGTTCGCGCTCGCACGGGCTTTCGAAAGAGGTTTTGGAAATGCAGGCCGGGGCTATCGGCTTGCCGCTTATACAGAGAAAGACAAGCTGGGATGGCTATGAGGAAGAGTTCTGCAAAGTCCTTATCGATTTAAAAGAGCAGGGGATAACGGACGGCGTTTTCGGAGATATAGATTTGGATGAGCACCGGCAGTGGGTGGAACGGGTTTGCAATAAGTGCGGGATTACGGCACATCTTCCCTTGTGGATGGAAGACCAGTCTGCGTTGTTAAATGAGTTTATCAGCAGCGGCTTTAAAGCTATAATTGTAGCTACCGATGCTGGGGTTATGGGTGAGGAGTGGATGGGAAGAGAGGTAGGTTTGAAATTTATGTCCGATTTGGCTGATACTCATAAAATTACCCCTTGCGGGGAAGCGGGCGAGTATCATACACTGGTTACCGGCGGGCCTCTTTTTAAAAAAGAATTGGAAGTCATCGGCGCTGAAAACATATTAAGGGATAATCACTGGTTTTTGAATATCAAGTCCTGCGGATATAAGGATAAAGGGGTTTGAATTGAGCTGTATTTTAATAACCGGCGGCGCCCGGGCGGGAAAGAGCAGTTATGCGCAGAAGCTGGCGGGCGATATCGGCGGAGAAGTGCTGTTTGTGGCAACCGCCGAAGCCAAAGACGAAGATATGCGCCTGCGCATCGAGAAGCACAAAAAGTCGCGCCCATCGAACTGGCAGACGCTGGAGTCGCCATCTGAGGTAGCTAATGCTATATCTGAAAAAGACGGCGAATATGCGGTGGTCGTCATCGACTGCATCACCATGCTGGTATCCAATGTCATGTTGGGGGCAGTCGATGAAAGGTCAGCAGAATCGGCAGTAATAAATGAAATCGATACCTTGATAAAAGTTATGAAGTCGAAACCTGATACTTTTATACTGGTATCCAATGAAGTAGGGTTGGGGATCGTTCCCGATAACGAACTTTCAAGAAATTATCGTGACTTACTAGGCAGGGCTAACCAGTTGCTGGCGCGATATGCGGATGAGGTTTACCTGATGGTAGCCGGTATCCCGGTTAAGATTAAGTAGGTGTAATGTATGTTAAACAAATTAGCCTGGCTTATCGCCAGGCTAACTGAAAGGAGAAATCTCTGAAAGAAAAAAGGGATTATTTAATTATTTTGCGGTGGTTTCGATGGCCTTCGGCTCGCTTTCTACTTTTACCTGAATCTGCTTCTTCTTTTTCTCTTCTGCCTTTGGCATGGTAATGGTCAACACACCGTTGCAGTAATAAGAGCTGATTTTCTCGGAATCTACGGTATCGGGCAGCCTTAGTGCTCTGAAGAAGGAACCGACCGGTCTCTCCTTGATAAGATAGGTAACATCCTCTGCTGCATCGGACTTTCTTTCCGCCCTGATGGTAAGAACATTGTCCTCAATCGCTACATCGATTTCCTCGGGCTTGATTCCCGGTACGGATGCACTGACGATAATATCGTCTTTCTTTTGCATAACATCAATCAAAATATTCCAATCCTCTGCTCCCTCCTGATAGCTCGGCAAACCTCCGATTCTCCATAACCTGTCCATCGTATCCTCCATCTGTTTTAACTCCCTGTACGGATTCCATCTCTGAAGTACCATATTTTTAATCCTCCTGTATTAATTATTTATTTTAGCAATCTCACTCATCGATTGCTAAATGTATTATACTATGCTAATTATTGATTGTCAATACCCCTAACAATAAATTATTAAGTTAATCTTAAAAAAGATTTAATGGGGGAAATTTACTATGGAGAAAAGTGAAGTTTATTTAACTGATTGCAACAGCCATGTGACGCCGGTTATGTCATTTTCGAGTTGGTCGCATTCTGCCTGCTGGCTTTGTACGTATTTTTTAAAAAGGTCTGATTTATCCGGATGCATTTGTTTCAGTTCGTTGGCTCTATTAATTATATGTTCCTGGTTGTACCCGTTTATTTTAGTCATTTCTTCGATATCGGATGGTATCTCATCAACCAGTTTCACCCCGGTTTTATTGAAAAACAGTATCCATTCGGCTCGTGTGTGGTAGATTGAATCGGAACCCTCGGCAATATAGCCGTCATCGATAACAATATAACCGGAAGTTTTAATGGTCTTTTTAAGCTTGGCGACGGTTACATCCGGTTCTCCCAGCACATCGCCGACAGCTCCTAAAATTACGATATCGTAGTCTTTTTCAAAGGATACGGCATGATTGATATCGTCGACGGTAAATTCACACAATCCGGAGACATCGTATTCGGCGGCTTTCGTCCGCGCATAATCGATGAATTCAGGGAAGATATCGATGCCTTTGATTTTGCATTTGAATTCTTTAGCCAGCAGGACGCTGACAGCGCCTTTTCCGCAGGCTAAATCAAGGATTCTTATATTTGTCGATGCCGGTATATGTTTAGAGATAAGTTTGATAATATCCCGGGGATTGGAACCAAGTTCCCACAAATCCTGCAACAGGTAGGGCAGGTAGGGAATCATTTCAGGCATATCCGCTGTTAAAGAGGTTGCCAGCTTCTCCTCAGTGTCGGAAGAAAGTAAAGTGCGGTCTATTATGCTGTGGCTATATACCGGTGTGCAACTTTCGTCCGCCATTCAATATCACCATCCTTTTTTATGGTTAATATTGGTATTATACCTGCACTATTCTTTGGCGGGTTGTTTTCCGTAACCCATTTTTTTTGCTTTATCCGTCCAGCCGCAGTCGGTTTTGAAGGGGACGCCTTTTTTACCGGCTCCGTATGCCCATTCACAGCGGTATTCCCGGCATACCTTCGGTTTGGTTTCCTGAATGGTGCATATATACTTTTCATCAGCGATTTTCTGTGCAAACGGGCAGTGGGTGATTACTTCCCCGTCTTCGGGGTCTCTCCACAGGTCGCCGTACCCGTGCGGCGGAGGAACTGACGCATATTTAAGTATATCTTCGCGTCCCTGTTCCACCCATCTTTTATAATCCGACGGCTTGGTTATCATTACAGTGGGCGCGCTGCAACACTTGCCGCACATGGAGCATTTCGGTCTCTTGTTGGGTTTATCGCTCATAGATGTTTTAGTTTCTCAGGCTGTGGATGGGGGCGGGGATGCGTCCGCCTCTGGCTATAAATCCCTTGCTGGAGAATTTATTAACTGCCATAACCGGGCCGCCGCCCAAAAGCCCGCCGAACTCCACCGTTTCTCCCACTTTTTTGCCGGGTACGGGGATAATCCTGACGGCGGTGGTCTTGGTGTTTATCATGCCTATCGCTGCCTCATCGGCAATGATGGCGGATATCGTGTAATCCGGGGTATCTCCGGGGACGATAATCATATCCAGTCCAACGGAGCAAACGCAGGTCATGGCTTCCAGTTTTTCTAAACTGAGCGCTCCCGCTTTAACGGCTTCCACCATTCCGGCATCCTCGCTGACAGGGATGAATGCGCCTGAAAGGCCGCCCACCTGCGAACTGGCCATGGTACCGCCCTTTTTAACAGCGTCGTTTAACAGTGCCAGTGCGGCGGTGGTTCCCGGCGCGCCGCATTTCTCAAGCCCCATATCCTCTAAAATATTGGCAATGCTGTCTCCGATGGCGGGGGTGGGCGCCAGTGAAAGGTCTACTATTCCGAAGGTAACACCTAAACGTCTCGATGCCTCGGTGGCAACCAGTTGACCCACGCGCGTGATTTTAAAGGCAGTTTTCTTAATCGTCTCGGCAACCTCTGTGAAATCGGCATCGGGTGAAATCTTTTTTAAGGCGTTGTGCATCACACCCGGCCCGCTGACCCCGACATTGATAACGCATTCCGGCTCTCCGATGCCGTGGAAAGCGCCGGCCATGAAAGGGTTATCTTCCGGTGCGTTGCAGAAGAAAACCAGCTTGGCGCAGGCGATTCCGCTATCCCTTGCAGTGAGTTCGGCTGCTTTTTTGATAATGCGACCCATCTGGGCGACGGCATCCATATTGATGCCGGCTTTGGTGGTGGCAATATTTACCGAAGCGCAGACTCTTTTGGTTTCAGACAAAGCCTCAGGTATGGAATCGACAAATCTCCTGTCCCCGTCGGTATAGCCTTTGTGAATGAGGGCGCTGTAACCGCCGATAAAATCGACGCCGGTGGTTTCGGTAGCCCTGTCCATCGCCCGGGCAATCTTGATATAATCGCCGTTAGCCCCTTCGCCTATAATGGATATCGGTGTTACCGAGATGCGCTTGTTGGTGATGGGGATGCCGTATTCCTTTTCGATATCCTCCCCGGTTTTTACCAGTTTCTCCGCTTTGCGCGTGATTTTATCGTAAACGCGTTTAGCCAGCGCGTCCATATCGTTGTGGGCGCAGTCCCTTAAGGATATACCCATGGTTATGGTCCTGATATCCAGGCTCTCGCTGGATATCATCTTAATAGTTTCTAAAATTTCGTAGGTGTTTATCATTGCTTCTCCCCGAAGGCCTAATTTACCGTCATCCGGTAAATATAATTAAATTTTGTGCATGGCGTTGAATATATCTTCACGCTGGATTCTGATGGAAAGCCCCATTTCCTGCCCCTTGTCATCCAGCTTTTTCGATAACTGGTCGAAGGTAATATTGGGATGGCTGAGGTCTACCAGCATTATCATGGTGAATATATCCTGAAGCGTAGTCTGGGTTATATCCAGTATGTTTATGTTGGCTTCCATAAGTATGTTGCTGACGGCGGCGATGATGCCGACCCGGTCTTTTCCGATTACTGTAATAATACCGCGCATTTTTCTTTCTCCCTGAATTTACTCAATACGATTATACACCAAACAGTGAGTATTCGGCGATGATTGATAATCCGTCATCTTTCTATATTACATATACCGCATATCTGATAAAATAAAACAACGGAATGCTATTAGCACCAGGTAATCTTTAAAAAGGATTTATAAATGGATTTTATTCCGGCCAAAACAATCATATCGGGTTATGCCGAAAATAGTTCGTGGTTCGGCACTAACTACAATATGAATATCTACAAGGGATGCAGTCACGGTTGTATCTACTGCGACAGCCGCAGCGAATGCTACCGCGTCGATGACTTCGATAAGGTCAGGGCAAAGGAGAATGCTTTAGCCGTTATCGAGCGCGATTTGAAATCCAAGCGCAAAAAAGGAGTGGTCGGCATGGGCGCCATGAGTGACCCGTACAACCATTTCGAAAAGGAGCTAAAGCTTACGCGGGGGGCGCTGGAAATTATTAACCGTCTCGGCTTTGGGGTTTCCATTGCTACCAAAAGCAATATGATTACAAGGGATACCGATATCATTAAAGAAATAGCCAAACACTCCCCGGTGCTGATTAAAACCACGATTACAACTGCCGATGATGAATTGTGTCAAAAAATAGAGCCGCATGCACCTGTTTCGTCTAATAGGTTTAAAGCAATTCGCGAAATGTCTCAGCAGGGCATTTTTGCCAGTGTGCTTTTAATGCCGGTGCTTCCGTTTATAGAAGATAACGTTGAAAATATCGAAGAGATTATTCGTCTCGCCCATGAAAACGGCGCCAGGTTTATTTACCCGGCCTTCGGTGTTACTCTCAGGCAGAATCAGAGAGACTGGTATTATCAAAAACTGGATGAGCTGTTCCCCGCGGTTAAAGAGAAATATATCAAAACCTATGGCAGCGCATATGAGTGCCGGTCACCAAAGGCGGCGGCATTATGGGAACTGTTTCAGGGTAAGTGCGGGGAATTAGGTATCCTGTATAAAATGGATGAAATCATCGCTGCATACAAGTCGGGTTACAGAAACGCGCAGCTTTCGTTATTTGAATCGGAGTAGTTTGAAAACCTGTCTGAAAGATGAAAAGCATGCCCCTTATCCGTCATCCCGATTTATCGAAATTACATATTCCTCGATGGAAAGGCATTAGTTATTATTAATTGTTCAGTGTATTCGTTTTATTTTCAATCCCTGTTTTACGCCTGAACAGGCGTTTCCCGTATTTCTGGAAGAGCACAGCCAGTAAAACGATGCTTAGTCCGATAATCCCCAATATCAAAGGAAAGAGCGCCGAGCCCTCGAAGATATCGAAAACAAGATTGAAAATGTATAGATAGATACTGATGATGGCGAATACCATAAACATGGCTTCACGTAGATAGAGGCTGACGGCAGCTATCACAAGATATACCCCAAGATATAGCAATCCGAACAGGACGCTTTCGCTTTCAAAAAAGAGAATTGAAAAGGTAAACAGCAGCCATATAAGGCCGTAGAGCTTTACCCAGAAAGCATATGGTTTCAATCCGCGCAGTGTTATCCATATACCCAGCAGTATAAAGATTGCACTTATGATAACTGTGCTTTCGTTGAAAAGGAAGTTTTCTCCCCATATCACCTGTACTAAATCGATCAGCGTCAGGTGCGCAAATCCAGCTACCAGCAGGGTAATAAGCGGGAAGCGTGTATAGTAAAGAACCGCAATTGCTCCGCCAAGGCTGACAAGCCCCATGGCAAGAACTGCAAATCTCAGTTCGTAGAATGATGCCCCTTCAGCCCAGAAACCGGCTAGACTAATAACAGTATAAACCAAAAGCGGCAGGATAGCGGTAGCAACGAACAGCAGCAATCCCCCCGCCAGTTCGAATTTTTGAGAAAAGCGCAGCCATAACCCGAGTCCTCCGGTAACGAGAAGTGCGATTAAGGCAATCGCAAAACGCGCCCACTGGGGCAAATCCTCCCAGTTCATACCGATAAAGAGAGTAAAGGAGAGCAGTGCCAGGAAGCCGCCGAAGTAATAAAGCACTGTAACCAAGTTGAACCCGCTTTTCTTTTCGGCGACAGGTTTTGCTTCCAAATCTTCCTGTTTTACGATTGATTCAAATTGTTGTTGCGATATTATTCCCTCTTTTTGCCATCGTTCGAGGTCGCTAATGTCGAAATTATTTTTGCTCATGCTCTATCTCCGCTTTAACAAGTACGGCGTTATTATGGCACTTGCCGGTTGTTAAATCAATTGCTTAGCTGTTTATTATATAAATTATCTTAAGAATGGTTCTATTCGGTTGTGGTGTCTATAACAAATTAACAATATTTTATAAAAACTCCATAAAAGC
>CAZJMW010000053.1:0-9290 GCA_964547375.1 uncultured Dehalococcoidales bacterium | reverse complement strand
AGATGGAATCTCGTGACTGGAGTTCAGACGTGTGCTCTTCCGATCTGTTTCACGAAAAAAATCACAGAATTTAAGAAAATTGGGGGTCGTATGAAAAAAAGAGAGTCCGAACAGTCTGAAAAAATTAACTGCAATGTGGCGGAATCGCTGAAACCATTGCTAGTGGGAATTGATAAAATCAAACCTGATCCCAAAAACGCCAGGGCGCACAATAAACGGAACCTGGATGCGATAAAAAAATCACTTGAGGCATATGGGCAGCGAAAGCCCATTGTAGTCAACGCTCAAAATGACCAGATAGAGGCGGGGAACGGGCTATTTATAGCGGCGAGTGAAATGGGCTGGACGCACATAGCCGTGGTATATGTCAACGATTCGGATATCACGCAAAAAGCGTACAGTATCATGGATAATCAGTCAGCATTACTAGCGGAATGGGATATCCCGAACCTGAAAGATATATTAACAGAACTAGATACTGGTGCCCTGGATATGGATATTACGGGATTCTCTGGGCAGGAAATAGAAGATATGATGAATCAGATTTATATTCCAGAAGATAATGAGGACATTAATGAAAATGCCATGAAAAATACTCATAATGAATGTCCGAAATGTGGGTTTAAATGGTGAAAGAATATACCGTAATTTCAACGTTTGCTGGATGCGGCGGATCATCATTGGGTTATAAGTTGGCTGGATTCAAGGAGTTACTTGCAGTCGAATGGGATAATAATGCAGTTGAAATATTCAAACTAAATTTCCCAGATGTACCTATTTATCATGGAGATATCTGCAAATTATCATCTCAGGAATGTATGAAGCTAACAGGGATCAAACCCGGGGAACTGGATATACTTGATGGTTCACCACCATGTCAAGGATTTTCAACAGTTGGTAAAAGAAGATTTACCGATCCTAGGAACTCTTTATTTTGTGAATTCGCCAGACTTCTAAAAGAATTACAACCAAAAGTATTTGTGTTTGAAAATGTGTCTGGCATGATCAAGGGATATATGAAACAGGCATATCTTGAGATTATCAAAAATCTTAGGGATTGTGGATATAATTGTAAGGGGCAATTACTTAATACCATGTATTATAATGTGCCGCAATCAAGAGAGAGAGTAATAATAATTGGTACCAGGGATGATATGAAAATTGAACCGAGTCATCCGAAACCACAAAGCAAGCAAATTATACTTAAAGATTGCATAATGGATTTAAGAGGTAATAAATCAGATGATAGATTATTACCAATTATTGTAAGTAGGATTGCAAGATATCAACCGGATAAATGGAGCACTGATAGTAAAATATATAAGAGATTTAAAGGGAATACTGCTGGAAAGATAGGGCTTAGATGGGCAGGATGGGATAGGATTTGTGGAACACTTATAAAATCAGAAATAAGTTTAACCGGAATAGTTCATCCTGATAGAGAACGTTATATTTCATTAAATGAAGGGAAAAGAATCGCAACATTCCCTGATAATTTCAAATTTACAGATAGAAAAAATGGTTTAATGAGAATCGGTAATTCAGTTCCGCCACTGTTTATGAAGGCAATAGCAGAACATATCAGGATCAATATATTGGATAAGAGTAATATCAATATATAGTACATATTAAAAAGTAAGGGGCAACGGAAATGATTAAGAAGTTATGTATTTTCGGAACACGCACATTTTATAAAAACAGCAAGGCAGCGGCTATAATAGATGCCGAAATAGATAAGTTAAAGCCGGAGATGATCATAACGGCGGGCGATGCTGACGGCATATGTAAACTGGCGATAGACAAGGCGAAAGAGCATTCGATCCCGGTTGAGTTGCACTTTTTGAATGGTACGAAATACGCCGCTGGTATGTATGATCATAGATCACGTGATATACTGGCACGAGCGGATCATGTATTATTTATACATGATGGGGTCAGTAAGGGAACCAGAAACGAGATTAATCAGGCCGAGAAAATAGGATTGAGTACGACGTACTACAAAATAAATGCGGATGATACTGATGATATGATGACCGGATTCAAGGCGGAGGATATTGGTGGCTAGAATCCCAAAACCTACCAGATTGAAAATACTAAACGGCGAACCGAACCAGGATAGAATAAATAAAAATGAGCCTATACCACCGTCCGGAAAAGTTTCGATGCCCGCAATACTGAAAGGTGCCGCCAGGCACGAGTGGAAGCGAATCTATCCAATATTGGAAAAAATGCAGTTAATTTCACCCGCAGATCGTTCGGCGCTAACAGCTTGTTGTATTGCATGGGGTACAGTAGTCGAATGCCAGAATCAGTTAAACAAATTGAGAGACGCAGCAGTAAAAGCGGGTAAGGAACCGGCGAACGCATACCTGATGAAAAATGATGAAAAATTAATCAGAAACCCGTTATTGACTATCAGATCGCAGGCGCTGGCAGAGTATAACACATTCGCAGCGAAATTCGGGTTGACGCCATCGGATAGGGGTAAAATAGAGATGCCAACGGATACCAGAGAAGACGAACTGGACGATTTTCTTAACACGGGGCGCATGAATTGACAATGACGTTGATAAAAAAACCACAATACTACTTTGACCAAAAAGCCGCCGATAGGGCGGTTTACTTTATGGAACGGTTAAAGCTCACAAGTGGTAAGTGGGCGGGGCAGTATTTCCGGCATATGCCGTGGCAGCTTAAAATTACGAGGGACGTATTCGGAACTATGCGGGCAGATGGAACCCGCAGGTATCGCATAGTATATATTGAGGTACCAAAAAAAAACGGAAAATCACCATATGCGGCAGCAATAGCACTATATTTACTTGTGGCCGACAACGAGCCAGGCGCAGAGGTTTATGGTGCCGCATGTGATAGGGAACAGGCAGGGATTGTATATAATGTGGCGAGCGGAATGGTAAAACGTTCGCCAGCTTTATTAAAAAAACTAAATGTGAGGGATTCAACTAAGCGCATTATATATCCCAGAGCCGGATCATTTTACAGGGTATTATCAGCAGATGTGGAAAATAAACACGGCTTCAACTCACACGGGGTCGTAGTAGACGAGTTACACGCACACCCTAATAGAAACCTATGGGACGTTTTGACAGAGGGGGCAGGAGCCGCAAGGCGGCAACCGCTATTTGTGGCGATTACTACGGCGGGCTATGATCGAAATTCAATATGTTGGGAGTTGCATGAAAGAGCTAGAAGAATACTTAACGGTGTTATTCAGCCGGAAGACGATCCTACTTTTTACCCTGTTATTTATGGTCCGCCGGATGATGAAGCGGGGAAGGATTGGGACTGGACGGATGAAGAAAATTGGAAAGCAGTCAATCCATCTTTGGGAGAAATTATCCAGATCGAGGATATGAGGGAAGACTTTAAACAGGCATTAATCAAGGTTGAGAAAGAAAACCTATTCAAACAGCTTCGGCTGAATATCTGGGTCAAACAAAGTGTCAGATGGATCAAATTGTCAGACTGGGATAAATGCGGGGGTAAAGTGGACGAAGATGAGTTAAAAAATAAGGTGTGTTATTCATCACTTGATCTATCTTCCAGTAATGATATTACGGCGTTAGTCCACGTTTTCCCATGCCAGAACGGGAATTATAAAGTGATATGCAGGTTTTGGATACCGGAGGATGTGGCAGCCGAAAAGGAAAAGCGGGATAAGGTGCCTTATGCAAGATGGCGCAGTCAAGGATTGGTTGAATTCACGCCGGGGAATCGAATAGACTACGATTATATTAGAATGCAAGTTAACAAAGATCGAGAAAAATTCGATATGAAAGAACTTTGTTACGATCCGTGGGGAGCGGTAAAACTGATAACTGATTTAGAGCAAGATGGATTTGTAACAGAGGAAAAACTTGCGTATGAAAAGCATCCGTTACTTGTGGAATTCCGGCAGGGTTATAAAAGTATGAGTCCGCCATCTAAAGAATTGATTAACATAATATTAGGATGTAAACTGGAACATGGGGACAATCCGATATTGCGCTGGATGGCAGATAATGTGGCGGTGGAAATGGATGCAGCAGGGAATATTAAACCAGACAAAGCCAAAGCGACGCAGAGGATAGACGGGATTGTGGCGCTAATTATGAGTCTGGATCGGGCGATAAGGCATCCGGAAGAAACGGGCGTATCTATGTATGAAAAAGAAGATGTCAAAGTATTTTAACGGGGGTAGATATGGGCGCATATGAGATAGCGTTGTCACATTGCGAAGAGGCGCATAAAAATGCTTCAAAACGAAGCCAGGCGAGCGTTATTAAAAAGGTGGTCACAGAGGCATTGGGTGGGGGTGGCAGCAGTGCGGGGGTATCTGTAACACCAGGGTCTGCAATGCGGACATCGGCGGTGTGGGCATGTGTACGGGTATTGTCAACAGGACTGGCAGCGATGCCGTTACATGTAAACACTAAGATTGACGGAATAAAAAAACACGCTGTAAATAACCCGGTTTATAACATTCTGCATAGGGAACCGAATCCAGAGCAAACCTCATTCACGTTTCGGCAGATGTTAATGGCGCATTTATGCCTGTGGGGTAATGCTTATGCGGAGATACAATTTGACAATGCAGGTAAGCCAAAGGCATTGTGGCCGGTGCCAGCGTGGAATTGCGAACCAATGAGAACCAGGGAAAACGAATTATTTTACAGAATATTCATTCCAGGCACGGGCGAAACAAGGGATTTGGCAGCATATAGAATGATCCATGTACTCGGCATGGGAACCGACGGAATGAAAGGTTTATCTCCGATCCAGCAGCATGCACAGACGATAGGGATAACACTTGCAGCAGAGCAATTCGGGGCATCCTTTTTCAGTCATGGAATGAATGTGGGCGGTGTGGTAGAACATCCAATGAAGCTGAGTGATCAGGGGTCAACTAATCTTCGAAAATCTTTAAACGAAAAATACGCCGGATTGGGGAATGCTCACAGAATCATGTTGTTAGAAGAGGGCATGAAATACGTTAAGGTTGGGATCAATCCGATTGAGGCACAATTACTCGAAGAGAGACAATATCAGGTTGAAGACATCGCCAGAATCTATGGAGTGCAACTACATAAGATCGGACATCTACTACATGCCACATTTTCGAATATCGAGCATCAGGGTATTGAGTTTGCTACGGACACCATGCTTCCGTGGTGTGTAAATTGGGAAATGGAGTACGACCGGAAGCTATTTGATACACGTGAATATTACACTAAGCATTCGCTTGAGGGATTACTCAGGGGTGATACGGCAGCAAGGGCGGCATTTTACCGGGAACTATCTTACCTGGGGGCAATATGTGCGGATGAAATCAGGGAAAATGAAGATATGAATCCATTACCTGATGGGATTGGAAAGCGTTATTTCGTCCAGGCTAACATGGTTCCGCTTGACAAAGTGGACGAATACCAGGACAAAACTAACAAAGCCTCTAAAATGGATGATATTGCTAAGATAATAGCTGACCGTGATAAGATCAACATCCGAAAAGCGTTTCAGCGTGATCCGGCGGGGTTCGATAAGTGGCTGGATGACTATTACAGGGACTTCGCAGAGTATATAAAAAATCAAATTGGAGGCGGGCGATGCAGTTAAATTATGAGCGCAGAAACATTGAGGTAGCGGAAATAAGAGTTGTAGGGGGCGAGAATGAAAAGAAGAAAATCAAAGGATATGCCGCTGTATTTAACAAACTGTCAGAGGATTTGGGCGGATTCAGAGAAAAAATTGATCCAGGGACATTTAAAACGAGCATCAGCAGGGACGATATTCGAGCCTTATTCAACCATGATGCTAACCATATCCTCGGCAGAAACAAGGCAAACACGTTAAGGCTTGAAGAGGATGACAAGGGATTGTTGATTGAAATTGATCCGCCAGACACGCAGTTTGCGCGTGATCTCATGGAATTGATCAACCGGGGTGACATATCGCAAATGTCATTCGGGTTTATTGCGATTAAAGATGTCTGGGAATATGACAAACAGAAGCCGGACAAGGATGTCATCAGGACATTGCAGGAAGCTAAGTTATTTGATATATCCCCGGTCACTTACCCTGCATATCCTCAAACTAGCGTCAAAGTGCGTGATTATTTGCAAGCGATTACGAGAACGGATACACTAACGTTAGAGAGACCGGACGAGCGGGGGGTATTGATAGTGCCTGATGCGAGCCTGGAACTGTATAAAACCAAAATTAAAATAGCGAAATTCGGAGGATAAAAATGCGCAATATTGAGTTACTCAAACGGCAAAAAGCGGCTAAATACGAGGAAGCCAGGGGGCTGACCGATTTAGCCGAAAAGGAAAACCGGGCGATGAAGCCGGAGGAAAAAACCAAAGTAGATGCCTTATTGACTGAAATGGAGTCGCTTGACGCCGACATCAAAACTGAAGAGCGGTTGCAGGCGATGGCAATGGCTAACGCACCGATGGGGAAAAGTTTACCCGGCGGACAAAAGGAAAAAAGGGCGGCCTTTTTCAAGGCCATCAGACAGGGCCGGAATTACCTGAGCCTGGAAGAGCGGTCTTTGGTCGAGGACGACAATGGCCTGTTACTGGTGCCGGAAGACATGGAACAGGAAATTTATCTGGCGACACCAGGATTTACTATCATCAGGCAGTTAGCCAACATCAGGAGGACTACCAGAAACAGAGTGTCCAGGAGATCGTTGACCGATGTATCCATGGGGTGGGGTAAGCTGGAGACCGGCAGTATACCCATTGAAACACATCTGGTATCGGACAAAGACTACATTTACGTAGAGGATTTGACCGGGTTGGTAAAGATCGGGCGTGATGAACTTATGGATACTGATGATATACTGGCGGAAGCCTTATCACAGGCCATGGCTCAAAAACGGGCTGAAGTCGAAGATGCCGCATTCCTGGTAGGCACTGGACACACTAACCAACAGCCGGATGGGGTGACGCTGGATCCCATAGTAATCAGCACTTATACCGATCTGGACACCGCCGACACTATGGTTCCGGATGATCTGATTGACATTGAGTACGCCTTGCCAGCCGCCTATAAAGCCGGAGCGTCTTTCATGATCCATCCTACAACCGAGGCCATGCTGAGAAAAGTCAAAGCGTCATCCAATTACCTGTGGGTCAATCCGACAGGAGTTACGCAAGGTCCGCCACGGACGTTTGACGGGTATCCACTGTGGAATCATTCGAGTATGATAGTACCGGCGAGCGACAATGTTGATCGATCGATTGTTGGCCTATTCGGGAACTGGAAAAGAGGTTATACCATCGTGGATCGAGCCGGAATGACGGTACAGAGGCTGGATGAGCTTTACGCTGAGGCCGGTCTCGTGGGCTTTTTATTCTACTTCCGGGTCGGCGGTGGAGTGGTCAGACCAGACGCATTCCGGGCGCTGGATAACAACACCTAATCTGTAAAATAAAGGTCGTTAATAAAGTTAAGGAGAACTAATAAAATGAAAAGGATAGTCAGGAAAATAACCGTCATGATGGCGGTATTCATGATGGCGATGGGTCTGGGGACATTTGCAGCCGTCACCACGTATGAAGGAAAATCAAAATATCGAGGGTTTCTACCGGCAATCGGGGATGTGGAGTTCGAGTTGCCGGGTGGCACGCCGTATGGGGTAGATAGCGTACAGAAGTATCCTCTGGGAACCATAATCCGCAGGGGCGGCAGAACTTACATCTACTCTTACGCTTCTGGAACCGTACACACCGAAGTCATGGCCTACAAAGCCAAAAAAACTAACACGGTAGCTGTGGCACCTACACAAGCGACGGCAGCGGAACAGGCAGCCGCCTACCCTGGGGAAACGCTGGCAGCAGGCGCAGCCGGAAGCAAGTACGTAACGGTGACCATTGACACTGAGATCGGGGTTCTGACCACCGGCGTACTGGCAGAAAATGAGCTTGCTGGTGGTTACATTGTTATTGGCAACGGCTCCGGGCAGCATCCGCAGAACCGGATGATTGTCTCGCATCCAGCGCTAACCACGACCGGTGGATCGTTAACTTTGAAGCTGGATTCTCCACTGGAAAGGGCTGTCACCGCAGCTACTACCACAATAGAACTCATGGAAAGCCCGTTCTATTGCTTGAAAGCTGATAACGCCGGTGGCGAATACGTCACCTATCTAGGCGTTGCTACGGCAGAAGCCGTATCAGGCGAGTTTTTCTGGCTTCAAACCTGGGGGCCGGTCTGGATCACTTCGGACGGTAATACTTGCGATTCGGCTATGGATCGGACTATCGTGGTTGTAGGCGATGGATCCGTGAGGTCAAGTAATGATGTTACCCTGGAATCGGGCTTCCAAAAAGTGGGCATCGCTCTGGATATGTCCGGCAGCGGGGCATCTAACGCGCCGTTCGTCCTATTGCAAATGATCCCGTAACAATTCTTGATTTTATATCAGGGGGGTTAGCTTCGGCTAGCCCTCTGCCTGACAAAATTTGGAGGTCTAATATGTCAGTTGAAGAAAAAAACACCAATTTTCGTTTTAACAATTATACCTGTCATGGAACGGGCACAACTACAGCCTCATATGTATCAGCTTTAAACTGGAATACAAAAGGGCTGAAAAAGAAAAGTATCCATTTGGTTAATACCCATGAATCGGCGACTCTGAAGTATAAGCTGTTGGCGACCTACAGCGATGACCAGACCTCCGGGAAAGAAGATACTCTGGTTTCTGAGACTACTCTGGCTGCCGGAGCAGATGCCAGGATGCAGTATAGCAATGAATACTGCAAGCTGATCATACAGGTAGTTGACGGGTCGGGTCACGCTACCTATGAAATAAACTGCATCGGACAGGGGGCTTAATATGGAGACGAATGTTCACACTGATGAATGGGGTGTCGGATTGGCTCCCATCCGGTTTTCTAACCTTAAACTTTACGAACTGGATTCCAATACCCTCTCCCTGGAGAATCTGGCCGGAGGGACATATAAAGACCTCAAACTTGGCCAACTATTGGCACAGACTGCCATTAATCTGGTGGATGACAAAGTGTTTAGCTTGGGAACTTCTGGTGATGATTGCTTCAAGCACGTAGCAGCGGGGCTGTCGGCCAATACCAGAGACGCCGCACCCTATGCCTTGATTGGCACCCCTGTCTCACAGGCTCTAGCCGCCAATTCCCTGATAATCAGCAACGTGACAGCCAGTGGTGACATAGCCATGTATGCTAACCTGGCAGGGAACTCTCAACAGTTCCTGTTCTATGATACCAGCGCAAGTGTGTTGTATCTTGGCGTGGCAACTGGCTATA
>CAZJMW010000052.1:0-9448 GCA_964547375.1 uncultured Dehalococcoidales bacterium | reverse complement strand
AGTATCTTTCGGGGAAGAAAGGTACGCGGCGTTTTGCCCCGTGCCCTGTGCCCCGCGCCCCGTGCCCCGCGCGGCGTTTTTAGAATTAAAATTATATTATGATGAAGAAGTACATCAATTACAACGAAGGCAAGATTTATTACAGCGATAAGGGAGAGGGAGAGGCCATCATACTTCTTCACGGCTATCTCGAGACTTCGGAGATATGGGCTGGTTTTGCCGATAAGCTTTCCGGGAAGTTCCGTGTAATCTGTGTCGATCTTCCGGGGCATGGTCTTTCGGAGGTTTACAGCGTGAATCACAGCATGGAATTCATGGCCGGGGCTATAGCTTGTCTTATGGAGAACCTTCATCTGCCGAAGGCATTCATCACGGGTCATTCATTGGGAGGCTATGTAGCTCTTGCTTTTCTTGAACTCTTTCCTGACATGCTTTCGGCATATTGCCTTTTCCATTCCCATCCTTTTGCCGACAGGCCGGAAGTCGTTGCAAACAGGAAAAGGGAGATAAAGGTTGTGAGAGCAGCCAAAAAACATCTGTTATACCCCGGCAACATATCCCGGATGTATTCCACAGTGAATCTCGAAAAGTTCGGAGACGATCTCCGGCGGTCGGAGGAAATTGCCGCCACAATAAGCGATGAGGGAATAATTTCGGTTCTCAACGGGATGATGAACAGGCCTTCGAGGCTTAAGGTGATGGAGCAGGGGAGGGTTCCCTGCCTGTGGATTCTTGGCAGGCATGATAATTACATTTCGTGCGATGACATTATCCCGAAGGTCAGTCTGCCTGCAAATGCCAGGCTGGAGATACTTGAGAATTCGGGGCATATGGGATTCATCGAGGAGCAGGATCTTTCGGTAAAGCTGGTATCGGATTTTGTCAGTGGGATATAATCCGGAGATGCTTTAAAGCAGATAACCCTCGACCCCCAAAATTAACATACCCCCTTTACCCTATTATCTGTTATCCCTTGCATTCACATACCCCCTTTCCCGTTTCCCCCAGGGGGAAAGGCTTCTTCCAATGGATGCTGTTGCTCAATTTGTTATATCAAGCATTGAAGTTCATATTCCTTACCAATATTAGCAGAATTCTCTTGCTCCTTCACCCTGGGGGGAAGGTTGGGAAGGGGGTTATAACCGGCAGGGAACTACAGGTGATTAAATAATTACAAAAAGACCTCAGAACCCCCTTATTCCTTTACCCCATTATCTGTTATCCCTTGCATTCACATACCCCTTCCCCTCCCGTCCCGTCCCGATAGCTATCGGGAGCTATCGGGATTTATCGGGATCCCCCTAAAAGGGGGCAAAAGAGCAACAGGCTTTTTGCGGTTAATCTTTTTCCAGGTAATCCACCGCGAACTTCAAGGTAGTGTCGAGCTCTTTCCAGATAGGATAGAATCCCTTGTTGTCGAGTATGTTGCGGGCAATATAGGCTTTCAGTTGAATTGAAATCACCTGACCGGAGAGCTTAATTCCTTCCGTGTCCCTCTTAACACCGTTCTTTTCGGCGAAGCTGATGAAGTGATTTAGAAGTGCCTGCCGGTCGAGATATTTCTCCATTTCCCCCGATTCGGTGAATTTATTTAGTGTCTCCCTGTTCTTTTCGGTATAGTTAAGGGCATATCTGTAAATCAGCGGTCTCACCGCGAGGAAATATGCAGAACGGCCTGTAGTGTCGACCGGGACAAATATGTCGGGCATTATTCCTCCGCCTCCATAGACGGTCTTTCCCCCCTTTGTAGTGAATTTCAGCGAGTCGGCAAACTGGATGCTGTCCGACGCCGTGAATTCACCCCTCTCGAACCGTGAATTGAGGTCGTCGAAGTATTCATCGAAGCCATTATTGTAAGGTTTCTGTATCGACCTTCCGGTAGGAGTATAATACCTTGCTACCGTAAGTCTCATTCCCGATCCGTCGTTAAAGGGAACAGGTTCCTGGACGAGTCCCTTGCCGAAGGAGCGTCTTCCGATTATGGTACCCCTGTCGTTATCCTGTATTGCTCCTGCCAGGATTTCGCTTGCAGATGCGCTCCATTCGTCTATAAGGAGAACCAGGTCGCCTGATTCAAATTCCCCGTTACCCTTTGCCCTTGTCTCATTTTTGGGTTGCGACCTGCCAAGGGTATAAACAATCATTTCTCCTTCCTTGAGGAATTCGTCCGCTATTCTGGTAGCTGCCTCCATAACGCCACCGGAGTTTTCTCTTAGATCAAGTATGAGTTTTTGCATTCCCACCGACTTCAGTTCCCTGATGCTTTTAAGGAATTCGTCATATGTGGTCATCGCGAAGTTGTTGATCTTTATGTATCCGGTTTTGTCATTGATCATATAGCTCACGTCTACACTGGCAATCGGTATCTTGTCGCGTGTAATGTCAAAGGGGATAAGATCGCTGTATCCTTTTCGCATAAGCTTGATACTGACCACGGTGCCTCTTGGTCCCTTGAGCATGCCCATTACTTTCTCGTCGCTCAGCTTTCTTCCGGCCACCAGGGAGTCGTTTACATATATAATCTTGTCACCAGCCATCAGTCCCACCTTTTCGGAGGGTCCTCCAGGAATAGTGCTTATTACCAGTATTGTATCCGTGAGCATGTTGAATGATATACCTATGCCGTCGAAGTTGCCCTGTAGCGGTTCGTTGGCTCGCTGGAGGTCTTTAGCAGGGATATAAACCGAATGCGGATCAAGTTTCTTCAGTATTGCCGGTATAGCGGCTTCCACCAGTTCGGCGCGGTTAACTGTGTCAACGTAGTCCGCTTCAATAATGTTAAGGATGCTGTTTATCTTGTCGCTTTTTACTCTGAAACCGGTTTGCTGGGGGACACTGTTTCTGCCCGGCAGGTAAATGCCGATGACGATTCCGGCTGCAAGGGCAAATGCAGCAACCAATGGCAGAATGATGTCTCTCCTGGTATTATTGTACTTCATAGATATCGTTATCAGGATCAATATAAACAATCTCAATTCCTGCACGTTTCAGCAAGTCGAGCCCATCGGTAACACGATACCTGTTACAGTAAACTACCCGTCCAATTCCCGACTGAATGATCAACTTTGCGCACTCCATGCATGGTGATGTCGTTACATACAACGTTGAATTCTCGCTGGAATTGTTTGACTTTGCAACTTTTGTTATAGCATTGGCTTCAGCATGAAGAACATACGGTTTAGTCACATTATTTTCATCCTCGCAGACGTTTTCGAATCCCGCGGGAGTGCCGTTATAACCGTCCGAAATTATCATTTTGTCCTTGACGATAAGAGCTCCTACCTGCCTGCGTTTGCAGTAGGAATTCTGAGCCCATATCCTGGCCATCTGCAGGTATCTTTTGTCGAAAATCTTTTGCTTGTCCCCGTAGGGTTTGAGACTGTCTGTCACTTGATTCACATTATTTCCCGAATTGCCAAAGTTAAATAAAATTGGGAATGAATGATACAAAATGACAGCTTAAGGCAATGTCTGGTCACTTCGCTTACAAATCAGTTCTTTCTGTCGAAGCTGAAGGCCTTCAGTATCTTTTTGGGCACATCGGTATTGTCATAGATGCCGGTAAAGTTCATGGCGCCTGGGCCGTATGCATAAACCGGAAGCATAACTGCTGAATGGCTTTTTGTTGAGAAATTGAGCTTTACCTGCTTTGATTTGATGTCGCCTCCCAGGATAGTGACACCGCCGGTTTCATGATCGGCCGTAATAACTACCAGGGTATTGCCGTCAGCTTTGGCAAAATCAATAGCGGCTCCGACAGCCCTGTCAAAATCGAGAGTCTCATCGATTGTGGTTTCAGCTTCGTTTGCATGGGCTGCCCAGTCGATCTGTGATCCTTCAATCATAAGGAAGAAGCCTTTGCGGTTCCGGTTCAGAATATCGATAGCTTTTCTGGTTGCGTCATAGAGCATGTCACCTCTGCCCTGAAGCCTGTAGGGTGGCTGATCAGGGTACAGCAGAGCAGCCAGTTTCATAGGAAAAACAGAATTCTTAAGTGCTTCGGCCGAGGTTATTACCTCATAACCTTTAGCAGTCAGGCTGTCGATAAGGTTGAGTCCGTCAGCCCTTTTTGCAAAATGATCGTAACCTCCGCCGATAAACACATCAATATCAGTCCTGAGAAAATCCCTGGCAATGTCTTCATAACTGCTTCTTGAAGCCTGGTGTGCGATAAATGCTGCCGGAGTTGCGTGAGTGATTGAAGAAGTGGCAACAAGTCCGGTTGCAAGGCAGTTTTCCTCTGCAATTTCCAGTATGGTTTTTAGCCTGTTTTCATGGGGATCCACGCCGATCATTCCGTTATTTGTTTTTTTACCTGTCGACAGCGCTGTTCCCGCTGCGGCTGAATCAGTAACATAGTTATCTGCCGAGTGGCTGGTCTGCAGTCCGGTTACTTCAGCCCTTTGAATATTAAGGGGGACACCGGCCACTGTCATTGCTGCATTAACATGAGGCAGGCCCATCCCGTCGCCGATCATCAGGATAACATTTCTGACTTCGTTATCGGTCTGGGAAGCCCCCATCCTTGAAGGGGAACACGATACAACAATTGCTCCGGCGATAAGGAGTACAAACAGTTTTATTCCATTTTTCATTTCTCGCTGGTTTACTT
The DNA here is from genome assembly GCA_964547375.1 of uncultured Dehalococcoidales bacterium. Taxonomy (GTDB): domain Bacteria; phylum Chloroflexota; class Dehalococcoidia; order Dehalococcoidales; family UBA5627; genus UBA5627. Next base: position 4,836 of record CAZJMW010000052.1, on the reverse strand, counting down.
AAGACAGATTATGATGGTTCGAAAAATAGTAATTCTTCGGGACAAAATACCGCTTTTATAATAAAAACCAATAATGTATTTGGTATTGAGATTGCCCATCCCTAAAGGCTTGCAGCCGTGTATCTTTGAAAAGCCGGAATAATATTTTTGCAACAATCCGGCCTTTCATACGTTTTATTGGTGATATGGCTTATGTAAAAAGTCAGAGCAGGAATTTCAATATTCACAAATCACTTTTATGAGATATCTTAATATATCTTGTTTAATAGCCCTGGTTTTCCTTTTGTCATCATGCAGCAAGGAAGACGGACCGGGAATCGTTTCGGGCGATGGTTTCATTATTGACCACTCATGCACGAAGCTGGCTGCTATCCCTTCGGAGTGGATTGAAGAGGCAAAATCGAATCTTCACATTGCCTACGGGCATACTTCGCATGGAAGCCAGCTTACCGAGGGTATGTCAGGCCTGGTTTCATTCAAGGGTCCTACATTCTCGTGGAACAACGGAGGGACCGGGGGATCGCTCGATCTGCACGACTATGCAATGAGCGGCGACCTTGGAAATCCCGACCGGACATCGTGGGCCGAGAGGACCAGGACCTACCTGGCCGCCAATCCGGATGTAAACGTGATAATCTGGTCGTGGTGCGGTCAGGTTTCAGATGCTACCGAAGCGAATATCAACACCTATCTCAGTCTGATGGAAGGTCTTGAGAATGATTATCCGGGTGTTGTTTTCGTTTATATGACCGGGCACCTCGACGGCAGCGGCCTAAATGGAAACCTTCATATCAGGAATGAGCAGATAAGATCGTTTTGCAGGCGTAACGGCAAGATACTGTATGATTTTGCAGATATAGAATCCTACAATCCCGACGGGGTCTGGTTTGGGGACAGGAATGCCGACGATGGATGCAACTACGATACCGACGGCAACGGCACTCTCGACGGCAACTGGGCCGTGGAATGGCAGAACGCTCATACCCGCGGAGTCGACTGGTACGATTGCACTGCTGCACACACCCAGCCCCTCAATGCCAACCAGAAAGCCTATGCGGCCTGGTGGCTATGGGCAAGGATTGCCGGCTGGGACGGGAACTAATCCTCACTCGGTAATTTCGTACACCACGCTGGTAAGCGGGGTGGATGAACCGGCGTTTAGTCCGACATTCATCAGGTAGTCGCCTGTGTAGCTCCGTCCGTTTTCACTCCCTCCGCGGAAACGGCCTTCATTCGGCACATTGATCTCCCTGATATTGTAAGTCTTGTCCGGATCAAGCCCCTGGAGCCTTACGCGGTTAATTGTTTCGCCGTATCGTGTATTCAGGGTGTAGCTGAAAAGAACAGCCTTTGTTTTTTCCTGGTTCACATACATCAGGGCTGCCCTGTTTTCCTTGTAGGGTGATATCAGGCGGTAAAGGTCGCCTTTGTATATCACATCCTTAATCCTGTTATAGTTTGCAATTGCATCCTGGCAGAACTTGAGTTCATTTTCGGTAAGCTTGTCAACCTCGATGTCAAAACCCATTTTCCCCATCATGGCCACGTCGGTTTTGTATTTAAGTGACTGCTTTCCCCAGGAAGTAACGTGGTTGCAGACCGAGATTGCAGGGAAGAAATAAGAATAACCCCACTGCATATAAATTCTTTCGAGTGGATCGGTATTGTCGCTGGCCCAGAATTCGGTAAAATACTTCAGCGCTCCGTAATCGACCCTTCCGCCGCCACCGGAGCAAAGCATTATGGGAAGATCGGGATATTTCGAGCGCAGTCGTTCCAGAACTCCGTAAAGGCTGTTGACATAGTCGATGTACAGATGCGACTGCTTGTCCTTCAGGTAGGTAGAATACATATTGGTCATCATCCTGTTGCAGTCCCATTTGATGAATGCAATCCCAGGATTTGCAGTGAGCATTCCGTCGACAACATTGTAAACGAATTCCTGTACTTTCGGGTTGGTAAGATCGAGAACAAGCTGATTCCTGAAATAATGCTCGGGACGGTTCGGGAGTTTCAGGATCCATTCGGGATGGTTTTCATACAGTTCGCTTCTGGGATTGACCATTTCCGGTTCTATCCAGATCCCGAATTTCACTCCCCTGGCATCTGCTTCCTTTACCAGATAACCCAGTCCGCCAGGAAGCTTCGCCTTATTCTCCTGCCAGTCGCCAAGTCCTGCCCTGTCGTGGTTCCTTGGATATTTATTTGCAAACCAGCCGTCGTCGAGAAGGAATACATCGAGACCCATCTTTTTTGTATCGTCGAGGATTGAAGTAAGTTTCTTCTCATCAAAGTTAAAGCCGGTGGCTTCCCAGTTGTTCAGGAGAGTGTAACGTGATCCCGTTCCGTTGAGGACACCGTGGTTTATTGCCCAGCGGTGAAGGTTACGGCTTGCCTGACCCGTTCCCGAGTTTGAAAAGGTAAAGATCATGGAAGGTGTCTTGAAAACCTGGCCCGGCTGGAGAGAATACTCCGATGCAAAAGGATTAATTCCTGATATCACCCTGAGGGAGTTTTTCTCATCCACTTCGAACAGGAAGCGGAAATTTCCCGACCAGCCAAGAGTGCCGGCGAGTACCTGTCCGCTGTTTTCTTCAGCTTTCTCATTAAGTGAAAGCAGGAAGACAGGAGTCTGATACATGTGTGCCCTGCTTCCAAGTTTGCTGTCGAGTATCTTTATTCCTGCCGTCAGTTCGCTTTCCCTGGCTTTCATTTCCTCGGCCCAGTCGCCGTGGAACTGCGTAAGCCAGTACCTTTCGGCATCGAAATGCAGCATTGAGGAAGCATAATTATAAATGGTAACCGGCTTCTTCTCGGTATGCCTGATCTCGGCCCATTGTTCGAATACATCCGTGGCAGTAAAAGCCTTGCAGAAAAGGGTTACTTCGAATGGGTACTGTGGATCCCTGAGCAATATTCTGGTAAGAGTTGCATCGTTGCCGGCATTGGCCGTCTCATGGCTTACATAGATAAGTTCGAGTGAGGGATTTCCGTCGTTATGAAGAACCCTTATAGCCGGTTCAAAGAGATTGTCAGTGCCGAACGTGGCATATGCCAGATGATTCTCGTTCCCCCGCTGGTTGAAACTCTCGGTGCTGCTGAGCCTTGGGCCGAGATACAAGTGGTACAGCCGTCCGTCGCGGCCGCTAACCTTAAGCACCAGGCTTGATTTAGCCGTTTCGATGGAAATGATTTTGTCGGGATCGGACTTTGGCTGCTGGCCTCCTATGGGAGACCGGGCGATATCCTGGGCATTAAGGGTCAATGAGATAGAAAAAACAGTCAAGAGATAAAAGAGCTTTTTCATGATATGTATTTTAATTTATATTCCTGTAGCTTCATATTTCTATAGCCTGGCTCCTAAATATACCAAATTATTCACTTCATCTGATTTGTATAATCATTATCTGTGAATCTCATGTTTTTTTAATCTGGACAAAACAGTATTTTTGGGAACTCTTAACCTAAATAAAATGATGGGAAACAATATCAAAGGGAAAGGTCTGACGGCCTTATTGATAATAATTTGTTATTTATCAGCCGGTTTAAACAACAACTCTCAGGGGCAGGTTCTTACAGCTCAGGATTCAGCTGCCTTGCAGGGGCAGAAGCTGAAACAGCCGGTATACGTTACCACTCGTCTTGTTACGGAAAGGCCTGTCATTGATGGGAAGCTTGACGATGAATGCTGGAAGCATGGCAACTGGGCAGGCGACTACAACCAGTTTATTCCTCATGAAGGCGCCAAACCGACATTCGAGACCGAGCACAACATCCAGTATGACGACAAATACCTTTACATAGCTTTCAGGGCCCACGACCCGGAACCTCACAAGGTTCACAGGTATGCTGATGCAAGGGACAACATAGTGGGCGATATGGTCGGAGTCAATTTCGACAGTTACCGGGATTACCGTACAGGATTCGAGTTTACAGTCACGGCCTGGGGGCAGAAGGTAGATCTTGTGCTTTTCAATCCTGAGAACTGGGATTTCAACTGGAATGCCGTATGGAGATGCAAGGTTGGCCTGGAAGACTCAGCATGGGTGGCAGAAATAGAAGTTCCGCTCAGCCAGCTTCGTTACAGCAACAAGGATGAGCAGGTATGGGGTATGCATACATGGAGGTGGATTGACAGGCTGCAGGAGGAAAGCAATTGGGAAAGGCAGACAAAGACAGGTCCGGGTATGCTTTACAACTACGGGGAGTTCATCGGTCTCAAGGGGCTTAAGAAATCGCGCCGGCTCGAGATCTTGCCCTACTCGCTCGGGAAGCTCAATACCCTTGAAGAGATACCGGGGAGTCCATATACAAAGAATGGAAGGGTATGGGGAGCCAATCTTGGCCTTGATGCCAAGATCGGTGTTTCGAGCAACTTCACTGTCGACCTTACTGTCAATCCCGATTTCGGTCAGGTCGAATCCGATCCTTCGGTAATGAACCTGACAGCATTCGAAACCTTTTATGAAGAAAAAAGGCCTTTCTTCCTTGAAGGCCTGACAATATTCGATTACAAGTTCGATCAGCAGAGCCTGTTCTATTCAAGGCGTATAGGACATTCGCCGTCCAGGACAGTCCCGGCTCTGGGCGACCGCTATGTGAAGTCGCCCGACATGACCAAGATCATCAGTGCTGCCAAATTCAGCGGAACTACATCCGAAGGTCTTTCGGTAGGGCTGATTCAGAGTGTGACGGCAAATGAATTTGCCCGGGTAAGTGATGCTCTGGGGAATGAATCAAAAGTGAAGGTGGAACCGCTTACAAACTATCTTGTCGGACGAATTCAGAAAGGCTACAATGCCGGCAACACGATGATAGGAGGGATGTTCACATCCA
>CAZJMW010000051.1:0-9738 GCA_964547375.1 uncultured Dehalococcoidales bacterium | reverse complement strand
TAACAAGCAAGAAAGAGCTTGTAAATATAGTCTTCAACGAGATGCGCATCAATTCCTCGTTTAACATGACATGGGCGATTATTCCCGGTGAAGGAATTAAGCTGATAAGCGATTTTTTAAGTGCCAATATTGCTTCGGGCAATCTCAAACCACACAACACCGAGGTAGCAGCGCGTTCAATGATGTACACCGTAATCATGCATTTTATTGCCCAGGATGTATTCCCGGCTACCGGTATATCGACCAGGCAGTACTTTAAACAAACCGTAGATATTTTCCTGGACGGCATTTCAAAAAAGGTTTAAGTGCGGCCAGGCTGAAAAGGTATTGCCTTGCAGTCCGTTAACCGATATAATAATTCTGCTTTAAGAAAAGCTAATTTTATATCGTGCGGCAGCCCGTTAAAATTCTTTGGAACGGCACCTGCATTTTTGACAACTAAGCCATTCTCGTAGTATCATAAATGCTGCTAGATGGAGTCCTAGGAGTGTAGCTCAGCCCGGTAGAGCAGCGGTCTCCAAAACCGTCGGTCAGGGGTTCGAATCCTCTCACTCCTGCCATGCCGAGATGGTGGAATGGCAGACACGCTAGCTTGAGGGGCTAGTGAGCGTAAGCTTGTGAGAGTTCAAATCTCTCTCTCGGCACCAAATGGAGCATGCGGAAGTAGTTCAGCGGTAGAATGCCTCCTTGCCAAGGAGGAGGTCGCGAGTTCGAATCTCGTCTTCCGCTCCATTAAAAAAAGAGGTGGCGACGTAGCCAAGTGGTAAGGCAGGGGTCTGCAAAACCCCCATTCAGCGGTTCAAATCCGCTCGTCGCCTCCAAACATTTTTCCGGATATTTTCTTTCCTCAGGCATATTCATTGACACCCCTTGGACATTCCCCAACCTGTTATATCTTTGCTTTCGGTTCAAATCTTGCAGCAAAAAGACTTTACATAACTTTTCAAGGATTCCCGCATCAAAACTCTAACTATTAATCCATAACCATATACGTCCCGCCCTATACATCCAATAAGTCTTATTAGACCTGAAAAATCATGGATTTAAAAAATATTTTTTTAACTTTTTCATCGGAAACTTACGTCTGTTAATTAATTGTTAATTATTTAGTGATATAATCCGATAAGATGTTAATGCAACTTTTTTGCCAAAATCCCGTTTTACTATAGAGAGACATTAAAACAGTCAAAGGAAAATGCGCCGATGAATAAGGAAAATTTTAAGGAAATTTTAAACTGGATAAAAACACATCGCTTCTGGACCAGCGTTATAGTCCTGTGGAGTTTGCACCTGGCATTATCTTTTTTTCCGCTGAACCTGCTTGATATGGGCGGCACACTTGAGTACATCCTGTCATCCCAATTTTTAGGTTATTACACCATTATCGGCGGCATCACCTGGTCACTGCGGCAGAAAAAGCCCGGCTACAGCCTGATTTCTCTCGGAATCGGCTTGCTGCTTGTGGCATTCAATATTCCGGTCAAGTTTTATGTCTATACCGTTGCCGGGTTAGAGCCTTATACCGATTTACTGAATTATGTTATGTTAAGCGCTACCTTTATTTGCGGAGCAGTTTTTCTCTATTTCGGCAACCGTCGCTATAAACAGCCGGCTTACTCCCGAAGCGAGAGTGAAGAAAGATAAAAAAAGCGGAGACAGCTTATGGCTTTAAATGTAATACTGCTGATACTGGGACTGTTGTCTATACCTCCCTGTTTTTTCATGCTGACCGAAAAAGACCTCACGTTCGCAGACGGAATACTGCTCGACATAATCCCGCTTAACGCCGTCTTCGAAACTACCCTGGCGCTTATCGGGCTGGCTATCGTGATTTGCGGGTTGCTGCAATTAAAATCTCGCCCCGCATACGCCATACTTAACACCCTGTTTGGATTGGTAATTACCGCGCTCTCAGTTTTCATTGCCGCACAATTTATAAGAAGCGGCTCTTTCGATATCGCATTCTTGCATATTTTCGGATTGATACTACTGGCATGCAGCTTCGGAGTAATCAGTGTCGGGCTGGTTCAACTTAAAGCGAGATTCAATAAAGACGATGAACAAACTGAACAGCTACCGGAAACCGCTAATGTCATAAGCGAATAGACAAACATGTCAAAGGGTTTGGCAAGTGGAGGTTACGATGAAAAAGGCTTTATTAATCATGGCAGGTGCAGTATTGACAGTATCGATGCTGCTCTCGGGCTGTACCCAACCGGAAGATATTAATGTCACCGAGACAGAAACAGTTACGACTACTACAACGGAAACAATGCTTATCAGGCAAATGAACTGGGATTGGATTAACCCCTTACCACAGGGCAACGCTCTTTTCGGTGTTTGGGGCAGTTCCTCCACAGATGTATACGCAGTAGGTGCAGAAGGTACGATTTTACACTACGATGGCACATCGTGGAGCCAAATGGACAGCGAAACAGTCAATGACCTGCATGATATATGGGGAACGTCTTCGTCCGATATATTTGCCGCCGGACGCGGCGGAACAATCCTTCACTATAACGGCAATAGCTGGAGTGTTATGGAGAGTAATACCGATGACAGCATAGAAGCTATCTGGGGCAGTTCTTCAACCGACGTTTATGCAGCGGGTCTTCACGACAGGATTTTCCATTATGACGGTACTTCATGGAATATCTCCTGGCAATATGAATACGGGGCAACCATGGTCAGTTCTGAAATGCACAATTTCAACGATGTTTGGGGAAGTTCCTCATCCGACGTTTATGTTGTAGGACGCCACGGATTTTACGGCGTAATCATGCACTACGACGGCCATTCATGGAGCTATATGCATGACGGACAAAGTGAATCGATTTTTCAAAGTATCTGGGGCAGTTCTGCGTCGGATATATATACGACAGGCAATACGGGCTTTTTACTTCATTATGACGGGAATGAATGGACCAGTATAAAAGGCATTACTACCTATAAGAGTCCCCAGGTAAAGGGTATAGGGGGAAGTACATCCTCGGATGTATATGCAGTAGGCTCAAATGGTACGATAATTAACTACGATGGCAGTTCATGGAACAAAATGGATAGCGGAACTGAATATGACCTGCTCGGAGTTTGGGGTAGTTCTTCATCGGATGTATTTACTGTAGGAAGAAACGGCACCATTTTACATTATGATGGTAACGAATGGAATTCTATGAATACCAGTATCAGCGATACTTCCTTCATAGATATTACAGGATTTTCTTCCGATGACATCTTTATTCTGGGAGTAGACGGGAGTGTCATTCATTACGATGGAATATCCTGGAACATCATAAGAGAAAATACAGAAGAGTATTACACCTGTATTTGGGGAAGTTCTGCGTCGGATATTTTTATCGCCAGTAATAACGGCAATATCATTCATTATGATGGCGATACGTGGAGCTATATGAACAAGATTACCGAAAACGGACTGACGGCTATCTGGGGAACCTCATCGTCGGATGTGTTCGTAGTAGGTTATGAAGGTACGATACTGCACTACGACGGCAATATGTGGAGCGATATGTCCAGCGGGACAGACGAACAATTGTCTTGTATCTGGGGCACATCGCCTTCGAATGTATACGCATTGAGCGGAGACGGGGATGTTCTGCATTATAACGGCGAATCCTGGGCTATCACGGGCAGCTTAGAAGAAGAAAAGATCCGCGCGATTTGGGGAAGTTCAGGGACAAACATTTATGCGATACGCAATCGCAATATTATCTTTCACTATGACGGGAACACATGGAGTTCTATAGGTGAAGATATACTGCCGGATGAGTATTATCTGGAATCGGGTGTTTTTATAGATATATGGGGAAGTTCATCATCAGATATATATTTACCGCTCGATAGCGGAGAGATACTGCATTATAACGGCACCGACTGGGAGATGTTTAATAGCAGAACAGGTAATCTCATCAGGGCAATCTGGGGCAGTTCAGCTAAAGATATTTATATGGTTGGAACTGATGGCACTATTCTGCATTATGATGGCAACTGATTTTGTTTATCATCTCTTGAAGAGGGATTATACAATTCTGTCAAAGGGTTTGGCAAGGGGAGGATAAGATGAAAAGGATTGCTTTAATTTTAGCTACCACAGCGTTGATAGCGTCAATACTTTTATCGGGATGCACCCAACCAGAAGATGTTACTGTCACCGAGACGGAAACAGTTACATCAACCGTTCCTGTAACAATTTCAGAAACCATAACGACCACTACAACTATAACAACCTCGAAGAGCCTGTCTCTTTATACTGTAATACCATCTTCGGGACCGGAATTCCAATACTTCACAGAATATGAAGGAACAGGCGGCGGTTATCCCTACTACATGGCAGCGGATAACGACGGGAACATTTATATAGCCGGTTATACGGAATACGAAAATGCAACAGGTAATGGGATTTTTACAACCATAAAATACGGCAGCGACGGCAAACAACTTTGGGCAGCAATATATGATAATGGGTTTAACGGCGGTGTAGCCTGCACGCTGGCAATAGACGATTCCGGGAATGTGTATGTTGCCGGATTAATCCGGGGAACGGATGAAGACACGGACTTAATCACAGTTAAATACGATACAGACGGCAACCGGCTATGGACAAAACTATACAACGCAAGCATTAAATCCTGGGCTTCTTCCATGGCAGTAGACGCAACCGGCGTTTATGTTGCCGGCGGCTGTACGGACTCAGACGGGGATAAGGATTTTCTGACCGTAAAATATGACCTGAACGGGAATGAAATATGGCAATCAGTATACGATAACCCTGAAAACAGTGATGATTATGCCACAGCACTGGCAATCGATGATTCGGGCAACGTATATGTCACCGGCAACGGTAATGCCGGCGGGGCAGCCGAAGGAGGTTCAAGCTATCTCATCCCGGCGGAAACTGCCGGCGAAGGTTATATCACTACCTTAAAATATGATACCGGAGGTAACTTGTTATGGTCGGCTGCTTACAAGGGGACGGGGAAGGGTGACGATATAGCAAGCGCAATTGCCGTTGACAGTACCGGTAATATTTATGTTGCCGGTGAAAGCAATAACGCAACGACAGGCTGGGACTATATTGTTATCAAGTACGCTAATAACGGCAGCCGGCTATGGGCGGCAAACTACAACGGCACTGCTAACGCCAGTGACGGGGCTTTCGATATGACGCTCGATAAATCGGGCGACATTCTTGTCACAGGATATAGCGGGGGCGAAGCGACCAGGGAATATGCCACGCTTAAATACGATACTGACGGAAATCAGCTGTGGGTTGCCGAATATAAAAGCGATTATTATGATAGCATGGCTTATTCTATAGCCACAGATGATGCCGGAAATGTATACGTAACCGGTTTGACCGGTTTTGAAAAATATAACAGCAATCAAACTACAGACTACGCCACAGTCAAGTATGACAAAGACGGCAACGAATTATGGGTAGAAAAATACGGGTGGGGCGCAAACTATACCGCCAAAGTGGTAGCATTGGATTCTTCCGGGAATATTTATGTTACCGGTATCGGTATCACAAATGAAGCAGGCTCTTATGCCGTCATCACCACCTTGAAATATTCTGAATACAAGTACTCCGATGCAGAGAAACAGGGGGTTATCGACGAGGCTGTATCACGATTATATTCCGCGTGGATGCTGGAGGATATCGCCGGTATAAAATACGGTATTAACGACATAGAGCTATATTTCAAAGGAGAGGCAGCCCCGGCATGGCAGGCAGTCACTCTCGTAAAATCGGTTATAGACCGACTTGCTCCGGGTTTATCATTGAAAATTTTTGAGAACGTAACAACTGCAATTCCGGATAACAACCTGCCCGAATTACCTGTCGAAAAGGTTGAGATAATAGACGCATACTGCACGGAGGGAACAGACACATCTCTCGAGTTTCATTTCTCCCTGAAAAACCTGACCGATGAGGATATTACGGTTAATTACACCTGGTCATTGAACGACCCCGCTGCCGACCAGTCCGGATGGGGTGTCAATGAACCGCTGGCACGTATGTACCAAGGAGAGGGGACGGTTACCTTAGCAGCCGGCGGAACTGAAGATATTATTCTTACAATAGAAAAAACCCGGGAATATGATGCGCGATTCTTTGTAATGCATGTCGAGGTTTATAACGGTGATGAATGGATAGGTCATTACAGGGAGCAGAAATCGACTTATGACTGGGACTACAGCGTTACCCCGCCGGTAAGAATAGAATAAAAGCTGAATTTAAAATGCTATTTTTTAAATCACTTATAGTTAGATACGATGTGACTAGTAATTAAAACAGGCCGAATAATTCTGTCAAAGGGTTTGGCAAGGGGAGGTTAAGATGAAAAAGGCTTTGTTAGTCATGGCAAGCGCAGTGTTGACAGTATCGATGCTGCTCTCGGGCTGTACCCAGCCGGAAGATGTTACTGTCACCGAGACGGAAACGGTTACTACAACAATTCCGACAACAATTACAAAAACCTTTACGACTACTACAACTATAACAACCGCAAGTTCGATATCCCTTCCATGGGTATTCGAAGGGATAAGAATACCAGGTTCACCATCTACACCCGTGGAAATAATTCTTAATACTGAATTGCCTTCTTACCCTGCCACTCTTCCCGTATACACTGTGATAACCCCCGTTGTAAACAGCTCTTATGCCTGGGGGATTGCCCAAACACTCGGTTTTGCCCAGAAAGATGCCTTGTTCTCTTCGGGAGAAGTACGGAAGGTATATACATATCAAAATAACAATGCAACACTTGAAATCGAAGACGACGGTTATATAAATTTCCGTAGCGATTATGATTCGAGCAAACCGGAAAACCTTCCAACTGATGACGAGTGTATCGTGATAGCTGCCCATTGGTTGAAATCCTGCAATATGTATCCCGGAAACATTACCTCGACTAACGTATCGAATTTTATAGAAATAGAAGAATACAATACGGACACCAAAGAAAGTAACAAATACACAATAGCAAAATCTGTTGTATTCTACATAGGATTAAATGATTACGGCAACAGTTTTTCAGTCAGTGTTGTTATAACCGATAACGGAAAAATAATTAAAGCGCAAGCAGACTTCGTTAATTACGAAGAATATACAACAGTAAAAGTAATAACCCCGGAAGAAGCAATCGATATTATCGAAAGATATCTCGAAGGAACCCTGGAGGAAACAGCCTCACTCAGGTGTCTAACCAATTACAGCGATTTTCATCGGCTTACGATAAATAATATCTCTATTCAATACTCGAAGGGCGCCGGTGATTTTGCTCAACCGATTTACCTCATCGAAGGAATAGCCTCATATGAAGGCTGGGACGGAACGAACGAATTCAGGGGAAGAGTGGATGCCGTTATCAGGGATTAGCTTATTCTGTCAAAGGGTTTGATAGGGGGAGGTTAAGATGAAAAAGGCTTTGTTAATCATGGCAGGCGTAGTATTGACAGTATCAATGCTTTTATCGGGGTGTACTAAAACTGAATATGTTACCGTTACCGAGACCGAAACGGTTACTACAACGCAGCCGCAGTACTCGATTAATGTCGAGAAAGCGGTCATCAATGAAAGTATTATAAAACTGGAAGCAGCCGGCTTATGGCCGGACAAAGTATCGGGTATTGTTCACGATATCGGATTGATGATAGGTTTCTACGGTGACGTAGATACGGAAGCATTAGCTATAGTAAGTGAGGTAATAGACGATATGGCACCCGGTCTGCTGCTCCAAACGATGGTAAATGCCGGGCCGCTATCGCTTTACTCACAGATGCTGATGGAGGCCGTCTATCATGCCGGAGTCTCCAGACTGCAATCTGCCGGGTTTATGCCCTATTACGACACAACTTTTCCTGACCCGCACATAATAGCCGGATTCGGATTCGGGCTTAAAGGTATCATCCTGGATTTCTACGGGGAAATCGAACCGCAGGCCGTTGAAATCGTACGGCAGGTGATAAACCAACTGGCGCCCGGTTTACCGCTCAATGTTCTGTGGAATGTGATTATTGTAGAAGAATAAAATAATCTGCAAATAGCATATATAATTCTGTTAAAGGGTTTGAAAAGGAGAATAAATGTCAGCAGAAGCAATTATTAGAACCAATGGATTGACAAAGAGGTTCGGTTCGGTATCAAAGGGTATCATTGCGGTAGACAACCTCGATATCGAAGTGCACCGCGGCGAGGTATATGGCTTCCTCGGCCCCAATGCATCTGGAAAAACCACAACCATCGGCATGCTTTTGGGATTAATTGCCCCGACCTCGGGAACAATAGAGTTATTCGGCGAAGATACGGCTCATGACCTTCCGAGACTGTTAAAACGCACCAGCGCAGTACTCGAAAGCTCGACATTCTATCCGCATCTTTCGGGTTATGACAACCTGGTGATATTCGCCAGGACAATAGGCGGGGTAGAGAAATGCCGCATCGATGAGGTACTGGAAACGGTCGGCTTGAAAAAAAGAGCATCGTCAAAGGTGAGAACCTACTCGCTGGGCATGCGGCAGCGATTGTCCGTGGCTACTGCTTTGCTGAATGACCCCGAACTGATAATCATGGATGAGCCTGCCAACGGTCTCGACCCTTCGGGAATCATCGAATTCCGCGAGCTTACAAAATCTCTCGGCGAACAGGGAAAAACGGTATTCATATCAAGCCACCTCCTGCACGAAATCGAACAGACATGCGACCATGTTGCCATTATAAACAGGGGCAGGGTACTGGCACAGGGTTCTGTCAACGAACTTTTGCACAGAGGAAAAATGCTACAGATAGGCGTACCTGACCCCGACAGCGCATCAAACCTGCTGATGGATCTGGATTGGGTGAAAACCATCGAGACCGACGACAGTTATATTTATATAGAAATACCTGAAGAAAAAGCCGCCGAAGTCAACAGAATTCTGGTAACCGCCGGCATTGCCGTATCGGAAATAAAGATGTCACAAAACTCCCTCGAAGACTTCTTCCTTGATGCCATCGATGAAATAACACGGAAACCGGAGGCCGGCAATGCTTAGACTGATAGGTGTAGAACTGTTCAAACTCAAGAAAAGGTGGCTGGTATATGCCTTGCTCGTGGCTTTACTGGCATTCACGATAATACCGATAATTAACGATTATGCTAACTATAACAATATCCTGAATGATTATCCCGAAATCGAAACAATAGATATCGAAATAACCGGTGACCAAAACAATGATATAAACGTTATTTTAAACGACGGGTCAACTCACTCCGAACACCAGTTAAAGATGAAGGCAATACAGGCCGCCTATGCAAAACGCACTTTCGGCCTGCCTACATCGATGGAAAGCGCATTCGGCAGTATTGCGGGTTTGGGCTCGCTGTTGGTCATCATCCTGGCAGCTTCAGCCATAGGCTCCGAGTACGGATGGGGTACATTGCGCCAGATGCTTATCAAGGGAACCGGCAGAGCAGGGTACCTGATATCGAAATTAACAGGTATCTCTATAGTTGCCGTTATCGGAATCCTGCTTGCGCTGCTGGCCGGTTTTATTACCAGCCTGATAACTACCGCCATGGCGGGAGGAGGCATCAGTTTCGACTTCCTTACCCTAGATTTTATCGGGTATATGTTCTCGGCATTCGGCGGCCTTTTGTTAACACTGTTGGTTTACTTCTCATTGGCCACGCTCTTCAGCGTACTCCTGCGCTCGGTTACCTCAGGGATGGTGATCGG
>CAZJMW010000050.1:0-9912 GCA_964547375.1 uncultured Dehalococcoidales bacterium | reverse complement strand
TGCCGTTGGGCTTTACTGCAATGTTTACAGTCCAGTCCGGCGATTGTCCGGTAATGGGTAAACCAGTAATCCGATACTGTCCGGCTGGCTATCCGGTACATCACCGCTTCGGTAAACGGTTTATTTCCGGCTTGTCCGCCGTGGCCTGACAGGCTTGTGTTCCGTTCCACATCGGCTAACGTCATTATGATGGTATGGAGTATGTCCTCTTTATCCTCCGGCCTGACCTTATCGGTAAATCGAGACGCTACAGTATAGAAAGCCGACCACTGACCAGGTAACCGGTCATACCCCTGACCGACAACCGGAGCTTGTCTTTTCTGTGTGCCGGTTCTAGACTTGATACTGCGGGGCTTTGCTGGTGATGACTGGCAGACTGCCAGGTGACCGCACCACTGACAAACGCCCCGCGCTGTTTTGAGTGTCCAGACCTTATGACACCGGCTGCAATAGCCCTGCCGATGATGATTATCGCTGTCTTGATTACGTGTCGTTACGCTTGAACTCATACGCTTACCCCCTTTTGAAATTCATTACCAGGGCAAGCGGCCAGGCTCAAACATCGTCATGTATTCAGTTTTTAACGTGCTGAAAAAAACAATTTCAGCTTCATTATTCAACAAAAATACATTAAGTTGAACGCGAAGATATAGCACGTTTTCCAATGGGGGGAGGGGATTATGCAGGTAAAAATATTATCATGTGTGATAGTTCTGGCGGGGTGAAGAACTAGGTGGGGAGTCGAGGTTGATTCAGATGGATTTCATTCTCCACCTATGGGTAAGAAAGGACAAATCCTGTCATTATCTTCGAGTCGGCTGGTTTAGCCTGACTCATGGTGTCGGCGTACTCAAGCCAAGGTATCCCGATTCACGTCTGGTGTAGGTCCAAGCATTGAAGGTGATTGCCTCACTAAGGTATTTGAATCGATCATAGAAAAGTGGTAAAATCGATTCTCTCGCTCTGGCCAAGATGGCTTTTGTTGATCCAGAGAAGCTGGAGGAGATATACCTGCCTCCTTGTAAAATTTACGCCATACAGCGTTTTACTCGCCAATGGAAGCGGCTGGAGAGTGAAATTGCCGAGCATAAGAAAAAGATCGGATCAATCATAGACGGACGTCATTTTGGACTTCTGTTTGAGAGGTGAGAGCTGTTTTGTCGATTCAGAGACTGATTATCCTTTGTTTACAACCGTCGGTTCTTCCTTCACCGGTAACGATTGTTTTACCTTATCGAACGTCTTGGAATCGAGATTTCCGGATGCCTGAAGCGTGCCTTCGATTATTTTCGCAACGGCCGATTCTTCGGATATGTTGACTTGCTTCGACACCTTCGCTGCCGCCTCGATAACTTTACGGGCAGCGCTGCCGACATCGGAACGGGTCTCGGAGGCGCCTTCAATAATACCCTGGCTTACTCCGAGAAACGCATCTTCGAGGTCGACACCGGCCCCGGTAACCGCTCTAATGACACTCGATACGATTTCACTTTCCACCTGTTCAATATCGACCGATTGGTCTTCGATAACATGCATCGCTCCGCGGGCTGCCTGCCGGGATATCTCCACGCCATATTTTTTCATATCTACCTTTGAGTCGGTCAAACCTGCAATGTCTCTCATTAGCGAATAACCCAATCGCCTTGTTAACTTCCGGCCACGCAGGGCAGCCACCGCTGCCAGTCTCGATAATTCAGCTATCTGGTAGACGGTCACCCCAAGAGCTACGTCCAAGCCGGGTATTCTGATTCGCTTCAGGTAACTGAACGGAAAGTCGCTGAAAAAACTCATCTCCGGTACCGAAGTCATCGATTGCGCCATCTCATGCGAGGGATTGATGAGTGCGCTGAGAACGACATCGCTGTTTACTTCACCTTCTTCACGGAACGTTGTCAGAAGGCCAAGGGTTACCACTCCAAGAGCAAAAGCGACGACGTAGAGAAAATCGATTCCGTTCAGTACCAGTACCGGAAATCCGGTTGACCCGGTTGTATCAATCCAGGTAAACGTTATATATATTGACCTCGTATTGAAAAAGGCCGCTATCAATCCTCCCAGCAGAGGCCCGATTCCTGTGCCGATATTCGTTGCCATCGAGGCGCTTGCAAGATACGGTACCGAATTGCCCGACGGAGCAAGTTTCAGACCGATAGTACCAACCGATAAGTTAACACCAGCCATGGCGATACCGGCAAAAACATGCAGCAGTATCAGAAGGGGTATCGTGAGAAGATACCTGTCCGGCATACTGGTAAACAGCCATCCGAAGATGACCAGCAAGTAAAGAGAAGAGCACATCGAAAGCACTACTTTGTTACCGAACCTGTCTGTCACCTTTCCCCATACTCGGAGAAAAACGATGTTAAATACCTGACTGACAATACTCAATCCGATTGTCCACGAAAGAGGCAATTCCAACCTGGTCAGCATATATACCGTAAAAAACGGGGTTGCCAGGTTCAGGGCAAAACACCATAGAAGCAGGAATATGACCAGTTTTCGAAAATTTTTATCACGCAGCGGTAACATCAACCGCTCCCTGAGTGATACCCCTTCTTTCTCGGGAGGCTGCATCATTGGCTCCGGCATCAGCGACATGAAAACCGGACTTAACATTCCCAGACACAAAATACCGAAGAGAAGAACGATTGTATACGGCAGAAACTTGTTGTCCACGCCGGTGGCTCCCGGCCAGTAATCGACGAAAAAGGCCGCTCCAAGGCTGAACACCGCCCCGACCAACGCTGCCAGAGCCATCCTTCGTGAGAAAAACCGGCCCAGTACCTTCTGTGGAACCAGGTCGCGAATCCAGCTATTCCATGACGACATTGTTATCGATCTGAAAAGGCCGTTGGCAGCCAGTAAACCGAGTAACAGGGCTACTCCATCTTTACCAGGAGTATCAATCATGAACGGAATGAGTGCTACCGGTATCCAGACAAGCTAGGCAGCCGTAAAAGAAAGAACCGCTATCACCTTCCGTTTTCGAATCTTTTCGACAAGTAATATAGTCAAAGACTGAAAGGTCTGCATGAGAAAAGGGATGGCCGCCATGATACCTATTTGCGATATGTCAGCTCCTAAAGCCAGAGCGTATGCGGCGAGGATACCGCTGGTTGTAATGCTGTTAAAACCCTGGGATACCATGCCGTCGAGGGTTAACCAGCGTAACCCTTTTGCGATATCTTTCTCCGAAATGGTAGGTTTTGGTCTCAGGAACTTGAACAAGTATTTTTACTCCCTGCTCTATTATACTCACTGCAGCACAGGCAAAAAATAAGAGGGTTTGTCGATACCCTCTTATCTAATTTGCCCCCTTTTCGTCATGCTGTCAACGTCGCCCCCTGGCCGCGGGAGAGGTTTTCCACCAGACCGGCGGCCGGACTTCCCTTCGAAAAGCCCCATCAGACGGGAAAAGGCTTTGCCGTACCCGGTAAAAGTGGCGAACGGAACACTCACGGCAATTACCGTCCGGGCAATCTTCGGACCATCTGACTATCCTGTCACTGTACGGGCACCGTTTATCTCTCGTTATCTCCATCGCCTCTCCCTTTGATTTTGTTTCGTGATAATTGAGTTTATGCTTAATCCGAATACCCCTGTTCCCGGGCCTGCCTGGTCCAGCCGTTGATGGTGTGAAAAGGAACTCCTCTCTCGCCTTCGCCGAACGACCAGGCACACCAGAACCGATTGCAGATTTCAGGTTTTGTTTCCTGGATTCGGCAGAACTTACCTTCATCATTTGACTCCAGAAACGGACAGTGGGAGAGAAATTCACCAGTCTCCGGGTTTTTCCAGATAATCGCATAGTGTAAACCATTGACTGATGCTTCAACATGGCTGAGAATATCGTCCCGTTCTTCTTCTATCCATTGTTCATATCGTTCGGGGGTTACAATAACGCCCCACTGCTGCTCCCCGCTGCAGCATGCGCCGCAGGAGGAGCATGAAGGTTGGTCTTCGCTTATCATGACATCGTTAAAAGGGCTGCCCGTGCTTCAAACAGGGCAACCACGCTATTTTCCCCTTTCTTTGTGGTATCGTTTTAATTATTTCTGGTTACCGAGGTTCGTTTCTTTCCGGACGACCGGGATGCAGCCTTCCGCCGAAGGCCGGCAGTATCAGTCTCTTTCATTAACTTTTTAAAGTTTCTTTCTCTCCGGCAAAGCTTACAGATTCCAATCTCACTGGCATTGATTATCCAGTGATGGGTGCATTCATCTATCCGGATAACCGTCAGGTTACCTGTCCGCTCTTCGAACTGGAAATCGCCAAGATTGCCAAGACACTCCGTGAGTACCCGGGCCGGACCTGTCCGGTCAGAATTACCGATGACTACTCTCCCATTCGTCGAAAGATGACGTTCCCAGTCCATGAATATCGGTTTGATATCGGAATACTCGGCTGGTAAGTGTATCACCAGCAGGCCGGTCGATTTCCTCCATCTTTTCTGAGTATCAACCGAATCGATGCAGGAGATGTCTACCAGATTACGTACCCCCGCTTCTGCGAGTCTGCTGATAAACCGTGTTTCGGTGTCTTCATAATCTGCCGCCTTGTCGTCAGTAATCTGGAACCGTGGTTTTATGTTGTATACCCGGTTCCCGTTTCCGGCAGCGGCGCCTTCAGCCAGTGATATGGTGGCATCTCCTTCGCGTTTGCTGAACACGATGATTGCCTCATCTTCGGGAACCCGCGACGCCACATCGAACAAGAGCTGCTTCTCTTCGTTCGTGATATCTTCTCCGAATTCATATCCACCGTTTCTCTCCAGTCCTGTGTCAATACTCATATCACCCCTCACTCTCCAATCCGCAATCTCTGGCACTCTCGGTTCGCAATCTGAAACAGTCGGCTGTTATCGTTATTTTTTCGGGCCTTTTTTCAGGTAGGCCATCGTCTTTTTCGAGTTCTTCTTCTCAGCTTCTTTTCTCTTGCCTTCTTTTCCCACCGTTAAACCTCCTGTGTCCGTTTTTTACATAGTTGATTGTTTATCTGGTTTTCCCTGTAAAACCTCTGCCGTTCCTGTTACCGGCAGCCGTTTTGCACTGGATGCATAGTATAGCGTACGGTAATGCTTCGAGCCGCCCCTGTTCAATCGGTTGGCTGCATTTATCACAAACACCGTACGAGCCTGTTTCAAGCTTCTGCAGGCTGCGTTCGATTTCTAACAGGTGACTGATTTTCTGCTTCTCCAGAGCAACCCGTCTTTCAAAGTCGTTTGTCGCCATAGATGCGTCTTCAGGCCTGCTGTTACCGGATTCCTGACTCTGGCTTGATACATCTTCTTTGAATGAAAACAGTCTTAATTCCTGCTCCAGTTGCTGATACTCCTGCTTTAATTGTTTTCGAATGATGGTTAGTTTCATTTTTTCTGCCTTTTTTTGTTTATTGACTCTTAACTCAGTTTATTAAGGTTTGTCGGAATTTCTATGCAACACTTTCATCTCTCGTTATTGCTGTGAGTGGTACAGGTAGTTGCTTATTTTTCATGTACGATATATATGAATAGATAAACTCGCTGCATAAATAAGGTTGATAGAATGCAGGGGTATATCTATATGGTGGTTTCAGGGCTACGCTGGATAACAGCATGCTTTACCACGAAGGATAAAGCCTTCTGATATCAGGCGCAGCCGAAGAAAAGCTTCGCCGCGCCTTTGGCAATTGTTTTCAGTATACGCATATGCATACCTCCACGATATCGTCAAAGACACGTAAAATAGAAGAAAATGAGAGATTGAAATATAATGAATGAATATGAAAGCGCAGAATCGCTCTCATTACCATTGTAGTATACAGATTGACGCTGAGCAAATCTGAGCACAGTTGTTTCGGCATACATGGCAGGGTTTACGACCGATTAACTCAGCTTTCCTCAGTTTGTCTCAGTTTCCCTCTAGTAAACTCCGTTTATCTCAGGAACTAACCATTAACAAGCTTTTAAGACAAGATGGACAAAAAGCCGCCAAAGTCAGCAAAGAAAGTAAGACAGAGGTGTTGGATTGAGAAAAGTACCGCAATGACGATACACGAAGGAATTCAGTGGAAAATTGTATTGAAGGTAAGGGAGGAGAAGTTATCGTTACCGGAAGCAGTTGAGAGACTGTCGTTATCACAATCGACGCTAGGGAAAAAGAACGTGAATTCTGGTTGAAAGTTCCAATACTCCTGTTACATTCTCTACGGAGAAGATATACAGGAACGAATATCAGGGTTTCGGTGAAGCGAAAGAAGCATGGAAGTCATATAGAGACTACCAGTGTGACCCGACTAAATCAGAGTCTTGAATATATGAGTCCAGTGGTGTATGCCCATACAACACAAAAATCTATTATTTTAGTGGCCTGATTTTCTCCAGTTTCATGGGGTTCATTACAAAATATTTTTAATCCAAAGTTTCTTTTCTAACCTCCTTTCTCACTAATTGTGTATAATTAAATGAGTGGCTGTCCTCGATAAAATACCGAGGTCAGGATATGTATGAAGGAATACTTGTTCCCTTAGATGGATCGATAACTGCAGAATCAGCTATCCCTTATGCCGTGGAGTTAGCCGATAACTTTGGCAGCCAGTTGTTTCTGGTCGAAGTATGTGATCCAAATTCCGGAGATAAAGAGCGTTATTGTCAGGATTATCTTGATTCTGTTACTGAGAAAGTAAAACTCCAGCTAATTGACCGGAAAGTTGCCAGATCTGTAATTGTTCGACATCAGGTTCTTCAAGGTAAACCCGCTAACGAAATTACACGTTTTTCCGACTCGAATAGTATTCGTCTTATTGTCATGTCAAGATATGGAGCCTCAGGAGAAAGTACCTGGTTTTTAGGCAGTATAGCAGACAAAATACTTCGTGCGGCAAGGAAATCGTTATTACTCGTAAAAGAGCCTCCTTCCGATGAAGTTCTTCAAAATAATAAACTGATAAGAAGACTCGTGGTGCCACTTGATGGATCAGAATATGGAGCTGCGGCTCTTCCAACTGCAAAGTCATTATCCCAGGTGTTAAAAGCGAAGATGGAGTTGCTGCGAGTTGTGGTACCATCTTCCCCACAAAGAAGTGACTTTTTAAGTTTCACAGATACCACTATTGAAGAATTGATAGCACAGGCAGAAAAAGGACAACAGCAGAGAATTGCAGCCGCTGAAGATTATCTCCATCACGTGGAGGAGTTACTTAAAGAATCAGGACACGCTGTATCAACGACAGTTATCCTGGGAGCTCCTGCTGAAAGGATTCTGGATTATGCAGAAGAGAATGAAATTGACTTGATATGCATGTCCAGTCATGGAAGGAGCGGTATAACCCGATGGATTTTCGGTAGTGTTACCGAAAAGGTACTGCATACAGGGAAAGTACCGGTATTGGTGGTTCATTCGCAATAAACTAAAATACTTACTTATAGAACAAGCCAGCGCTGCCTAGTTCCCCATATGCTACTTCGTATCAACATGTATGTTACAATTAATGACAATCTGTTATGTAGATTACACTAGTCTGCGAATGTATATTATTTTGTCTGTTACTTGTAAAAACAATACATAACTCATCAAACACTTTTGCCTTAATAGCATCTGCATCTAACAAATTTCGAGGTTCAGTATGGGGCGGGTGAGACTGGAGATGACATGGCCGAACTCAGCCTTTTAACCAACTTGGTGCTGGTATTAGTTGCAGCAACTGCAGGGGGGTTGCTGGCAATCTGGCTGAAGCAACCTGTTATCATCGGATACCTGATTGGGGGTGTCATCATCGGACCTTTTACCCCCGGGCCACAAGTTGATTTTGACCAGTTCCGACTTTTTACAGAAATAGGTCTGGCTTTGCTACTTTTTATCCTCGGGTCACGAATGGTACCAGCTCGATTCATCGGTTTAGGAAAGGTCATCGTTTTAGGCGGAATTATCCAGATTACCTTTACTGTCGGGCTGGGTCTTTTGTTTACCCTGTTTACCGATTTAACGTTAGTCCAAGGGTTTTTTGTAGGGTTAATTCTCGCTCAGTCCAGCAGTGCTGTTATGGCTAGGGTTCTTGATGATCGTGATGAAACCGATACATCTCACGGTCAAATTGCAGTAGGAGTCAGCGCAATACAGGATATATCATCAGTCCCACTCGTACTTCTCTTACTCACATTTCTTGGTGAGGGAAATAAATCATCCACGTCAATCATAATAAACCTGTTGGGTATTTTATTTGCAGCTATCCTTATATATATTGTGGGTAAGCTAGTGTGGCACCGAATTTTACGCTGGTTAGAACATTTCGCTACCAAAGAATTGGTACTTCTTATGGTGCTGGTGCTGGCACTTGGTGGCGGTATCCTACTTCAAGCGGTGGGGTTATCTCTTGCACTAGGAGCTTTTCTTGCCGGTTTGATAATTGCCGAGTCTCCTTACCGAACCGATGTTGTAGCAAGAATGGTCCCATTAAGAGACATATTCGCAGCTGTCTTTTTCGTTTCTATTGGTTCATTGTTCGCTCCTGAAGTTGTCTGGCATTCTCCGTTACTGTTAGTGGGATTGCTTATGGTACTGATAATCGGTAAGACTTTCATTGGTGCTACGGTGACAAGAAGTTTCAGACAAAACCACAATACCTCTATTATGACAGGCCTGCTTCTTGCTCAAAACGGCGAGTTTGCCTTTATTCTTGCGCTAATAGGCCTGGATAAAGGTGTAATATCACAAGACCTTTTTTCAGTGATAATCGCTTCCTCCGTTATCAGTATATTTGTTAACTCTCTTATTCTGGATTCAGCCCCACCAGTGCTGGCATGGATAGCGAAGACCGTACGGTTTGATGCGCTGATTAAAGGTTCGGCTAAAACTGTTCGCTCTACCTTTAATAAACGTCGCCGCCCAAGAATTATGCCACCAACACCTCCTAACCGCTAAAGAACCGATTAGTATACATAGACAAAAGAGGCGTTAGAATCACTTAAATATTCTCGTATGAGATGCAATCAATAACTGTATTTCTAGACACTGTTCGCTCTCTTCATAGAATGACTTTAACATGGGATTGTTGCACTA
Source organism: uncultured Dehalococcoidales bacterium (assembly GCA_964547375.1). Lineage (GTDB taxonomy): Bacteria > Chloroflexota > Dehalococcoidia > Dehalococcoidales > UBA5627 > UBA5627. The sequence continues at coordinate 877 of CAZJMW010000050.1, read as the reverse complement.
TTATGTAGAAAAATTACGAATCATATGAAGGGCTAGTTTAAGATTTTCCAATAAAGCATCATGTGAAGCTTGACAAAATTAGAACGAGTATAGGTGTGGTCTGTGTATAAAAAGAAAACCCTGCCGTTATCAGGCAGGGTTACTATTAATGAATCTTTCTCAGTCATTGTTTATCAAATTCTTCTCTCCGGATGCCAAGGTCTCTCAAGATTCCGGATATGGTCCCGGGTTTCAAGTCCTTACTGCCCCAATTTGGAATGGTGGTCCGTGCTCCCGTACTTAGGTTCAGCCAGATTTCATGACTTCCTTTGGCATAACGATCAGGAACACAGTCTAATTCCTTCAGTCTCCGGGTGAGTTCGCGGTACTTCAAAGGTAAACCGTAACCTCAGTAGGGGCTTTTGGTCCTACAAGTTCGTAAGCCGTATCTTCCACAGCCCTTGGAAGACGTTGTTTATGCTCTTTATATGAGAGTATAAATTCACCTGCGACACTGCGAAGATTCTCCAAAGCTTCCGATGGGGTATCCCCCCAGGCACGACATCCTGCCAGTATAGGGATTTCCGCCATATATTTGTTCTCTGTATCTTCGCTTGGTTGGTGCATGATAACTGGCAATCTATATTGCTTCATAAACCCCACTCCAGTTTAATTCCTAACAAAAGTATATCGCTTTATATTGCGAAAGGCAATTATATAAGCCTCGTATTCTGTCAGCGCTTGAAACAATGACAGCTTTGTCCGAAATATCCTCTTCAGCCTCGAAATCAGCGGACAGTATGTTTTCTTCGAAGGAATTCCTTTATACCGTGAAGTAACAAACATGTATTTCGTGAAGGTTGAAGAATAAGGAACCTTAAGCATCATACCTGAAACT
>CAZJMW010000049.1:0-9982 GCA_964547375.1 uncultured Dehalococcoidales bacterium | reverse complement strand
CCTTTACATTGCCGATGGAACCGTTCCTGTTCTTGGCAACGATGATATCCGCCAGCCCGCGCGGATACTCTTCATCGGGGTGCTCGGCTCTCCAGTCTTCCTCGGTGCGGTAATAGATCTCTTCGCGGTTGATAAATATTACCATGTCGGCATCCTGCTCGATGCTGCCGCTGTCTCTAAGGTCAGAAAGCAAAGGTTCGTGCTTTTCACGTTTTTCTATGGCGCGGCTGAGCTGCGAAACAGCGATGACGGGAACGTTCAATTCGCGTGCCAGCGCTTTTAATGAACGCGATATATAACCGATTTCCTGCACGCGGTTGTCGTTGCGGGTATCTCCCTGTAAAAGCTGCAGGTAATCGACGATAATCAAATCGATATTGCGCTCGAAGTTAAGGCGGCGCGCCTTGCTTCGCATTTCCATGACACGCAGCTGCGGTGAATCGTCTATAAATATGGAAGCCTCGGACAGGACGCCGATAGCTTCCATCACTTTTCTTTCTTCATCCTCGGTATTCAGCGTGAGCCTCAAACGCTTGGAATTGATGCCGGTTTCACTGGAAAGCAGTCTCTGTACCAGCGATTCGCGGAACATTTCGAGGCTGAAAATGGCCACGCATGCCCCCTGGTCGACGGCGGCGTTACGCGCAATATTAAGCGCCAGGCTGGTTTTACCGATACTGGGGCGGGCAGCCAGAACAACTAATTCGGAACGCTTGAAACCGCCCAGCAAATCATCAAGCCCGTGCAAGCCGGTAAACACCTGCGGAATGGCTTGAAAACCGGCTGTTCCGGGTTGGGTAGGCGCTTCGAAGTAGCCGTCAAGAACGTTTTTAATATGCACGAAGTCGAGTGAACGCTCATGGCGCAGGTGGAAGAGCGTTTCCTCCGCCTTGTTTAGAGCCGAGCCGACATCGGGGTCAGCTTCATAGCCTATTTCCGATATCTTATCGGCAGCCGAAATCAACTGGCGCATTATCGAAAGCCGGTAGACGATGCGGGCATAGAACTCGATATCCAGCGAGGTGGGCACGATTGAAATCAGGTGGCTCAAGTAAGCCGTACCGCCGCTTTTTTCAAGCAGGCCTTCGCGCTCCAGTTCCTGTGCCACGGTAATCTGGTTAATGGCTTCATCACGTTGATAAAGCGATTGGCAGGCCTGGTAAATCCAGCGGTTCTGTTCGGAATAGAAATCCTTGGCCTGTAAAAAAACAGTCGTTTCATGAATAGCGCGCCCGTCTATCAAAAGCGAACCGTTAACAGCTTCTTCGGCATCTATATCGTGCGGCGGCAAGCGCTCAGGCAATTCAGTTTTCCTCCAGGTTTTTCACCGTAACCTTCAGTTTGGCATTGATATCCTTATATAATTTTACGGTAACCTCTACGGGGCCCAGTTCGCGGATAGGCTCCGAAAGCTCGATTTTACGTTTATCGATAACCAGCCCGGAGGTTGCTTCCAGTTCCTTGGCGATATCGGCGCTGGTAATAGAACCGAACAGCCTGTTCTTGGCGCCGGTTTTAGCCTTAATCACAAGGTTCATCTTCCCAAGCTGTTCTGCCGTTTCCCGGTACTCGGATTCCATGTTCGCCTGTTTCTTTTCCTGTGCCCTGGCCTGGGCTTCCATCTGGGATTTTACATTAGCGGTTGCCGGGGTGGCCAGTTTATTGGGGATTAGATAGTTCCGGGCATATCCGTCGGGAACGTTTTTAACATCTCCTGCTTTAGCGACATTGGGGACATTCTGCAAAAAAACCACATTCATAATTCTTCATCCTTTAACAAAAATACTCATAGATATTATACTGCATTACGGGGTCGGTTTAAACCGCATTTTCAATATAAGCGGCAGCCGAAATGGCAGCTACCGCACCGTCTCCGGCGGCGGCGATGACCTGTCTTATCGAGTTGATGCGTATGTCACCGGCGGCAAAAACACCCGGCACGCCGGTTTCCATCCTGTCGTTAACTATAACCGCGCCCTTTTCGTCCAGCGGAACGATATTTTTCAAATATGATGTGTTGGGAATCAGTCCGATGGCTACGAAAACGCCGTCCAGTTCCAGGAACGACTCTATGCCGGTTTTTACGTTGAACAGTTTCAGCCTGTTTACAAACGTTTCTCCCTGCACTTCCTTAACGACCGTATTCCAGATAAGCTCGATTTTCGGCTCGCCAAAGACCTTATCCTGAACGACGGGAGTTGCCCTGAACTGGTCTCTGCGGTGAATAATGCTGACCTTTGAAGCAAATTTAGCTATATGCAGCGCTTCGTACAGGGCGGCGTTGCCTCCCCCCACCACCGCCACCCTTTTATCCCGAAAGAAGGGGGCATCACAGGTGGCGCAGTAGGAAACGCCTTTGCCGCTGTATTCCTTTTCACCCGGTACGTTTAATTTTTGTCTTTCCGAACCGCCGGCAATAATCAGCGCTTTTGCCGAAAAATCGCCCTGCGGCGTGGTTACGGTTTTTATTTTATCGTCTACTTTTACAGAGATAACATCATCGTAAATTTCCTCTGTTCCGTAAAGCGCTGCCTGTTCATGCATCAGGGTTGTGAGTTCCATACCGCCGATACCCTTTGGAAAACCGGGGTAGTTATCTACCCTCTCGGCTTCGTTGATGTTACCGCCGATAAGCCCTTTTTCTATAAGCAGCGTCGATAGCTTATTTCTGGAGGTGTATAAAGCGGCGCTCAGACCGGCCGGGCCGCCGCCGATAATGATTACATCGTATAACTTAGCCATGTTTTGAAACTCCTTATTTTAGAATCGTTATCTTTTTTTAGCAGAACAATATTACACCATTGTATATGAACAAGCGTTATCAGGGGAATAATTCGATGATTTTTCTCATATAGATATTAGCAATCCCGGCGGTTTGTGGCAAGTTAAATAGATTTTATGACTGCCATGCAATAAAAAATCCGGCGGTTCATTTTGAATGAAATGGTAAGTGTTTTGCGAAACGGGGGCACCGGTACTATTGTAATATTTTTAAAAAATGACCCAAATAGTTCAAATTATGACCCAAAAGGCTTGATTTTGTTATCCTTTAGTACTATAGTAATAACTATAAGTACTAGCATTTTAATGCATATATTAAAATACAAGCAATAGAATACTACTAAAGTACTATAAAGTACTAAAGAGTCTATTAAAGTACAAAACGGAAAAGAGAGTTAACAGGAGGGTGAAGCGATGAAAAATAAGCAATGGTCTTTTCTTACCAACTATGGGATTATCCTGGCGTATATAGCCCGGAATCCCAAAAGCACCACACAGCATATCGCCCAGATGACCAACATGAGTATAAGAGGCGTCAATATCATAATTGACAACCTTACCAATGCCGGTTATCTGACGAAGGTTAAAGAGGGCAGGTGCAATCACTATATCGTACATCCGGACCGTTCCGTACAGGAAGACCTCGTTGGTGAATGCACCATCGGAGAGGTATTCAAGGCCTTCGGGTATGAAGTGAAAAAAATTGAAAATCGGGATGTCTCGTATGCTTAGCAACATTTAAATAGCCGTAACAGGCGGATAAAAATTATGAAAATTTTTACTTGGATTATTTCAGTAATTCTGGGGCTGTTGATAGCAGGCCTGGCTTTTGTCTACTTTTCACCTAAATACGATATGTATCTGGTTCGAAGCGAAAGCATGACGCCGACTATCAATATGGGCGACCTTATTGTTATCGGCCCTGCCGATGGCATTTTCAGCAACGGCATCGGCCCCGGGACAATCATTACCTACGGTTACGGCAACGAACTTATTACTCATCGCATAATCTCTTTGCAGGACGGCTCTTATATCACCAAGGGAGATGCCACGGAAGAGCCCGACAGCACTCCTGTTAAAAACTCTCAGATAGTAGGAACTTATATGTTCAAAGTCCCCAAACTGGGTTACATGGTTAATTTTATGCATACCAAAATCGGCTGGTACGTTGTTGTCATTGTGCCGGCGATTATCTTTTTAGGCTTGATATTCAAAGAAATTGTCAAGGAGGTGCTGCATAAGACGACTGCATAGTTTATTAATACGGCAACCCCTTTTATGTTTTACCCCACACGGGATTGCCTTTAAAAATAGTAATAAAAAATTTATCAAGATTAAGGAGGGAGGCAGCGTATGAGATGGTTTTAAAAATGAAAATTGTAATTACGGTAAATCCAACCAACAGTAAAAAATTTTAAAGGGAGAAAAAAATGAAAAAGATTCTTAGTTTAACAATCGTGGCCTTGATGGTTATCGGACTGGTAGCCGGAGGCACCTGGGCATTCTTCAGCGACACCGAAAGCAGCACCAATAACGAATTTTCTGCCGGTACGCTTGACCTGACAATTGAAGAAGGCAATGTTGCCGTTACAATGTTTAGTGTGGAAGATAAGTCTCCCGGCGAATCGGGCAGCGCTTCCGCAGATTTGGCTAATGTCGGTAATACCAGCGGCGAACTCGATATTTCAATCTCGAACTATACCAGTACCGAAAGCACCGGCTCAACCGAGTATGAAGATGATGATATTGGCGGTGAAGGTGTCGGCGAATTGGGTGGTGTTTTAACAATAGCTATGTATATAGATGTCGATGAGTCCGGCACATGGACCTCGGGCGATATCGGTCTTAAATCCGATGAAACAACTTATACCTATTCTGCCGGTGAAGCCGACCTCCAGTATGCGGCAGTTTCCGCTTATGATGGGGACGAATGGGACGCAGTACTTACTATGGCTGCCGCGGCAACCGATGACCTTGTTGTTTTATGGGATATTCCTACTTCTGCCGACAACACCATTCAGGGCGATAGCCTTTCATTCGATATTTCCTTCGTTCTCGAACAGGCTGCTGCAGACTAATAAATAAATACAGCGTATCAAGTGTTTGATATTGAATAATTTGCTTTCGGAGAATTCCGGAAGCAATAGGTTGTACTTATCAATACCCTTATATCCGGATACGGAGGCAGGGAAAAGGTAGAGTACATGGTTGTATATAAAGGTACGGGTAAATTGAAGGAAAGACTTGGATGAATAGGACCCTGGGTCTAATTTTAGCGATAATATTAGCCCTGTGCCTGCTGGCAGGCATAGTCGGGGGAACGTATGCCTATTTCAGCGATACCGAAACGTCTACCGATAACCACATGACGGCCGGTACGCTGGACCTGGTACCCCTCGTTACCGGGTCTTATTCCGGGGATTCTTCACTGTACAGTGTCGCAGCAGGCGGCAATGGTATCAACGGCAATGTCACTTTCGGAATGATAGCTCCGGGCCAGACGGGCACTATCGAATGGGTGCTCTCCAACACCGGAACTCTGGGAGGAACACTCACTATTTCCAGTACGTCTACCTTCACAGAAAACGGCACCAACGAACCCGAAGGCGCAGTCAGTGGTAATAACGGGGGCGGCAACGGCGACCTCGATGATTACCTTAAGGTAACCCTGCAGAGAGGAGTGGGAACAGACCAGGCTTCTGCAGAAGCCGCGCTGAGCTATATACTGGGTTCTGCGGGAAGTCCGGTAGCAATTTCCGGATTGGATGCGGTACTTAATGCCGAGGGACAGACGCTGGCTGCTTCAGGAGCAAATGATACCATCGTTTATGTATTGACATGGTCACTGCCGGACGACCCCGATATCAATATCGTCCAGAGCGATACTGCCGAGATAGATGTTACCTTTACATTGACACAGTAGGAACAAAGCAATGATGAAGAGAGAGATGAATCAATATTATATAACGAGACGGAAATTCCTGCAGGCCTCCGCCGCTGCATTACTACTGGCGCTGGCCGGCAAGGAAACCATTATTTCCGCCTTCATCGGTTCAAATGATGTTGAATCATCTCCCGAAAATGTGGCTACAGCATGGACATCCTGGCTTTGGAGCCAGACTAACCGCAGCCAACTGGATGCCGGTTCACTCAGCCAGGTTGAAACTGCCACCAGTCCCGGTAACGTCAAGCTGGCGATGCTGGCTTCCGATTTCTACACCTCCGGGACGGTTAGCTCGCAGGTATTCGACAGCGAGGCAAGCGGCACGCGCTGGGACGCCCTGATATGGGATGAAGTACTTGTGGCAAACACCGATATTACCTTCCAGGTGAGGGCATCGGATACTCCGTTTACCAAAGATGCTTCCAGCCCTTCGTGGAGCACTGCTTACAGCAGTTCCCCGGTACAGGCAGGAATGCCATCAGGGCGCTATATGCAATGGAGGGCGACCTTGACAACCAGCGATGTAGCCAGTACTCCTACTTTAAATGAGGTCAGGGTTTATTTTTCAGGTCCGCTAACTAGCGGGAAAACCCAGGTAACGGATATCGGAGCTACCAGCGGAACAACCGAGGTAGGGCAGACGCTGACAGCCGGGGCTTTAACACCGTCCGGCGCAGCGGCAACGGCAAGCTACCAGTGGCAAAAGAGCCTTACTACCGGCGGAACTTTCCCCAATATTTCCGGAGCTACTTCAAATACCTATACACTGATAATGGCAGACCTCGACCGCTATGTCAGGGTAATGGCAACCGGTAGCGGTGATTACAAAGGCAGCGTTGCCAGCGCTTACGTCGGCCCGGTAAAATGTCCGATTACGGGCATCGGAGCGATAAGCGGCACGGTAGCGGTTGCCCAGACACTCACGGCAGGTGAACTTACACCGTCGACAGCTACCGCCAATTACCAGTGGCAGAAATGCGAAACCGCGGAGGGTACATATGACGATATCCTTGATGCCACATCCAATACTTATGAAGTAACGACAGATGACTATGAATACTACATCAAGGTAAAAGCGACCGGTTACGGCAGTTATGTCGGCACTGTTTACAGCGCCTATACCAGTGCCGTAGCTCAGGGGCAAATCGTATCCATCAGCCCCATCAGCGGTACGACAACTTCAGGATATACATTGACCGCCGGGGTGGTAACACCTTCCGGTGCTACGGTTTCCTACCAGTGGCAGAGGTCGGATGGAGCAAGCTTTATCGATATCACAGGAGCTACTTCAAATACATATACACTGACCGGTGCGGATATCCAGAAATACATAAAGATTGTCGTTACCGGAACAGGCTCCTATACCGGTACTGCCAGCGCCATTACAACCGACCCGGTAACCTCCAACACCACACCCATTACAGCTATCGATACCATCGGCGGTGTTCCGCAAATCGGATATACCCTTGAAGCGGGCGCTTTAACTCCTTCCGGCGCCACAGCCACCTATCAGTGGCAGAGTTGTGCAACTTCTGATGGTACATACGAGGATATTGTTGGAGAGGTATTAGACGAATACACTGTTACCAGCGCAGTTTATACCAAGTATATCAGGGTAGTAGCGACAGGTTCGGGCAGTTATTCCGGCACCGTAACCAGCGCTTATATCGGTCCGGTTCAAAAGGGCCAAATCACTGCTATTGCTCCTATTACCGGGTCTACCGTAGTGGGTGAGATACTGACAGCGGGTGCACTTACTCCTGCTGTGGCAACTGCCGGTTATCAGTGGCAGAGCTTGAACGGTGAAACCTGGGTGGATATCAGCGGAGCGACATCCAATACCTATCAATTGGACGAAGAGGATTACGGTAAATATATCAAGGTGGTTGCTACAGGCAGTGGTGATTATACCGGTACCGTTAGCGCAACTACCGTCAGCCCGGTAACGACTACCCAGACACCGCTAACTGCTATTGGTACCATCAGCGGCACGGCGCAGGTAAACAGTACATTGACTGCCGGAGCTTTGACTCCTTCCGGTGCAACCGCAAACTATCAGTGGCAAAGATGCGCTACCGTTGACGGAACATATGAAAATATAGGAGGTGCGACCTCCAATACATATGTTGTAACAGCTCTTGATTACACTAATTACGGTTACATTAAAGTTAAGGCAACCGGTTCAGGTACTTATACAGGTACAGTTTACAGTGCAGCCAAGGGACCGGTGGCAGCCGGAACCTTCACAATGTCGGCCATTGTAGGCACAACAGAACCGGGCCAGACCTTGACAGCCGGTGCCCTTACACCTTCCGGCGCTACGGTAACCTACCAGTGGTACCGTTCGAATTGGGCGGGAGATGTTTGGACACTCATTACCGGAGCTACATCGAATACCTACACCGTACAGGGTGCCGATACGGGTGGATATCTCAAGGTGACTGCGACGGGAACAGGGGCATATATCGGTTGCAGTGATACCAAGGTTACCCTGGGCAGGGTGGTTAACAGCACCACACCTATTACGGCTATCGGGGACATCAGCGGTACGGCTCAGGTAGCGCAGACACTTACTGCCGGCGCTATAACTCCTTCCGGCGCCAGTGTCACCTATCAATGGCAGAAACACAATACCGCCGAAGGCCTTTATGAGAATATCCTCGGAGCTACATCCAGTACTTATACGCTGACAGGTGACGATTATGATTACTATATCAAGGTAGTAGCGACCGGTTCAGGTGAATTCAGCGGTACCGTAACCAGCAATTATGTCGGAGCGGTAGCAAGCTGTCCGGTTACAGCTATCGGTGCCATCAGCGGAACTGCTGTAGTCGAAAATACTCTGACTGCCGGCACTATCACACCTTTGTCCGCAACAGTTACCTATCAATGGAAGAGATGCGACACCTATAACGGGGAATATGTGAACGTTTCGGGAGCGACATCTAATACATACACTATGCTTACGGGCGATATCGGTTATTACTTTAAGGTTTCGGTAACCGGAACAACCGGTTATAGCGGTACGGTAACCAGCGACTATACGGGGCCGGTGGCTTCCATTTCAACACCGTTGGAGTACATCGGTGCCATCAGCGGTACGGCTCAGGTTGAGCAGACACTGACCGCGGGCAGCTTGACGCCTTCGGGCGCTACTGCAACCTACCAGTGGTATAATTGCAGTACCAGTGATGGTGAATATGATATTATTAGCGGAGCAACATCAGCCACCTATACCTTGACGGCAAGCGACTATACTAAATACATTAAAGTGGTTGCGATTGGTTCGGGCAGTTATTCAGGCACAGTAACCAGTGCTGCTAAAGGACCTGTTACAGGGTGCCCGATTACCGCTATGGGAGCGATTATCGGTGAACCGTTATTCGGTAATACAATATATGCGGGTAGCCTGACTCCTTCGGGCGCGGCCGGATATGTTACTTACCAGTGGCAGCATTCCAACTATGTATATGAGCCGACCGAGGATGATTGGGTAGATATTACAGGAGCTACAACTAACTCATACCTGGTAAGTTCAGTGTACAGCTATTGCTATTTAAGAGTAGTAGCAACCGGAACAGGGGCATATACAGGAGTTATGAAGGTAGCGACCACAACCAGGGCACGTAAAAAATAAATTTAGACGATAACATATTACTTATGAAGCGGGCTAAATAATTTGCTGAACATAAAAACGGTAATGAAAAAATTATTAATTGTATTACTGACTGCACTATGCCTGTTTAGCATGGTGCCGGTGATTCCGGTGGCCGCAGACGACCCGGTGGTACTCGTTATGGGAGGCGAGGGTACGACACCCTGGTCTGTAAGTAATATCGTGCCGGGTGACAGCGGTACCAAGAATGTAACCGTGCGCAACGACGGCAGCGTGGCCGGGAATCTCTATATCTGGATTTCCAACATCGTCGATTCCGAAGGGTTGAATCCCGAAGCGGAAACGGGTAATACCGCAGAGCCGGGCGAACTATCCGATTATATGCTTTTAAGCGTGTCTTCTGCGCGTATTACTACCAATGTCAGCATGCCTGGCTTGCTGGGCGCATTCCCGCTAAATACCGGGGATTCGAGGAAAATCCGTGTATTATCTTTAGCTCCCGGTGAAACAGTTTCGCTGGTATGGCAATGGGAATTGCCGGCAACTACCGGTAATGTTGTGCAGGGTGATGCCCTGTCCTTCGATATCAAGTACACTCTGGAAGAAATCGTCACCACTACTACAACCACGACTACAACGAC
>CAZJMW010000048.1:0-10799 GCA_964547375.1 uncultured Dehalococcoidales bacterium | reverse complement strand
ATGAGATTTAACGGGGCGGCCTGTGGTGATTATCTTATACTTGTATCAACCGGACCGCCCCTGCCTTTAATTGCTGATTTAAATAATATTCCCCGCCTGTTATTGAATCCTGGCACCGCAGCCGGAGCAGTATTTGACCCCTTCCTGAAGGCTTGCACCACAGGATGCACAATATTTAGGAGACTTATTTTCCTGCCCTTTAACCGCATCGCCTGCCGGCAGCTTTAAACCGGCGATAATATCCGCCTTCCATTTTTCGGGGGAAGCATGAATTACCCTGGTAAGAAAACGCTCCCGTAGAAGTTTCAGGGCAGGAGTACGCTCCAGCAGCATGCGGTATTCGGCATACTTTTCGCTTTGCAGTTTAGTCTCCGCCAGCATGATAAATTCGCGGCGAAATGAAACCGCTTCCAGTGCCCGGTTGATAATAGATACCAATTCGTCGAAATTTCCTTCTGTGCGGTACAAATATGTGGCCGACTGCTCTCCGGGTAAAGCCAGCTCAACTGCTGCCGCTTTATGGTCTTTGCCGGGTGCGATTATCCACACTGTATATTCAGGCTTTTCCTCTTCCTGCTCAGGCGCTTGCGATGTTTCTCCTTGCGCTTCGCCTGAGGGGGTAGCTTCTTCCTGCTCAGATGGTTGCGATATTTCTTCTTGAGTATCGCCTGAGGGCGTGTCCTCTTTTTGGGATTCTACTTTTTCTGCCGGCCCCTCTTTAATACCGACCAGCAGTTGCGTGCTGTCGCCGATGCTTTGCAGCATCTTAAAACTGTCGGCAATCCGGCTGGATTTAATTATCTCTCTGACTACCTTAGCTAACGAGGGGTAACCGGCTTCCAGTTTGTCGAAACATACAACCTGGTCGGAGGGCAATAATTTGGCAACTTCTACAGCTTCGGACATGCCGATGGAAGAATCCAAAGCCCTGATAAAAGACAAACGCTTCTCCTGCAGAGAGGTTATCCGTTCGGTCAACTTATTGATAAAGATATCTGTATCATATCCCAGCTTCGAAATAATATAACTCTCGCAGGAATTGAGGACTACTTCGATAGTATACTGTTCTCTTTTTAAGGCACTGATGAAACTGTAGGGAATTCTCCTTGCGCCGGAATTGGCGGGAAGAATACACAGGTTGTCTTGATATAATTGTATCTTCGCGGTACCCTGTGAGCGGTTTCCGTACTCATTAACAATATAATCGCCTTCGGTTTCGAGAATGCTTTCACCCTGCACAAACAGCGCAGCGAGCACCTTGCGATTGTAGGCAGCATAGAGCTCGTTAAAAAACCACTCTCCGGCCTGCCCGAGGCGACTGATAGCGAAGGATTGTTCCGCTGTAACGATATACACTATAAAATCAGATAGCTTGAATTCGATTATATCATCGTATTCGATAGCAACCCGGTTGAATGTCTCAGCCAGAAGCAATGCATCTTCACCAACGGTAATCTTTACAGCGCCGGTCAGGCGAGGCGATTCCAGATAGCCTTCGTAACCTGCCTTAGCCGGAGTTGCCTCCTGATTATCTTCGTCACTTTGATGCGAATTTTTATTAAACATGATGTCTCCTGTTATGTTTTTATTTTATAACAGTTTGTTTCCGCACTCTGAACAAAATTTTGTGCCTATTCCATTTTGAAAACCGCACTTTGAACATTTACCCGGTTTGGCAACAGACGCAGTCATTGAAGTGCCGCAGTTATTGCAGAATTTGACTGTCTGGGCATTTTTTGCACCGCAGTTTGAACATACCTTCATCTCCATCGAAGCGCCGCAATTGTTGCAGAATTTACCGTTGCCGGCCGGTTTACCGCAAACCGAGCACACAGTGGTTTTGCTTTCGATCTGCCCTTTCCAGACAGTAGCATTCTCACCGGCTTCATCTATATTTCTGCGCATCGCATCCGCCCGCGCTTTGGCTACATAGACCTCCTGCCGCGGGGCGCAATCGGTGCATAAGCCTTCATCCTCGTTGAAACAGCTATCGCAGACATATTTATTACAGGAATGACAGCGGTGAAAATGGCGCTGCGCTTCATTTTGCGCACGTTCGAAGGCAATATCATGCTCTTTTTGCCATTCCGGGCTCATACCGTCAAAACGGCTGGAAAGGATGTCTCCGCCGCTTTCTACAGTGCTGCCGATATCTCCGATTCTTCCTCCGACAAGCTGCCCAAGCACTGAGATGCCCTGTGTCAGGCCACGCAAACCCTTACCCTTTTTATAGGTTGCAGATTGTACAAAGGAGCTTTTGTAGCCGTCATTGCATACATCGCAATAATACGTGAATTGAAATCCGGCATCAGTTGAATTGTCCTCATAGTTCCTTGTGAATGATCGTAACATAGCAAAATCTCCGTTTCGTTATTATTTTTTTAACTTGCTTCCGCAATTGTTGCATTTTGTATTTAAAAAAACCTGTACCGCTCCGCATCGCTTGTTAGTACAGGTAACCATCAGACTTTTTCCGCATTGTTCGCATTTATCCTGCACGAAGGTTTGTTTTTGGCAATGGGGACAGGATATATATAATGAAATCCCGCAACCGGGGCAAATTTTAACTCCTTTTTCGATAGTTTTAAGACAATTCGGACAGGTGTATCCGAAAGGACTTTGACTGGCGCAGGCGGGGCAAAAACGCGCATCTGATTCAATTAGCGCTCCGCAGTGAAAGCACGGCTGTTTATAACTTGCCATTCGTGAGTATAACCCCCTTTTTTGTAATGAAAACTCCGCCTTTATATCTATCGCGAATATGATACCACTTTGCCTTAAAACGGTAAAACTTTCAAGACGTGCAACACGCTATACTTGACGTTTAAGTAAACGAAGGTACTATTTCGTCTTATTTACCAGCCGTGCCTACATAAGTTTGTGAGCAGCTAGGTGTCAGCGAGGTAAATATCTTCTTGCCATGGGGGATACCGGTTCACACCACCTTTGAAATACGCAATAACTACTTGCATTTCACTAGCGCCCAGACAACAGAGCAGCACCATAAATACTCACCGATGGACCGACTGCAGGGGAAACAATATCAATATTAACTGCGGGTAAGTACGAAAATTACGGCTTTGTTCAATTTTAGTGTATTCATTATGATATAATATTGGCGTCAGGGGTAATCGCCAAACCTCTTATTCTCACGGGGTAAAGGGCTAAATTGACTTACTTTACATCGAGATAGGAGGACATTATGGGTAAACTTATAGTTTCCGTAGTGTGTGTTTGGATAATCGTCAAGTTTATTCAAACACTATTCTATAAAGGAACTGGGATTATCCCCTGCCATAACCCCCTTTCATTATTTTAACCTAATGCTTTTTATAATTGGTGTTGGATTAGGATTCTTTTCGACCTTTGGTATTTTATTAGCTCGGTTTACTAACGGTTTACATTTGCTTAATGTGCTTCTTTTTATAGGCTTTTTAATATAGTTTTTGGTAATATCAAGTTCCCTGACGTTATATTCCTTTATCGGTATTCTGGCTGTTATCTGATAAGGCTGATTTACTTCATCTTCATAGTTATGAAGTGTGCTTTTAATCCCTGCGGTTTCTGCTGGTGTTTTATCTATAAATGAATGCGGTCTTATATAGTAATAATATGCTAAAAATACGTTAGTAAACTCTAAGGCACTTTCAAATTTTTTAAACACTCGCATAACCTTAGTTCGTGTCTTTAACGGTGAATGCCATCTTTCGATTAGATTCGTGTTGTTTTCAACGTCAAACGGATTGCCCTACTGGTGTTCTGAATCCTTGCCGTAAAGAACATCTTCATAACTAGCTAATTTATCAGTTAATACTAACTTGGGTATATGCCAGCTTGTTTTACTGCCTTGTTGATTAATAATTGTGCGTCATCTGTTGTCCTACTCCTAGATAGCCTAGAAGCCAATAAGAAGCGTGTTTTGGTGTCGATAATATCCCCCATTTACTACCATCTATCAATAAGATGGTTTCATCTGCCACCAAAATATCACCTAATATTATTCGGTCTGCAATCTTTTATGCTGTCTGTTATGTATTGAGTATATTTTTGTACCCATCATAAATTGTTGCTGTTGATGGACTAAGGTTGCTTTCTTGTTCTAAATGTCTTTTTATGGAATTAATCCTCATTCCGTTGTAATGCTTATTCAAAGCTGATGATACTTCGTTAAAAGGGGGGCTTCATTTTAAATGTCATATCATCGGCTTTGATTTTACGATTGCATACCTTACACCAATATAATTGCGTGTCTTTATAATTGCCATATTTCACTAAAGCTGTTGACCCACAATAATTACAGGTTAGCGTTTTGCTATTTTCTATCGTTATACTCATTATTTTATCTCCTAAGGTATTACCTTCATATACGACCTGTTATATTATCTTTTAAATACCAAAATGGGTGTAATTAAAGTTAGGTAATATATTAAAAACTTTCTTCGGCAATATAATAAGTATTTTAGGAACTATTATTATCATCGTAGAATCTTCGCAATATTTTTCATGACCCCTATGTGGTGTGGCATTGGATTAATTGTATTTGGTGTTCTGCCTATTAGTATCAGTTCTGTTCTCAAACGCTAATTTTTTAACTAATAACAGAACTAAACCAATAAATATAAGTATTACTCCCTTTTGCCATTGTGCTATATCCATTTTATATATATTCACATATATTATTATGGCTAATGCACCTGCCACTATGGCACTTATAAAAAAGAATTTTATTTATCAACCAATATTTATTTGTGTTATTCATCGCTTTCCCTTTTTTCATTAATGTTATTATTTTCAACTAAGTGCAAATAATAACATTTTTACAGCTTATTTACTTATGTTTTGTAAAATGGTAGAATAACGTTGGCTCATACCTATGAGGAAATCACCTAAGACTTAAGTGATACATTATATAAAGTCGGATATGATCGTAAAATAACAACATCCACAAAAGAGGATGTTGTATTAATAATATCAGGAGGGATAATATTTTGTGTCCTGGTATAACTAGTGCTAAAATAACTGTAACTAGAAGTGTAACAAAGGAGAGAAGTCCAGATGAATGAGAACTTTAAAGAATTTGAAAGCTATAGATGTAAAATAGATGAGCAAAAGGCAGAGATACATAAACGTATCACTGGCCTACCTAATCTTATTGAATCAATTATGATTTGTTTTTATTCCCACAGTGAAAGAAAGCTTGGCCCTCACCTTCTTGTTGAAGGTAAAGTGGGCAAGGGTAAATCTGCTACCTTAGATACCTTTGCCAAAACTATTTCAGATGCAACATTCAGCCGTATTCAGTTTACCCCAGATCTTAAGCCTATGGACCTTGTGAGAATTGTTGAACAGCACCAAGATAGAACACTTGAGTTTCATACTGGTCCTTTATTCTCTAATCTTGTTTTAGCTGACGAAATTAACCGTGCCCATGAGAAGACTCGTTCGGCACTACTTGAAGCCATGGGGGAAAAGCAGATTACTGTAGGAAAGGATACTTATCCATTAGAAGAACCTTTCTTTGTTATGGCTAACGAAAACCCTATTGATGTTGAAGGTACATTTACTCTCGGTGCAGCTCAGCTTGATCGTTTTATGATGAAGATCTACTCTGAGTCCTTAACTGAGGAAGAAGAGTTTAGTATTGCCCAATCTCACCAAGAGAAAGATCCTCAGATCAGGCAGGTAATCTCCAAGGAAGAAGTACTCAAGATAAGAGAGTTTATAAGGAAAAATATAGTGGTAAGCCCAGATATAAGAAGGGACATGATAAGGTTAATACGTGCACTACGCCCTGAAGGTGGGATTGTAGCTCCTGAAGACTTCTATCTTCTTCCCGAAGGAGAAAGGGGCTATTTGTTCTTAGAACGCGGTGCCAAGACAAGGGCATTCCTTAAAGGAAGAAGTTATGTTAACTTATCGGATATTGTTGTGCTTGCGTTCCCTATTTTAAATCACAGAATTGGGTTACAGCATATTTCTAGTGACAAGGATAAAGTTGTAAGGGTGAAGGAAATTATTTCTGAAGCGATTGAGAAGGTATTTGAAGATGGAGCAAGGGAATTACAACCAGCTACGGCAAAGTAAGGTTCAGCTTTCAACGAGGCTTAAACTAAAGAATATATTCTCCGGAGAGTGGGAAAGTATCTATAAAGGAGACGGTATTGAGTTTGCCGATATTCAGCCATATGAACCTGGAGATGACCTTAGAGACCTTGACCTCATTACCCTTTTGGAATCTGGAGAGGAAGAGATCATTAGGCGTACTGTAGGTAGGAGGATGAATATATTTGTGTGGGTGGATATGTCAGGTTCCATGAACAGGACTAAAGATATGTTCTTCTCAGGTAAGCCTGATATAAGAGATATCGCCGTAGGTCTTATAGTTTACTCCGCCAATAATGTATACAGCCCCGTAGGGCTTTGTGCCTTTGATAAAGATATTTTATGTTTTCTCCCTGCCAAATATGGAGAGGATAGCTGTGATAAGATAATGGATAAAGTCCGTGTTCTGGACTGCGAGGGTACTCCCGTTCCTGCAGATATACCCGGAGCGCTATCTTATATGATGGGGAACGTGAATAAACAGAGCATGGTATTTTTAGTTTCTGATTTTAAAGACCACATATTTGAAGAAAATTTTACAGACTTGCTCCGACCAGTTGCTAAGAAATTTGATTTCATACCAGTAGTAATAAGAGACCCTATTGAGAAGAATGCATGTATGAAAAGATCAATTAACGTAGTAGTAAAAGACAGTAAAGGAAATGGAAGAGCCGAGATATATCTTTCCCCTAAGAAACTTAAAGAGGTTCAGGACGTATCAGCTAGACATCTTTCTCACCTTGCCTATAACTTCCATGAAGCGGGTATTGAGCATGTAGTGCTGGATTCTCCTTCGGTAAATGATTGTTATCAGGTCTTCTCCAGTTTTTTTGAAAGCCGGAGAAGAACCAAGGGATAGAAACAACAAAGAAAGGGAGTAATAAATGAAGAAGATAAGACTATTCTGGGTTCTGCCAGGCTTGGTTACCTTAGTATTAGTCCTCCTGGTAGGTCTTTGGCCTAGAACTGACGGTTTATCAATGGGCAATGCCAAGGTTGAGCAACTGCCTGAAGGACAAGTAATCCTGTGCAACGCATGGCCTGAGGTCAAAAGCGTTCAGAAGGGAGATGCCTTCTTGTATACGATACAGGCGTTGTACGACACCGACCAGATATACGGGATTGATCGGGATAGCCTTGACAGCGCCGTTAACCTGCAGCCCTTTGAAATACGAGCTACCATAGAGACCGAGTTCAGTGTTGGTTCCGGAGCTCGCGTGTATCAGAGACAATATGAGTTACAGTTCATCGTTGGTCAGACAACCCAGTTTTATTCATTTCCCAGCATTGTTGTACGTTACCAGCTACATGATGGTAACGGATTTGCTGAAACATCGGTCGTGCCCGAATCAGTGTACGTTGCCTCCCGCATACCCGCTAGCGATGTCAACAGCATTGCCGCCGAGATAAAGGCCGGTAATAGCGTCTTTCAGCCAACCAAGGGCACAATTGAAAACTTAGGCCAAAACCGTCTGCCATGGATATTACTGGTACTTGGATGCATGCTGGCCGCTGTGATAGTGGCTGACTTCACCATGCGAGTCATCCCCCAATGGAAAGAAAAGGTTAAGCAGGACAGAGACAAACAAATGAGTAAGGTAGTCCGTCAGGCTTATCACTCCCTATTGGATAATATAGATAGTGGGGCTGAACCAAAGAGCCTGCTACACCAGATAGACTTTATCCTCAGATTAGTTCTGTCGCCAAAGGAGAAGATTGGTTGGCTTGAGGAGCCGAATCTTGATTTAGTTCCAGAAGAGGCAAAGACGTTGGTGATTTCGCTGTTCGAAAAGAGTCAGCTTGCTTATAGTCCGGAGGATATAAAGCCGGAAGTAGTAGAGGAATCGTTAAAACTGCTTGAAGAAATCTTCGAGTGCTACTATATCGGAGAGCGCGAAGAATGGAGGAACTAGTTGGGTTCTTTGGCTCCCTTGAATTCGATGCCCCTGCCTATTTATGGGTGATCGGTTTATTGGTGCCATTGGCGATATTTCTACCTTGGTTCGGGAAAAAGAAGGGACTGGGTATTGATCTACAGTTCTGGGGAAAAAATGTAGCATTCAAAAGTAAGAGGATCTTGGTTTTATCAATCCCAGTAATCTTAGCCTCGATTCTCATTATGGGAATAATGTCGAACCCTCATGTGATATCGAAACAAGTCACTTATATTTACGGCTACCCAGCGATGTTGGTGGTGGATGTTTCAGGAAGCATGGGCGTTGGCTATAGCGCTACGACACCTTTCGGGCATAGCTACACCATTTTCAGTGACTTAATCTCCAGAAGAGGCGACATCAATTTTGGCCTTCTTATTTTTTCAACTGAAAACTACATCGCTCGGTATTTCATCAACAAAGATGAGCTCTTTCAGGATACTCTGGAACAGGTAAAAGATATCGCTTGGATATCCATCGGAACGCAGGTTCCCCAAGCTATGGCCAAAGCCCGCCAGTTACTCGATGAAAAAATATACGGCGGCGATAAAACTATTATCCTTATCACCGACTTGGACGTTCCAGCCGGAGAGTGGTTAAGGATAGTTGAGGAAATGACCAGGATTACACTGAATGATATTAAAATTTATATTATTACTCCAGGGGCCGCCCTCTTAACAGCTAAGCAATCTGGGAAAGATTTTGGCCCTATCAAAGCCGTAAGTATGGAAGACAAAGAAGCCATCAATCAAATATGCAATGAGATTACCGATACGCGGATGTCAGTAATAAGGGAAGACGAAACCCTGGTGAAGAAAAGCCTGATTCCTTTCCTGGTCCTGCCATCCCTGTTCTTGATCGGACTTTGTCTGGTACTCAGTGAGACACGTTTCAGAAAAATACCTTAAGGAGGAAAAGACACATGGATAATGTTAAAAAGGAAGAAAGGAAGTTCCTTTTCATAGAGTCTTCTTTAGTTAGGAAAGCAGGCTTAAATATCGGCCTATTAGTTCTCGCCATCCTTATCATCATTATGGCAATTTATCTATTTTCTGGGCCGGAATGGGCGCAGAGAAATGACGTAAAGTTGTACAACCAGGGCGTAACAACTTATGGCATGCAAGAAGAACTTCTGCCCGCTAACAGCGACCGCCCAGCAGAATACCCTGTTGTAAGGGCGGCAGCGTATTATCAAGAAGTGCTTATGGAGAGTACGGATGAGGAGCTCAGAGCGTTAGCCTTTTACAACCTAGGAACCATTATGGCCGATAACGCTGCCACAGTCATTAAAAATTCTACTCCTTTTTTCGGAATTGCCGAAGCCTATGCCAAGCTGATAGAAGCAGTGAGGCTTGATCCAAGTAATGAGGATGCAAAATATAATTTAGAGCTCTGTGAAAAAATACAGGCAATAATAACACCAACAAAGGCACAGATATTAGTGCCACAAGCACACGGCATACTCGGAGGATCTTCAGGATATTCTTCGGGGCTTGCCCATAAAGGGTATTAAACAGATTTGTAAAAGAGGCGATTGAATGATCTTTGAAAACCCTGGTTTACTTTGGTGGCTACTAGCCTTACCGCCGGTTCTCTTTGGTTTAGGTCTATGGGGATGGAAGGCGAAGAGGGAAGCAGCTGCGTTGTTTCCATCGGTTCTCCGAAGTGTTGGCATAAGACAGATAGAGAAGTATGTCCTGGCTGGGATGCTTATGGCACTTCTTATCATTGTGTTAGCTTTTCCTAAAGTTGGATATTATGCTACCGCTGCAACAGAAAAGACCGGTGAAGTAGCTCTGTTGGTAGATGTCACTAGAAGCATGATGGCCCAAAAAGACCTTGACTCTCCGAACATGCTGGAGAGAACAAAACCCATTCTTTATGAGGTAGTAAGTGGCATGGAGGAGTTGAGGCAGGTGAAGATAGCACTGTTCGGTCTTACCAATATCGCCAGATCTCATGTTCCCTTTGTCGGCATAGAAGACTACGCCTATCTTAAAGCAACCATTAAGACCGTCCTCGATATAAATTCCACGCCCGGCGGGGACACGGGTTTCGGAAAACCTCTCCAAGAGGTCGCAACCAAGTTTTCCGAAGGCGATCACCCTAAGATCGTCGTCATCATCAGTGACGGGGAGCTTTTTTACTGGAACCTTCCGAGGGTTACCGATGAGGAAAGAGAACTGATAGAACAAGGTGTGGCGGCTTGTGTAGAAAAAGGCATACAGGTAGTCACGGTAGGGGTCGGTGAGCCAGAAGGGGCTAAAGTCCCCCTGTATACCGATGGGCAGTTCACCGGATATGCAAAGTCAGATGGTAAATATATTGACTACGTGTTTCATCTTGTGGATGATGTCCTGAAAGAGATTTCTTTCAGGACTGGAGGTGAGTATTTCGCCGAGGACCAAACGGATGAATTAATTGAATACATCTCAAAATATCTAGAATCCGTGGAAGTCGAGGTCGACGAGGATGCTAAGGTTTATGATGCTGTAGCCCACTGGTTTATATTAGCCTCTTTACCAATCTGGGTTGTATTTATAAGGCGTCATATTTTGGGTTAGCGATCACAAGAGATTAATGATGGAAAAGACGCTGGGAATATAAATACGTGGCTTCAAAAGATTAATATCTTCTCACTAGCTTTTATTTATATTTTTGGGTATAACATTTACGAAAATATCCTTTATTTTGGGCAAGATAATCATACGGGTATAAAAACGCAAATTACTTCCCCGGATTCATCGTAATTAGGTGATAAAA